>NZ_JBFUHG010000010.1:0-94137 GCF_056402515.1 Cellulomonas sp. P4_A2
GGGTACCTGTCCAAGGCGCTGCCCGCGCGTGAGCTCGTCGCGGCCCTGGAGGCGGTGCACGCCGGTGAGGTGGTGATCAGCGAGGTCCCGGGCCGCGCGCGTCCGGCGAGCGGGCTGGACTGGCCCGGGCGCGGGGAGGGGCTGACCGACCGGGAGGCCGAGATCCTCGCGCTGATCACGCAAGGAAAGAGCAATGCCGACGTCGCCGCGCTCACCTACCTGAGCCCGAACACGGTGAAGTCCTACATCCGCTCCGCCTACGGGAAGATCGGCGTGGAGAGCCGGACGCAGGCGGTGCTGTGGGGCGTCGAGCACGGCTTCCTGCCCGACCACCGCCGCATCGACCACTGGCGCGGCGGGCCCTGAGGTCGAGGAGAATCCGTTCGCCGGGTCGATCCGTGCTGGCTACGTTCGGTCGATGCCCGACCCGATCTTCGACGACCCACGTCTCGCTGCGATCTACGACGACTTCGACGGCGACCGCAGCGACCTCGACGCGTACGTCGCGATCGTCGAGGAGCTCGGCGCGCGCAGCGTTCTCGACCTCGGCTGCGGCACGGGCACGTTCGCGACGATGCTGGCGAGCAGGGGTCTGGACGTCATCGGCGTGGACCCGGCGTCGGCGTCGCTCGACGTCGCACGCGGCAAGAGCGACCGCGTCCGGTGGGTCCACGGCGACGCGCAGACGGTCACTGACCAGGTCGACCTGGTGACCATGACCGCCAACGTCGCGCAGGTGTTCATCACGGACGAGGAGTGGTCGGCGACGCTGGCCGCCATCCGCAGTGTCGCCACGTGGCTCGTCTTCGAGGTGCGGGAGCCGTCGCGGCGGGCGTGGACGGGGTGGACCCGCGAGCAGACGCACGAGACCAAGGACATCGCGGGCGTCGGCGTCGTCGAGACCTGGTGCGACCTCACGGACGTCACCGGCGACCTCGTGAGCTTCCGCTGGACCAACGTCTTCCACGACGACGGGACGACGATCGTCTCGGACTCCACGCTGCGGTTCCGCACACGCGAGCAGGTCGAGGCGTCCTTGCGCGACGCGGGCTTCCACGTCGAGGACGTCCGCGACGCACCCGACCGGCCCGGCAAGGAGCTGGTCTTCGTCGCGCGACAGAGGAGAGCCGCAGCCTGATCGCGCGCCCGACGAGTAGCGCAGCAGCGGTCTAGGCGCGCAGCGGTTCGCTCATCTCCGCACCGGGCGACGCGGCGACCCGCTCGGGCGGGACGTAGTCGCGCAGCCGCTCGAGGGCGTCGTCGATCTCGTCGCTCACGACGAGCATGTCCGTGTATCGCGGGTGCGTGAACCCCCGGTCGCGCATGTTTCCGACGAACGCCAGCAGCGGGTCGAAGTACCCGTCCACGTTGAGGATGCCGGACGGCTTCTCGTGGATGCCCAGCTGCGCCCACGTCCACTGCTCGGTGAGCTCCTCGAGCGTCCCGGGCCCGCCGGGCAGCGCGAGGAACGCGTCCGCGCGGTCGGACATGATCGTCTTGCGCTCGTGCATGCTGTCGACGAGGACAAGCTCGCTGAGGCCGTGGTGCACGGCCTCCCTGGCCTGCAGCGCGCGGGGGATGACCCCGGTGACGTGCGCACCGGCGGCTCTCGCCGCATCGGCTACCGCACCCATGAGCCCGACGTGCCCGCCGCCGTAGACCATGTTCATGCCGTGCCGCGCGATCGCGGCTCCCACGGCGCGGGCCGTCGCGGGGTAGAGCGGGTCCGAGCCGGAGGCCGAGCCGCAGAAGACCGTGAGCGTGAACCGGTCGGGGGCCATGGGGACTCCTGCCAGTCGTGTCGCCGTGGCGACGGGTGCAGGACACTACCGACGGGCTGTTTCGATCGCGTTACTGCGCGCTCAGCGCGCCACGCCCCAGGAGAACGTGCCGTCGGGCCGCATGTGCGCAGGCACCACGTCGACCACCCACGCCGGGTCGATCGGACCGTAGACGTGCGGGTAGAGCTCGCCGTTCCCGCCGTCCTCGTAGCGGACCTCGGTCCCGGCGGCGGTGATCGTGCCGGTCTCCAGGAGCAGGACACAGAGCTCGTCGACGTCGTCGGCGAACACGAACGCGGCGACGCCGGGCAGCTGGGCTCGCGACGAGGCGTGGATGAACCCGACCTCCTCGTAGGTCCGGCCCTTCGTCGACCACCGGTAGCTGCCGGCGGCGACGGCCGCGTCCCAGTCCGACCGGCGGGTGACGTGCAGGATCTCCACCTCTCGGACGCTACCGGGGGTGCTCGTCAGTCGCCGTAGATGCGTGCGCGGTGCGCCGCGAACTGCCGCTTCCCGACGAGCCTCCACGCCAGCCGTGCGGGCGCGGGGAGGTTCGCCCGGAGCCACGCGGGGCGTTCGTCGGCGGGCACGACCTCCAGGATCCAGCCCAGCTGCAGGAGCAGCTTGTCCTTGGGGATCGACGCCATCCCGTGCTCGTGCAGCAGGCTCCACTCGCGCTGCGACATGACGCTCGCCGCGGTCGGCAGGATCTGGGTCTCCTCCTGGCCGAGGTGGGTGAGCAGGGTGGTGCGGATCTCGTCGAGCAGGTCGGCGACGTGGTCGCGCGCGACGGCGTCGGCGGCGATCTCCCACGTCGGCATCAAGACATCGAGCCGTTCGAGCTGGGCGGCGGTCGTCGCGTGCTGGCTGCGCATCAGGCCGACGTGCAGCGCGCAGGCCGGGGCGCGCTCCTCGAGCTTGTCCCAGAGCAGCTGGTCCTCGCCCTCGTGGTGGTTGTGCAGGGCCGCGGCGACCTCGCGGGTGTGCCCGGCGACGGCCCGCATCCGCTCCAGGTCGCCGTCCGGCACGCCGCGGACCAGCCCGGGCACGTCGGTGAACGCCCGGCGGAACAGGGCGTGGATGTGGAGCATGTCGGAGGTGTCGCAGCCGAGCTTCTCGGTGGTGGTGGCAGTCATCGCTCTCTCGTTCGTCGGTCCCATGCGTCACCAGTAAAACAGGTACGCTGGTGATGACTATCGTGGCGACTCGCGCCCGACGTCAAGGGCGCTGCCGACGAGACGAGGGGTGAACCGTTCCTACCGATCCGCTGCTGGCGTGGGTCACGCTCGGCTCCGAGCCGGGTGTCGCACCCGACGGGCTCGAGCGCGTCCGCGCGCTCCTGAACACCGACGACCGGTTCCACGGGGTCGAGCGGTTGGCCGGCGGCCCGGTGCCGCTGCTCGCGCTGCGCGATGCGCTGCGCACCTACCTGACCAGCGGCGACGCGACCAACCTCGCCCCGATCGCGGCCGCGAACCCGCTCGTCGTCGCGTTCGCCGAGGGGGCTTCGAACCTCACCCCGGCCGGTGTCGACCCGACCGTCGCTGCCCTGCTCGCCGACGTCCACCGCGCGCAGGCGTCGGGGGAGTGGGTCCGCCTCAAGGCGTGCGCGAACCCCGACTGCCAGTGGATCTACTACGACAGCTCGCGCAACCGCTCGGGCCGCTGGTGCTCGATGAACGAGTGCGGCGAGGTCATGAAGGCCCGCGCCTACCGCCGCCGCGCGCGCACCGGATCCGCCGGCTGACCCCGGCACGGGCCTCGTCACGGGAGCGCAGCGCGCGGATCAGGTCCTGGTCGGCACCCAGTAGCGGCGCTTGCCGTCCACGACGTCCTCGAGGTGGCCGCCGCAGCGTTCGATGACCGTTGCAGAGGCGCCGTTGTCGTCGTCGCACGTGACCAGTGCCCGGGTCACGCCCAGGGGCGCGAGCACGCCGAGGCCGTGCCGCGGCATCGCGGTCGCGTAGCCGCGCCCACGCGCGGACGGCACCACCGCGTAGCCGATGTGCCCGCCCACGCGCGCCAGGAAGTCGTTGAGCTCGTGCCGCACCGACACCCGCCCGACGACCTCGTCGTCGACGACCGCGACGAGGAACGTGGCGGGGACGCGGCCGTCGGCCAGGTCGATGCCGGCGCGCTCGCGCTCGAGCCTGTCGAGGTAGGCCGGCCAGTCCGTTCCGGGCGACCAGCCGAGCAGGAACTCGAAACCCTCGCCGACCAGCTGCTCGTGCGCACGCACCGCCGACGCCTCGTCGGCACGGGTCAGGCTGCGGACGTCCATCGGGCGAGCCTGCCTGGCCGCCCGCGAGGGTGCGAGCCGAGGGCCGGCGAGAACGGCACGGGTCAGGCCGGTGCGAGGCGGAAGACGCGGAGCTCGCGGTCGACCCGCGAGGCGTAGGTCTCGTACGCGGGCCAGACGGCCAGGAGCGCCGGCAGCAGGCGGGCGCGTTCGTCGTCGGACGTCAGGGACGCCGTGACGGGGGTGGTGAGGCCGGCGATGGTCACGCTCGCCGACGGGTTCGCGAGCAGGTTGCCCGACCAGGCCGGGTGGTGCTCCTGGCCCCAGTTCGACCCGATCAGGACCCAGCCGTCCCCGTCGACGGCGTAGGCGAGCACGGCCTCGCGCGGCTGACCGGACTTGCGGCCGGTCGTCGTGAGGATCAGCTGCGGGATGCTCGGCCGTCCCAGGGTGCTCAGACGGCCGCGCGTCGCCTTCTGCAGGCGGCGATCGAGGCCGGAGGTGGCCTTGCCGGCACGAGCGAACCAACGCGTGCGACCCAGTCGGTGGATCACGGAACTGATGCTCATCGGGCGATTGTCCCTGCTCAGCGGGCTGCGCGTCGCGTCCCGGAGTACGGTGGAAAGCGAAGTCCCGCGACACGGCGACTTCACAGCGGTGCCTACACCGCGATCGCGGTCTATAGCAGATCCGCAACGCAACGTCAGTGATTTAGCTGGGGTGACACCCGTCCGGACGTGCTTCGGACAGGTAACCGTGGTGTTTCCGCGGGGTGACGATCTCACATCGTGGACGTACCGGCCAGTATCAATCGCGTAACGATCATCAGTTCTGCGGCCACCTGTCCGATTTGTCCGTTGGGGCTTGACTAACGTGTCGCCAACCCCCGGCGGGATCTGTGCTCCTGTGCGTCGTGACCATCGACGCCCGCGTGACTAGGCAGACCCACCACCGTTTCAGGAGGAACATTGAAGATCACACGGAAGGCCGCGACCGCTGCGGTCGCCTCGCTGAGCCTTCTCGCGCTTGCTGCGTGCAGCAGCGGTGACAACGGCAGCGACGACAACGGCGACGACGCCGGGATCAACCAGGAGACCGCGGTCAACGTCGCCTGGGAGTCCCCGCTGTTCGAGACGAACACGGACTCGTCGAACGGCAACGCGACCCAGAACGCCGTCATCACCTACCTCACGAACGAGACGTTCAACTTCTACGACCCGGACCTCAAGCTCCAGAAGAACGAGGGCTTCGGCACGTACGAGAAGACGTCGGACGACCCGCTGACGGTCAAGTACACGCTCAGCGACGACGCGACCTGGTCGGACGGCACGCCCGTCACCGCCGCGGACCTCCTGCTCGGTTGGGCCGGCACCTCCGGTGCGCTCAACACGATCGAGGGCACCACGGACGAAGAGGGCAACGACACCACCGACTACACGGCCGGCGTCTACTTCGACGGCGTGACGCCCGGTGCGTCCTTCGTCACCAAGACCCCCGAGATCTCCGACGACAACAAGTCGATCACCTACGTCTACGACAAGCCGTTCGGTGACTGGGAGCTCAACTTCACCGGTCCGACCGTCCCCGCGCACGTGGCAGCGATGCACGCGCTCGCGATCGACGACCCGACCGAGGCCACCGACGCCATGGTCAAGGCGATCCAGGACAAGGACGTCGAGAAGCTCAAGCCTCTCGCCAAGTGGTGGAACAGCGGCACCGAGTTCACCAAGCTCCCGGACGACAAGTCGCTCCTCGTCGCCGACGGCCCGTACGTGATCTCGGAGTTCGTCGAGAACCAGTACCTGACGCTCGAGCGCAACCCGAAGTACAAGGGTGACCACGCGGGTGGCCCCGACACCATCACGGTCCGCTACATCGACGACCCGATGGGCCAGGTCCAGGCGCTGCAGAACGGTGAGGTCGACCTCATCGGCCCGCAGGCGTCCGCCGACGTGCTGACGGCGCTCGAGGCGCTCGACGGCGTCAAGGTCGACAACGCGATCGAGGGCACCTACGAGCACGTCGACCTCGTCTTCGACAACAAGGGTCCGTTCGACCCGGCCACCTACGGTGGCGACGCCTCGAAGGCCCTCGCGGTCCGCCAGGCGTTCCTCACGGCGATCCCGCGTCAGACGATCGTCGACAACCTGATCGTCCCGCTGAACCCCAAGGCCGAGGTCCGCAACTCGTTCATCGACCTGCCCGGTTCGCCGAACTACGCCGACATGGTCGCCAACAACGGGTCGGACGCCTACCCGCTGGACGCGGACGTCGACAAGGCCAAGCAGATCCTGGCCGACGCCGGCATCACCACGCCGATCCCGGTCCGGTTCGCCTTCAACGGTGACAACCCGCGCCGCGTGAACGAGTTCGCTCTCATCAGCGACACCGCCACGGCGGCCGGCTTCACGATGGTCGACGCCTCGGCGCCCGCCACCGAGTGGGGCACCAAGCTGTCCACGCAGCAGGACCAGTACGACGCCTCGCTGTTCGGCTGGCAGTCCGAGTCCACCGCTGTGACGGAGTCGGACGCGAACTACCGCACCGGTGGCATCAACAACTACGGCCACTACAGCAACTCGACGGTCGACGGTCTCTTCGACCAGCTCGCCGTCTCGATCGACCCGAAGGAGCAGGCGCAGCTTCAGCTGGACGTCGAGAAGCAGCTCTGGGCCGACGCGTTCGGGACCACGATCTTCCAGTTCCCCGGCATCCACGCCTGGAACGAGGACAAGCTCTCGGGTCCCGCGCCGATCTCCATCAACCCGACGATCTTCTACGGGTTCTGGGACTGGAAGGCGACGGCCACGTCGCCGACCGACGGGGCCACGAGCTGACCTTCGTCACCGCATGACATGACACACCGCGTGAGGGCGGGGGGACCATCAAGGTCCCGCCGCCCTCACCGTGTGCGTGAAAGAGCCAAGCGCCCGACGCGCGCTACCCGCGTCCTACGGCACTGCAGCCGGGCAACGGTGCCCCTGCACCGGATGCCGTCGGCGCCGCATCACCTGCTCGCCCGCCCCACCAGGACGTTCGAGCGGCCCTCTGCGACCACTGCCGCGTAGACTTTGCCGGCTGGTGCGTAAACGTCCTCAACCGTGAGGTACCACTCTTCATGCTCTCGTTCCTGTGGCGACGTCTCCTGGCCGGACTGGCGACGCTCTTCGTCTCCACGTTCGCCATGTACCTCTTGGTCTACGCGTCGATGGACCCGTTCTACGACCTGCGCCAGTCGAACGCGCCGAACAAGGCCGAGCTGATCTCCGAGCGGATCGATCTCCTCGACCTGAACACCGGCGTCGTCATCCGCTACTTCAAGTGGCTCGGCGACGTGCTGCACGGCGACCTCGGCGTCGCGTGGGTCAGCGGCCAGCCCGTCTCCGAGCTCCTGCAGGGCGCGGTCGCGTCGACCATCCAGCTCGTCACCGCGGCGACGTTCCTGGCGATCATCTTCGGCGTCGCCGTCGGCATCGTCAGCGCGCTGCGGCAGTACAGCTCGTTCGACTACCTCATCATCTTCGTGTCGTTCCTCCTGTACTCGCTGCCCGCGTTCTGGGTCGCGGTGCTGCTCAAGCAGTGGGGCGCCATCGGCTTCAACGACTTCCTCGCGGACCCGGTGGTCTCGTGGGTCGCCATCACCGTGGTCGCCGTGCTCGCGGGACTCCTGTGGAGCCTCGCCGTGGGTGGCGACACGCGCCGCCGGGGCGTCACCTTCGGACTCGGCTTCGCCTCGACGTTCGCGACGTTCGCCTTCCTGCAGATCACGGACTGGTGGACCACGCCGAGCATCAACCCGGTGCTCCTGGCGGTCCTCGGTACCGCGAGCGCCTTCGCCATCACGACCCTGTCCACCGGCCTGAAGAACCGCCGAGCGCTCGCTGCCTCGCTGACCACCGTCGTCATCGGCCTGGTGCTCTACCTGCCGCTGCAGATCTTCTTCCGGTCCGTGCAGGAGTCCTGGCTGATGATGTTCGGCCTGCTGCTCGTCACCATCGCGGTCGGCGTCGGCGTCGGCTACGCGTGGGGCGGCCCCGACCGCGGCGTGTCCGCCCGGACGGCCGCGCTGACGGCAGTGGTCGTCGCGTCGATGCTCTTCGCGAACCAGGTCATGCGCGTCTGGCCGGCGTACTACAACGCACCGGCCATCAGCGGGCGCCCGATCCCGACCATCGGCAACAGCACGCCGAACCTCGGTGGCAACTTCTGGGTGCAGACGCTCGACTCGTTCACCCACCTCCTGCTGCCGACGATCGCGCTCCTGCTCATCGGCTTCGCGGCCTACACCCGCTACTCGCGCTCGAGCATGCTCGAGGTGATGAGCCAGGACTACATCCGCACGGCCCGGTCCAAGGGCATCCCCGAGCGGACGGTGATCATGCGGCACGGGTTCCGCAACTCGCTGATCCCGCTGGCGACCGTCGTCCCGATCGACGTCATCACCCTGCTCGGTGGCGCGATCATCACCGAGAAGGTGTTCGCCCGACCCGGCATGGGCACGCTCTTCCTGGCGTCGCTGCAGCACGCCGAGATCGACCCCGTCATGGCGTACCTGCTGATCGTCGCGGCGCTCGCGATCATCGCGAACATCGTCGCCGACCTCATCTACGCAGGCCTCGACCCCAGGATCCGGGTGAACGCATGAGCACCGTCGAACAGCTTCCTCCGGAGGACTCCGTCGAGAACTCGATCGAGCTGCGCGAGGTCGCGGGCCTCTCGCAGAGCCAGATCGTCCGTCGGCGCTTCCTGCGCCACCGCGGCGCCATGATCGCCGTCGTCGTGCTGGCGTTCGTCGTGCTGCTGGCGTTCACGTCGGTCGGCGTCTTCGGCTGGGACGGCTGGTGGATCTGGCGGCCCAACCTGCCCAACCGCGTGATCATCGACGGTGGTCACCCGACCATCCAGCTGCCGGTCTGGCTCGGCGGCGACGCGGGCATCTGGTTCCACTGGGGCCTGCACCCGTTCGGTCAGGACGAGATCGGCCGCGACGTGTTCGCGCGCGTCATGCAGGGCACGCAGACGTCGCTCGTCATCACGGCCACGGTCGGCTTCGTCGCGACGGTCGTCGGCATCGTCGTCGGGGCGCTCGCAGGCTTCATGCGCGGCCGCACCGACAACCTGCTGATGCGCCTGACGGACCTCGTCATCACGATGCCGGTCATCGTCATCGGCGCGGTGCTCGGCCAGCTCGCCGGCGGCAACAACCCGCTGATCTTCGGCGCGTTCCTCGGGCTCATCACCTGGACGACCCTGGCCCGCCTCGTGCGCGGCGACTTCCTGACCCTGCGGGAGCGGGAGTTCGTCGACGCCGCCCGCGTGGCCGGTGCGAGCAACAGCCGGATCATGTTCAAGCACATGCTGCCGAACGCGATCGGCGTCATCATCGTCAACACGACGCTGCTGATGAGCTCCGCGATCCTCCTCGAGACCGCGCTCTCCTACCTCGGCGTCGGCATCAAGGCGCCGGCGACGTCGCTCGGGCTTCTCATCAGCCAGTACCAGGAGGCGTTCGCGACTCGTCCGTGGCTGTTCTGGTGGCCGGGTCTGTTCATCGTGATCATCGCCCTGACGATCAACTTCATCGGCGACGGTCTGCGCGACGCGTTCGACCCGCGGCAGAAGCGGATCCCGTCCGAGCGCAAGATGGCCCGCGCGCAGTTCGCCGCCGGTCAGTCCCCGACGCAGGGAACGCCTGGCGTGCCGCCGCAGGTGCAGGGCCCGAATGCCGGGATGTCCGGGGGATGACCGCGCGCTCAGAGCAGGGCGAACGACGCGACGGCGAGCACCAGCACGCCGCCGACGAGCGCCCAGTGCCAGCGGCGCTGCGGGACCACACCCGCCGCGACGGCGGCCTCGGCGTCCTTGAGGAAGCCGGCGTCCTTCAGGGCGGCCTGGCGCTCGACGATCGCGTCGGCCACCCGGTCGGCGTTCGCGTTGTGCCGGCCAGGGCCGAGCGGGCCCTCGGTCGGGCGACGGCGGCGCATCCGCTGTGCGGTCCCGCTCGAGCGGGGAGCCGCCCACGCGGTCACGTCGGCGCCGGTGGTGTGCACGACGAGCGAGTACTTCACGGTGACGCCGCGGTATGCGGGCCACGGGATGCGCACGGTCGCCAGCACGTTGCGCACCACGACCTCGCCGTCGGACACCACGACGGCCGGTCGCCAGAAGAGCGCCCAGACCACGAGCACGACGAGCGCCATGAGCGGCACGAGCTGCAGGCTCTCGCTCACTCCGTCGGCGGCCAGCACGCTGACCAGGGCGATCACCGCGGCGAGCGCCGCACCGCCGGTCAGCCAGCGGCCGTACGTCGAACTGAACTCCTGCGTGGCACCCATCCGTCCATGCTCCCAGACCGGCGCTCGACGACGGCGACCCCGTCCATCGCGCACCTCGTCCTCGGCCAGTAAGGAACCAGCGTGGCTCTCGACATCTCCGACGCCGTCCCGGCAGCAGCTCCGACCGGGACGCCCGTGCTCACCGTCCGTGACCTCGGCGTCGACTTCTACGTCGACGGAACGTGGTTCCCGGCCGCGACGGGCGTGAACTACGACGTCTTCCCGGGCGAGGTGCTCGCCATCGTCGGCGAGTCCGGCTCCGGCAAGACGCAGTCCTCGATGTCCCTGCTCGGCCTCCTGCCGCCCAACGGGCGCGCCAAGGGGAGCGCCAAGCTGGGCGACCGCGAGCTGATCGGGATGTCGCCGCAGAAGCTCCGGCACGTCCGCGGACGCGAGATCGCGGTGATCTTCCAGGAGCCGATGACCGCGCTCAACCCGGTCTACACGGTCGGCTTCCAGATCATCGAGACGCTGCGCACGCACTTCGACATCGGCCCCAAGGAGGCCCGGGCGCGCGCGCTCGAGCTGCTCCGCCTGGTCGAGATCCCCGACCCGAACCGGCGCATCGACGCCTACCCCCACCAGCTGTCCGGCGGGCAGCGCCAGCGCGCGATGATCGCCCAGGCGCTCGCGTGCGACCCCAAGCTCCTGATCGCCGACGAGCCGACCACGGCCCTGGACGTCACGGTGCAGGCCGAGATCCTCAAGCTCATGCGCGACCTGCGCACGCGCATCGACTCGGGCATCGTGCTGATCACGCACGACATGGGCGTCGTCGCCGACCTGGCCGACAAGATCATCGTGATGAAGGACGGTCGCGTCGTCGAGGAGGGGACGTCGATCGACATCTTCAACGCGCCGACCCACCCGTACACGATCAAGCTGCTCGACGCCGTGCCGCACCTCGGCCGCAGCGCGGAGGCGCTCGCCGCCGAGACGTCGGACACCACGACGGCCGACCGCATCGAGCCGACTGCTGTGCCGCAGGACGCGCAGGACGTGGTCCTCGAGGCCAAGGACATGGTCATCGAGTACCCGGGCCGTCGTCGCCAGCCCGCCTTCCGGGCGGTCGACGGGGTCAGCCTGACGCTGCACCGCGGCGAGGTGGTCGGCCTCGTCGGCGAGTCGGGCTCCGGCAAGACGACCATCGGACGCGCCGTCGTCGGCCTGCTCCCGGTGACGTCGGGCGAGCTGAAGATCGTCGGCCAGAACATGGTCGGCGCCACCCTGAAGGACCTCAAGCCGCTGCGCAGCAAGGTCGGCATCGTCTTCCAGGACCCGGGCTCCTCGCTCAACCCGCGCCTCCCGATCGGTGAGTCGATCGGCGAGCCGCTGCTGCTGCACCGTGGAATCAAGGGCCCCGAGATGTCGCGTGCGGTCGAGCGCCTGCTCGACCAGGTGCAGCTGCCGCGCGCCATGCGCAACCGGTACCCGCACGAGCTCTCGGGCGGTCAGCGGCAGCGCGTCGGCATCGCCCGGTCGCTGGCGCTCGAGCCGCAGCTCCTGGTGGCCGACGAGCCCACCTCCGCCCTCGACGTCTCCGTGCAGGCCACGGTCCTCGAGCTGTTCCAGGACCTGCAGCGCGAGCACGGCTTCGCGTGCCTGTTCATCAGCCACGACCTGGCCGTCGTCGAGATGCTCTCCGACCGGATCGCCGTCATGCACAACGGCCGGCTGGTGGAGATCGGCGACACCGCCCAGGTGGTCAACCACCCGCAGGACTCGTACACGCAGCGGCTGCTCGCCGCCGTCCCCGTGCCGGACCCGGTGGCCCAGCAGGAGCGTCGCCTCACCCGCGACGCGCTTCTGGACCAGCAGCGCGACGAGCTCGAGCGTGCCGAGATCGAGCGGGCCGACGAGCTGGCGAACGCCTCGGAGAACGCCGAGCTGGACGCGCACGACATCGTCGACCAGGGTCCCGGGCAGACCACGGGGCGCGGCTTCTAGTCGTCGACTCGTCGGGCTTGATCCGAGTTTCCACCGATTCGTACGGCATGGTTGATGTTCGGCGGAAGGTGACCGATACCTCCGTATGGGGCAGCCGGTGCCCGTCCGAGCTCGTGGGAGGCATGCGGTGCGCAGTGGTTCAGGTCTGACGGTCGTCGTGGTCGCCGCCGCTGTGGTGGCGCTCGCCGGCTGCACGGAGCCCGCACCCGCGCCGCAGCGGTCCGGCACGGTCGTCGTCGCCGTCGCGTCCCCGTTCACCTCGTTGAACGGGGGCACCGCGCAGGGTCGGGCGCCCGGCAGCACGCTGGTCCGCGGGCTGGTGCAGTCGGGGTTCGTGAGTCTCGACGAGGACGGCACGGCGGTGCTGGACCCGTCGTTCGGCACGATCGAGAAGGTGTCGGACGCGCCGCTCACGGTGAAGTACACGATCGCCGACGACGCCACGTGGTCCGACGGCGTGCCCGTCACGGCCGACGACCTGGTGCTCGAGTGGGCCGCGCGCAGCGGGCAGCTGGACGACGTGACCCCGGAGCTCGACGACGCCGGTGAGGTCACCAACGACGACGCGCTCGCCGCGGGCGTGGCCTTCGCGGCCGCGTCGCCCGCCCTGATCTACGCGGAGCAGCCCCCGGTGGTCGACGGCGCGACGGTCACGGTCACCTACACGGCGCCCGTCGCCGACTGGCAGGTCGCGCTCGACGTCGGCGTCCCGGCGCACGTCGTCGGCCAGACGGCGCTCGGAGTCGAGGACCCGACGGCCGCCGCGGCAGCGGTGACCGCCGCGATCACGACCGAGGACAAGAAGGCGCTGAGCTCGATCTCGGCCACGTGGCGCACCCAGTTCGACGCCGACGCCCTGGCCCAGCACCCCGACCTCGCCGTGAGTGACGGTCCGTACGTCATCGACCGGATCGTGCCCGGCGAGCGTGTCGAGCTGGTGCGCAACGAGGAGTACACGGGCGACCACGCCGCCGCCTTCGACCGCATCGTCGTGCGCACCGACCTGAATCCGCTCGACGAGGTGAGCGCCCTGTCCGCCGGGTCGATCGATGTCATCGCCCCCGCTGACACGGCGGACGTGCTGGACGCCCTCGGCGACGTGGAGGGTGCGACCGTCCGCACGGGTGGTGACAGCACCCTGCAGCTTCAGCTCCAGGTGGCGGGCGGGGGCGCGTTCGACCCCGCGACCTACGCCGGCGACGCGGCGACCGCAGCCGCCGTCCGCACCGCGTTCCTGCTCACCGTGCCGCGCGACGCGATCGTCGACGACCTGGTGAAGCCCCTGTGGCCCGACGCCGAGGTGTCGACGGCGGTCCTGCCGCAGGTCGGTCCGGACGCCGGGGGAGACGCCGCACCCGACGCCGCCGCCGACGCCGACGCGGCCACGACCGCCCTCGAGGCGGCCAAGGTGACCGAGCCGGTCGTGGTCCGGGTGCTGACCAACACGACGGACCCGCTGCGCACCGCGATGCTGGACAAGATCACCGAGTCCGCCGCCGAGGCGGGCTTCGAGGTCCGGCCCTACACGGCCGTGCAGGCGTGGGCGGCGGACCTGCGGGGCGCACCCGAGGCCTGGGACGTCGCGCTCGTGCCGGTGCCGCAGTCGGACCTGCCCGTCGACGCGCTCGTCACCCGCTGGCAGTCGGCCGGCTACGCCAACCTGACCGGCTGGAAGGACCCGGCGACCGACGCCGCCCTGGCGACCCTGGCGGCGACGCTCGACCCGGCCGCCGTCCCGACGGCGCTCGAGCCCGTCGCGACGAGCCTGGTCACCGGCGGTGCGGTCGTCTCGATCGCGCAGCAGCCGGTCGTCGTCGCCCAGCGCCCGCTGCCCGACGGCACCGAGCTGGCGGACATCGAACCGCTCGCGCTCGGCCGCGCGGACCTGACCTCGTGGTGGGGTTGGGCGCGCAGCTGAGAGTGGGTCTGGTCACCTCTACCCCCGTACACGCGTACGGGCGGGTAGGATTGACCGGCGCAGCCGACGACCCGGCGCGCTCCCCACCTTCTGAGATGAGTTCCCCCATGTCTGAGCCCACGACTGCGCCGACGACATCCGCCGGCACGAGCGTGCGCGCTGACCTGCGCAACGTCGCCATCGTCGCGCACGTCGACCACGGCAAGACCACGCTCGTCGACGCCATGCTCTGGCAGTCCGGCTCGTTCGGTTCCCACGCCCACGTGGACGAGCGCGCGATGGACTCGGGCGACCTGGAGCGCGAGAAGGGCATCACCATCCTCGCCAAGAACACGGCGATCCGGTACACGGGTCCCGCGGCGGCGGAGATCGGCCAGCCCGACGGCATCACCATCAACGTCATCGACACCCCCGGCCACGCCGACTTCGGTGGCGAGGTCGAGCGCGGCCTGTCCATGGTCGACGGCGTCGTTCTGCTCGTCGACGCGTCCGAGGGCCCGCTGCCCCAGACGCGGTTCGTGCTGCGCAAGGCGCTGATCGCCAAGCTGCCCGTGATCCTCGTGGTCAACAAGACCGACCGTCCCGACGCCCGGATCACCGACGTCGTGCACGAGGCGACGGACCTGCTGCTGGGCTTGGCCTCCGACCTGCACGAGGACGTCCCGGACCTGGACCTCGACGCGATCCTCGACGTGCCCGTCGTGTTCGCCGCCGCCAAGGCCGGCCGTGCGTCGATGAACCAGCCCGCCGACGGCGGCCTGCCGGACGCGGAGAACCTCGAGCCGCTCTTCAAGACGATCCTCGAGCGCATCCCGGCGCCCACCTACACCGAGGGCGCGCCGCTGCAGGCGCACGTCACCAACCTCGACGCGTCGCCGTTCCTCGGCCGCCTCGCCCTGCTGCGCGTGTTCAACGGCACGATCCGCAAGGGTCAGACCGTCGCGTGGGCCCGCGCCGACGGCTCGCTGCAGAACGTGAAGATCACCGAGCTGCTGGAGACCAAGGCGCTCGAGCGCGTCAGCACCGACTCGGCCGGCCCCGGCGACATCGTGGCCGTCGCCGGCATCGAGAACATCACCATCGGCGAGACGCTGACGGACCCGGACGACCCGCGCCCGCTGCCCCTGATCACGGTCGACGACCCGGCTATCTCCATGACCATCGGGATCAACACGTCCCCGCTGGCCGGCCGCGGCGGCAAGGGCCACAAGGTCACCGCCCGCCAGGTCAAGGACCGCCTCGACAAGGAGCTCGTCGGCAACGTCTCGCTCCGCGTCGTGCCCACCGAGCGTCCCGACGCCTG
Source organism: Cellulomonas sp. P4_A2 (assembly GCF_056402515.1). Classification (NCBI taxonomy): domain Bacteria; kingdom Bacillati; phylum Actinomycetota; class Actinomycetes; order Micrococcales; family Cellulomonadaceae; genus Cellulomonas; species Cellulomonas sp. P4_A2. The sequence goes on from NZ_JBFUHG010000010.1 coordinate 15,524, forward strand.
GGAGGTCCAGGGCCGTGGTGAGCTCGCGCTGGCCATCCTGGTCGAGCAGATGCGTCGCGAGGGCTTCGAGCTGACCGTCGGCAAGCCGCAGGTCGTGACCAAGAAGGTCGACGGCAAGATCCACGAGCCCGTCGAGCGCATGACCATCGACGTCCCCGAGGAGTACCTGGGCGCCGTGACGCAGCTGCTCGCGCAGCGCAAGGGCCGCATGGAGACCATGTCGAACCACGGCACCGGCTGGGTCCGCATGGAGTTCCTGGTGCCGGCGCGTGGCCTGATCGGCTTCCGCACGCGGTTCCTGACGGACACCCGCGGCACCGGCATCGCGTCCTCCATCGCCGAGGGCTACGAGCCGTGGGCCGGCAACATCGAGACGCGCATCAACGGCTCGCTCGTCGCCGACCGCTCCGGTCCCGTCACGCCGTTCGCCATGATCAACCTGCAGGAGCGTGGCTCGTTCTTCGTCCAGCCGACGCAGGAGGTCTACGAGGGCCAGATCGTCGGTGAGAACTCGCGCAACGAGGACATGGACGTGAACATCACCAAGGAGAAGAAGCTCACGAACATGCGGTCCGCGACGGCCGACAACTTCGAGAACCTCATCCCGCCGCGCAACCTCACGCTCGAGGAGTCGCTCGAGTTCGCCCGCGAGGACGAGTGCGTCGAGGTGACGCCGGAGATCGTGCGCATCCGCAAGGTGGTGCTCGACCAGACCGAGCGCGCGCGCATCACGGCCCGCTCGAAGCGCGCCTGAACGTCTTCCTGAGCTGATGGGCGACGCGCTTGTCGCGGTGCACGCGCACCCCGACGACGAGTCCCTGGCCACCGGCGCGCTCCTGGCCACCTGGGCGCGCGCCGGTCTGCCGACCACGGTCGTCACCTGCACGCGAGGTGAGCGCGGCGAGGTCATCGGTGCCTCGCTCGCGCACCTCGAGGGCGACGGGCCGGCGCTCGCCGCGCACCGGACGGTCGAGCTCGCGGCCGCCCTGGCCGCGCTCGGTGTGCACGACCACGTGTTCCTCGACGGGTCGGCCGACCCTCGGTTCGAGGACTCCGGCATGGCGTGGGTGGGCTCCGGGCGGGCGCGGCTCGCCGACGAGGTCCCGCCCCACGCGTTCGTCCGCGCGGGCGTCGAGGACGCCGCCCGGCGGCTCGCGGGCGTCCTGCGCGAGCGGCGCCCGGCCGTCGTCGTGACGTACGAACCGGGTGGCGGGTACGGGCATCCCGACCACGTCCGCACCTACGAGGTCACCCGCCGGGCCGTCGAGCTCGTCGACCCGGCGCCGGTGCTGCTCGTCGTCGTGCAGCCGGAGAGCGCCCTGCGCGCGGGGTACGCCGCCCTCGCGGGTTCCGACGGTCTGAGCGTCCCGGACGCCGACGGTCCGCTGCCCTCGGTCGCGGTGCCCGACGACGAGGTCGACCTCGAGGTGGACGTGCTGCCGGTGCGCGACGAGGTCCTCGCGGCACTGCGTGCCCACGAGACGCAGGTGCAGGCCGTGGCCTCGGTCGACGACGACCCGGCACTCGTGGGCCGCTACGCCCTCAGCAACCAGGTCCTCGCGCCGCTGCTCCCCGTCGAGACGTACCGGTTCGTCGTCGCGGGCGACGTCGCGTGGCCGGCCGGCGTGCGCCCGATACCCTGACCGCGTGCACCTCTCGCCGGCCGCCCTGGGCAAGACGATCCTGACCGCCTTCGTCGGCATCGTCGTCGGCGTGATCGGCACGATCATGCACCGCAGCGTGCAGCCGTGGGGTCTGGTCCTGTGCCTGTCGCTCGTGCTGGCCGCCGCTGCGACCGCCCGGGCCTTCGGCGGGCTGATCGCCTGGATCGGGTTCGTCGTCGGTCTGGGCGTGACCGTGCTCGCACTGTCGCAGAAGGGTCCGGGTGGAGACGTCCTCGTGCCGTCGGGGCAGAAGCTCGGGATGGTCTGGCTGCTCGGCTCGGTGGCCGTCGCGGTCGTCGCGATGCTGCTGCCGCGTGCGTGGTTCTCCGACACCCCGCGCCCTGCTCGTCCCGCCCCGTCCGGGCCGCCGGTCGTGACGGCCCACGTCGCCGGGGAGCCGGACGCCCCGCAGTGAGCGCCGTCCCGGGGATCTCGTCCGACGACTTCCGGTCGGCCGTCGGCCGGCTGCCCGCCGGTGTCGCGGTGATCACCCTGCGGTGGCGGGACACCGTGCACGCGATGACCGCGAGCGCCGTCGCCTCCGTCTCCCTCGAACCGCCGATGCTCCTGTTCTGCGTGCACGTCGACGCCCGCTTCCGTGACGCGCTCGACGACGTGGACACCTGGGCGGTCAGCATCCTGGCCGACGACCAGGCGCACACCGCCGACTGGCTCGCGTCGCCCGGCCGGCCCGCGTTCGACCAGCTCGCCCGCGTGCCGCACCGCCCCGCGCCGCTCTCCGGTGGTGTCTGGGTGGACGGCGCCGCGGCGTGGTTCGACTGCCGCACGGCGGCGATCCACCGCGCGGGCGACCACGACGTCGTGATCGGCGACGTCCTCTCCGGTGCGCAGGGGGACGCGGGCGCCGGAGGTCTGGTCCACCTACGAGGACGCGTGCGACCGGTGCGCTGAGCGGCAGTCCGGGCCCGTGGCGGTGCGACCGTCCGATGTGTCCGGAGATGTCCGGTGCTGCGGGATCTCGGACAGCGGCGTGTCACCGACGCTGCGCCGTGCCCTGCGACGGCTTGCTGTGAATCGTTGTCCGGCGCGCGGCCGGATCGTCGGGATGGCGCGCACCGCCACGTAGACTCGCCCGGGCGCGTTGTACGCGCGGAGAGCAGCAGGGGAGCGGGATGAGCGACGGCACGGAGCAGGACGAGTCCGGACAGGTCGGTGACGGCGGCGCGACGCCGGGCGCCGGTGCGCCTACGGATACCGTCTGGCCCGTCTGGGGCGGTGCGTCGACGGTTCCCGTCGACGACCAGGAGCCCGAGTCTGAGCCCGCGGAGGCCGCGGCCGTCGTCGAGGATTCCGACGACTCTGGGCCGTCCGTCGACGAGGAGCCCGCCCCCGAGCCGGAGCAGGCACCGGACGGGGCCGACGACGTTGCCGTGGCCACGCCGGACGCGTCCGTGGACGCCACCGAGCCCGAGGACGTCTCCGACGGATCCGACGAGGTGGCTGTCACGCCCGACGAGGTCGACGAGGTCGACGAGGTCGACGAGCCGGAGTCTGAGGCGTCCGCGACGTCGGAGACCGCTGAGTCCGAGGCGTCCGCGACGTCGGAGACCGCTGAGTCGGAGGCGTCCGCGACGTCGGAGACCGCTGAGTCGGAGGCGTCCGCGACGTCGGAGACCGCTGAGTCGGAGGCCGACGCTGTCGTCGAGACCGATGAGGCCGAGGCCGAGTCCGACGAGCCGGAAGCGGAGGCGACCGAGCCCGACACTGCGGAGCCCGCCGCCGAGGCGACCGGGACCGACGAGCCCGAATCCGGCGAGCCCGAAGCCGACGAGCCCCAGACTGCCGAGCTCGAGAGCGACGAGTCCGAGGCCGACGAGCCTGAGGCCGACGAGCCTGAGGCCGACGAGCCTGAGGCCGACGAGATCGTCGAGCCCGAGCCTGACGCGGACGAGCCCGTGGCGGAGCCCGATGCGCCCACTGCGGCGGACGACATCGCCTCCGAGCCGGTCGCCGCGGCCGATGAGACGGCGGAGCCCGTCGAGCCCGAACCCGCGGCCGAGGCCGGGTCTGAGGCCGACGTCGAGGCCGGCTCCGAGTCTGAGGCTGACGTCGAGACGGACGCGGTCGTGGCGGCCGCAGTCGAGTCCCAGGAGACGACCTCCGACGACGCTGCCGCGGAGTCCCCCACGTCCGAGGACGAGGAGCCTGCGCCGGGCACCGAGTCCGACGAGCGGGCGTCCAACGAGCAGGAGTCTGACGAGCAGGAGTCCGACGGGGTGTCGGCCGCGGCGGAGGTCGCCGAGCCGATCGACGAGCCCGAGCAGGCGCCCGTCGTTGTTCCTGAGGACGAGACACCCGTCGTCCAGACGAACCCCTTCGCCGCCCTGGCGAGCGCCGCGCTCGCGTCGGCCATCAGGCCGACCCCGCCGACCGCCGCGAACCCGGAGCAGGCCGCAGAGCCCACGCCTCCTGCAGCCCCGCAGCCGGAACCCCCGACCGAGGTCATTCCGCCGGTGGCGGACCCGACGCCGGATCCCACCGAGGTCCTGCCGCCGGTCGCCGCCGAGACACCCGTCGCCGCGGCCGCGCCGGCTGCCACGGAGCCCGCACCGGCTGCCGCAACCAGCAGGTTCGCGCCCGTGACTGCCGCTGCTGCCGCGTCCTCGAGCACGGTCTCCGCGGGACCGGTCCCGTCGAGCGAGCGCGCACCGTCACCGTTCGACGTCTTCGAGCCCGAGAACCGCCGACGTCGGTGGCCCCGCCGCGTGCTGATCACCGTCGGCATCGTGCTGGTCCTGTGTGCGGCCTACGTCGGGGCGTCGTTCGCCGTGGCGGACACCGTGCCGCGCGGCGCGAGCGTCGCGGGCGTGGACATCGGCGGCCTCAAGTCGGCGGAGGCGGTGGCACGGCTGGACACGGAGCTCGCTGACGAGACGACGCAGCCGATCCCGGTGATCGCGCAGGACGTGCAGGCCACCATCGATCCGACGACGTCGGGTCTGACGTTCGACGCGCAGGCCACGGTCGACGAGCTGACGGGCGTGGACCTGGCCGACCCGAAGCAGCTCTGGGACCACATCGTCGGCATCGGCGAGCAGGACGCGGTGACTGCGGTGGACGCCTCGAAGCTGGCCGCGTCGATCGACGGGCTGGGCACCGCCCTCCAGCTGCTGCCCGTCGACGGGACGGTCCTGTACGTCGACGCCACGGCGCAGTCCACGGACGCCGTCGACGGCTGGGACCTGGACCCGGTCGAGTCGGCGAAGGTGATCACGAGCGACTGGCTCGTCGCGCCCCGGCCGTTGAAGCTCCCCACCACGACCGTCCCGCCGGCGATCACGCAGGAGAAGACGGACGCGGCGCTGGTCGAGGCGGCCAAGGTGACCTCGGCGCCGGTCTCGGTGATGGTCTCCGGGCAGGTCGCGCTGCTCGACGCGGCGACGCTGGCCGCCAACTCGGCCTACGTCCCGACAAACGGCGAGCTGGTCCTGCAGATGAACGGCGACGGTCTGACGGCCGCGGTGCTCCAGCAGCTGCCCGACCTTCTGACGGCGTCGGCGGACGCGCACTTCGAGTTCGTCGACAACGCCCCCGTCATCGTGCCGGGCACCCCGGGCACCACGCTGGACCCCGCGACGATGGCGACCGCGGTAGCCGGTGCGGCGGTCTCGGACAACCGCTCGGCGACCGTCGAGCTGGTGCAGTCGGACCCGTCGGAGTCGACCGCCGCGCTCGAGCAGCTGGGCGTCAAGGAGATCGTCTCGGAGTTCTCCACCCCGCTGACCAGCGAGCCGCGCCGCACGATCAACATCACGAACGGCGCGAGCAAGATCAACGGCACCCTGGTCAAGCCGGGCGAGACGTTCAGCCTCACCGAGGCGCTCGGTCCGATCGACGCGGCGCACGGCTTCGTCGAGGCCGGCGCGATCGTCAGCGGCGAGCACACCGACGCCTGGGGCGGCGGCCTGAGCCAGGTCTCCACCACCAGCTACAACGTCGGGTTCCTGGCGGGCTACGAGGACATCGAGCACAAGCCGCACAGCGAGTGGTTCGCCCGCTACCCCGAGGGCCGCGAGTCGACGATCTTCACGGGCACGCTGGACATGCGCTGGAAGAACAACACCCCGTACGGCGCGCTCATCCAGTCGTGGGTGGCCGACAACCGCCTGTACGTGCGGGCGTGGAGCACCAAGTACTGGTCCGTCGAGTCGATCACGAGCCCGCGCTCGGGCGTCGTCCAGCCCACGACCGTCTACTCGCAGTCGCCCACGTGCGAGGCGTCCGCCGCGGGCAACCCCGGCTTCACCGTGACCGTGACGCGCAAGACGTCGCTGAACGGCGAGCTGGTCAAGACCGAGTCGAACACCTGGCGCTACAAGCCGCAGAACAAGATCATCTGCGGGCCGGCGCCCGCGGGATAGGCGACGGGCACGGCGCAAAGTCCTGGCGCCGCTCGCACGGCCGCCACTACCGTCGCGCCGTGATCGACACGCTCCCCGACCGTCTCCTCGGGCTCGCCGCCGCGCCCAGCGGCGGTACGAGCCTCGAGGCGCTGCCGAACACCTCGTTCCTGGTCCGTGACTTCCTGAACCACGCGGGGTAAAACACGACGGCGCACGTGTTCGCGGAGGTCAAGGTCCTGACCCACGAGCCCGGCACCGGCCGCCACCGCGAGGACGGCGAGCCGTGGAGCGCGGTCGAGGGCACGTTCACCATCGCCGACTGCAACCGGTCGGTCACGCTCGACTTCGACTGCCACGACGCGGAGGACGTCGGCAACGCGCTGCACAAGGCGCGCCTGCTGCGCCAGGTCGTGGGCGACTTCACTGCCGCGCTCGAGGCGGCGATCGCCCGGTCGGGTCTGCTCGACGACTAGGAGCGCGCCGGTCGACGAGCTGGCGCAGGGGGCACCGTCTTGGCGAGCACGATGTCGGCCTCCGGGATCCTGATGTCGCCGCGCCGGCTCCGGACGAGAACCCCGGCGTCGTCGACGGCCAGCACCTCTCCGATGACGTCGGTGTAGGGCGGCTCGCCGGCCGCCGGCAGGTCGTCGCGACGACGTCGGACGACGACGCGGACGCCCGGCGACCAGCTCCGCCACGTCGCGTCCGTCACAGCGCTCTCCGTGGACAGGGCGTCGCGGTCCGGGGCATGTGAGCGATACTAGGAGCGACCCCCGGCCACTGTGGAGGACCGACCGTGACGTATGTGATCGCCGAACCTTGCGTTGATGTCAAGGACAAGGCGTGCATCGAGGAATGTCCCGTGGACTGCATCTACGAGGGCAAGCGGTCGCTGTACATCCACCCCGACGAGTGCGTCGACTGCGGTGCGTGCGAGCCGGTCTGCCCCGTCGAGGCCATCTACTACGAGGACGACGTCCCGGAGCAGTGGACCGAGTACTACAAGGCGAACGTCGAGTTCTTCGACGACCTCGGGTCGCCCGGCGGCGCCGCGAAGATGGGTGAGATCGACAAGGACCACCCGATCATCGCCACCCTGCCGCTGCGCGTGCACGGCGACTGACCGCTCGATGGGCCTGCTGACCGGCGCCCTGCCCGACTTCCCCTGGGACACGCTCACGCCGTTCAAGGAGCGCGCCCGCGCGTACCCCGGCGGCATCGTCGACCTCTCGGTGGGCACCCCCGTGGACCCGACGCCGGAGCTCGTGCGGGAGGCGCTGGCGGCCGCGGCCGACTCTCCCGGCTATCCGACGACGCACGGCACGCCGGAGCTGCGGCAGGCCGTCGTCGACTGGTTCGCCCGTCGGCGCGGTGTGCGCGGGCTCGACCCGGCAGGCGTGCTGCCGACCGTCGGCTCCAAGGAGCTCGTCGCGTTCCTGCCCTCGCTGCTGGGCCTGGGCGCCGGCGACGTCGTCCTGCACCCTGGCGCCGCGTACCCCACGTACGACGTCGGGGCGCGGCTGGCCGGTGCGACCCCGGAGCCGACCGACGACCCGGCGGCACGCCTCGCCGACGGCGGCGTCCGGCTGGTGTGGGTGAACTCGCCCGGCAACCCGACCGGCCAGGTCCTGGGTGTCGACGAGCTCGCGCGGGTCGTCGACGCCGCGCGGGCGGCCGCCGCGCGGGACGGGCGCCCGGTCGTCGTCGCGTCCGACGAGTGCTACGCCGAGCTGGCCTGGGACGAGCCCTGGGTCTCGCTGGGGGTCCCGAGCCTGCTCGACCCTCGCGTCACCGGCGGCGACCTGACCGGGCTGCTCGCCGTCTACTCGCTGTCCAAGCAGTCGAACCTCGCCGGGTACCGCGCCGCGTTCGTCGCGGGGGACCCGGTGCTCGTCGCCGAGCTGCTCGAGGTGCGCAAGCACGCGGGCATGATCGTGCCAGGACCGGTCCAGGCCGCGACGGCCGCGGCGCTGGCCGACGACGCGCACGTGGCCGAGCAGCGGTCGCGCTACCTGCGCCGCAGGAACCTGCTGCGCGGGGCGCTCGAGCAGGCCGGGTATGCCGTCGACGGCTCGCAGGCGGGGCTGTACCTCTGGGTGCGTCCGGAGGCCGGTGACCAGGACAGCTGGGCCACTGTCGGCGACCTCGCGTCCCTCGGCATCCTCGTCGCGCCGGGTGCGTTCTACGGCGCTCCCCGTCACGTCCGTGTGGCACTGACCGCGACCGACGAGCGCGTCGCCGAGGCCGCCGCACGCCTTGCCGGCGCCTGACGAAGAGCCATCAGATGGTCCTGTGATCGTCGTCACAGGCCCAACGCCACGTCGAAGATTGGTCACGGAACGGCTTGCGCAGGTACCGTCGATCACGGCCAACGTGGGCCGCCAGAGGCAGGCCGAACCGGCTGCACAGCACGACGGTCCGGACGCGCGGGACATCCTCGCCGCCGAGCCGTCGCAGGAGAGGAACACCATGTCGGACGTCGCCACTGCTCCGGTACAGCTGATCGTCGAGGGCAAGTCCAAGGACCTGCCCATCGTGACCGCGACCGAGGGCAACGACGGGATCGTCGTGTCCTCGCTCCTGCGGGACACCGGTCTGGTGACGGTCGACCCGGGGTTCATGAACACCGCCTCCTGCGAGTCGAAGGTCACCTACATCGACGGCGACGAGGGGATCCTGCGCTACCGCGGGTACCCCATCGAGCAGCTCGCCGAGAAGTCGACGTTCCTCGAGGTGGCCTACCTGCTGATCCACGGCGAGCTGCCGACGCCGGCCGAGCTGGACGCGTTCACGGAGCGCGTGAACCGGCACACCCTGGTGCACGAGGACTTCCGCACCTTCATGGGGACGTTCCCGCGCAAGGCGCACCCCATGGCCGTCATGTCGTCGGCGATCAACGCGCTGGCCACGTTCTACCCGGAGTCCCTCGACCCGTTCGACCCCGAGACGGTCGAGCTGGCGACGGTGCTCATCCTGGCCAAGACGCGCACCATCACGTCGTACGTGCACCGCGCCAGCAAGGGCGAGCCGCTGCTCTACCCGGACTACTCGCGCGGCTACGTCGAGGACTTCCTGCGCATGACGTTCGCGGTCCCGTACCAGCAGTACGAGGCCGACCCGACGATCGTCGCCGCGATGGACCAGCTCCTCATCCTGCACGCCGACCACGAGCAGAACTGCTCGACGTCGACCGTCCGCATCGTCGGTTCCAGCCACGCCAACCTCTACGCGTCCGTCGCGGCCGGCATCAACGCGCTGTCCGGCCCGCTGCACGGTGGCGCCAACGAGGCCGTCCTCAAGATGCTCACCGAGATCCAGGCCAACGGCGGCGACGCGTCCGAGTTCATGAAGCGCGTGAAGAACAAGGAGCCCGGGACCCGCCTCATGGGCTTCGGGCACCGCGTGTACAAGAACTACGACCCGCGCGCGGCGATCGTGAAGAAGAGCGCCGACTCCGTCCTGTCGGCCCTCGGCCACAACGACGAGCTGCTCGACCTGGCCATGGGCCTCGAGGAGATCGCTCTCTCCGACGAGTACTTCATCAGCCGCAAGCTCTACCCGAACGTCGACTTCTACACGGGCCTCATCTACAAGGCCATGGGCTTCTCCGAGGAGATGTTCACGCCTCTGTTCGCGCTGGGCCGGATGCCCGGCTGGATCGCCCAGTGGCGCGAGATGATGACCGACCCGCAGACGAAGATCGGCCGCCCGCGGCAGATCTACACGGGCGCCGTCGAGCGCGACTACCAGGGCCTCGACGCCCGCTGACCCACCCGCAACGTCCGCACTCGTGGGGCCTATAGCCCCAAGTAGTGCGGACGTTGTGCGTTGTCGGGGCGGCTCGGAGGCGTTCACGACGACGATGGTCACCACCGACGACGAGGCACCACGCTGCGCGACGTGCCTGGCTCGACGACGACCGTCGACCGACGACCGACGACCGACGACCGACGACCGACGACCGACGACCGACGACCGATGACGACGACCGATGACGACGACCGATGACGACCACGGACGACGACGACCGATGACGACCATCGACGACGACCACCGACGACGACCACCGACGACGACCACCGACGATGACGACCATCGACGACGACGACGACCGGCGACGACGACCGGCGACGACGACCGATGACGACCACCGACGACGACACCCGACCATCGACGACGCTCGCGGCCAGCCGGCCAGCCGGCCAGCCGTGTGGATCTAGCCCCACTTGTGACTGGTGGGACGCATGAGGTGCCTCATCCGTCACTCCAGTCCCACGTGTCCCAAGAGGGGCTAGGTCCGCACCGGGTCGGGCGTGGGCCCGCAGCCGACCTACGGCCGACGACGCGGTCCCACCGTCGACCCCGCACCGGGGTCGGGCGCGGGCGCGCAGCCGACCTACGGCCGGCGGGGCGCCGTCCCACCGGCGACCTACGGCTGGGTCGTGATCGTCAGGCTGACCGTGCCGGCGGGGACCGGGGTCGTCGACGGGGTCCAGGCGCCGGTGGTGCGGTCCCAGGTCTGGTCGGCGACGCTCACCGACGTGAGCTGCAGCGGGTCGGCGACGGCGGCGGCCCACTGCGCGAGCGCCCAGTCGCGCTGGCCCGCCTCGTCGATCGAGGTCACCGCCGAGGTCGGGAACGTGAGGGTCGCGCCGCCGTCAGTGGGGGTGACCTGCACGGGGACGTCACCGAGGTCGCGCTGGATGCGCGCGACGACGGCGTCAGGGGTGGTCGGCTCCGCGTCGCGCAGGGTGCAGGCGACGGCGGCGGGGGAGTAGCCGGTGAGGGCGGAGGCCCAGGCGCGGGAGGAGCCCTCGTGCTGGGCGTAGGCCTCGGGGAACGCCGACCGCTGGACGGCCTGGGCGGCTTCGGTGATCGGCAGGTCGCGATAGCCGGGGACCTGGACCAGGCGGTCGTAGAAGATCCCGGTCGAGTAGACGGGGTCCTGGATCTGCTCGGGCGTGCCCCAGCCCTGCGAGGGTCGCTGCTGGAACAGGCCGAGCGAGTCGCGGTCGCCGTAGTCGAGGTTGACCAGCTTGGACTCCTGCATCGCGGTGGCCAGGGCGATGGTCACCGCCCGGGCGGGGAGCTCGCGGCGCAGACCGGTGGCGGCGATCAGGGCGGCGTTGTCGGCCTGGGTGGTCGAGAGCGCCCAGCCCGTGCCGTCGACGGTCGCGACGCACCGTTCGGCGACGGGCGCCGGCGGGTGCGTGCGCGAGAGGAACCACACGACGCCCGCGACGCCGAGCGCCAGGACGGCGAGCGCGACGAGGACCGCGCAGCCCCCTCGGCGGGCGGCCCGCCGTCGCCGTCGGGCGCTCACTCGTTGGCGTGCAGGGACGCGTTCAGCTCGACACCCGAACCCGCACGCGCGACCGCCTCGACCCCGCCGGTCAGCGAGTTCCGGCGGAACAGGATGTTGTCGCGACCTGCGAGCTCGCGAGCCTTGACCACGGTCGGCTCCCCGGCGCCCAGGACGGTGACCTTGGTGCCGGCCGTGACGTAGAGGCCGGCTTCGACCACGCAGTCGTCGCCGAGCGGGATGCCGACACCCGCGTTCGCGCCGAGCAGGGTGCGGCTGCCGATCGAGACGACCTCGCGGCCGCCGCCCGACAGGGTGCCCATGATCGAGGCGCCGCCGCCGATGTCGGAGCCGTCGCCGACCACGACGCCGGCGGAGATGCGGCCCTCGACCATCGACGTGCCGAGCGTGCCGGCGTTGAAGTTCACGAACCCTTCGTGCATGACCGTGGTGCCGGCCGCCAGGTGGGCTCCCAGGCGCACCCGGTCGGCGTCGGCGACGCGCACCCCGGCCGGGACGACGTAGTCGACCATCCGCGGGAACTTGTCGACGCTCAGCACGGTGACGGGCACGCCGCTCGTGGCCCGCAGGCGCGCGCGCGTCGCCTCGAATCCCTCGACCGCACAGGGGCCGCGGTCGGTCCACACGACGTTCGGCAGCACCCCGAACAGGCCGTCGAGGCTCTGCCCGTGCGGGGGGACGAGCCGGTGCGAGAGCAGGTGCAGGCGCAGGTAGGCGTCGGCGGTGTCGGCGGGCGGCGTGTCCAGGTCGATGACCGTGCGGACCACCTGGATGCGGACCCCGCGGGCGTCGTCCTTACCCTCGGCGGCGGTCAGGTCGGCGGGCGGCTCGGAGTCCGAGGAGGGTGAACCGAGGGCCGGGGAGGGGTACCAGACGTCCAGGGTGGTGCCGTCGTCGGTCAACGTGGCCAGGCCGTATCCCCATGCCATACGTCCGGTCGTCCGAGCAGTCATGGCGACAACCCTAGGTCAACGGCGAGGACTAGGGTCGCGTCGTGGCATCCGAGACCTCCGTCATCCTCGACCTTTCGGCCGACCCGGTCGCGCTCACCCGGGCGCTGTGCGACATCCCGTCGGTGAGCGGCGACGAGCGCTCGATCGCGGACGCGGTGGAGACGGCGCTTCGTGCCTACGCACACCTCGAGGTCCTCCGGGACGGCGACGCCGTCGTGGGGCGCACGAGCCTGGGCCGCCCGACGCGGGCGGTGATCGCCGGCCACCTGGACACCGTCCCGATCGCGGACAACCTGCCGACGAGGCTCGTCGGCGAGGGTGCGCTGGCGGAGCTGTGGGGGCGCGGGACCGTGGACATGAAGGGCGGGGTCGGCGTGCAGCTCGCGCTGGCGGCGTCGCTCGCGCAGCCGTCGCACGACGTGACGTGGGTGTTCTACGACCATGAGGAGGTCGCGTCCGACCTCAACGGCCTCGGGCGGCTGGTCCGCAACCACCCGGACTGGGTGCAGGGCGACTTCGCGGTGCTGTGCGAGCCGACGAACGGCGGGCTCGAAGGCGGCTGCAACGGCACCCTGCGAGTCGACGTGCGCCTGGAGGGCGTCGCGGCCCACTCGGCCCGGGCCTGGATGGGCCGCAACGCCATCCACGGCGCCGGCGAGGTGCTGCGTCGGCTCGAGGCGTACGAGCCCGCCTCCGTCGAGGTCGACGGGCTGGTCTACCGAGAGAGCCTCAACGCCGTCCTCGTCGACGGCGGGACGGCCGCGAACATGATCCCCGACTCCTGCGTCGTGACGGTGAACTATCGGTTCGCCCCGTCGGCGTCGGTCGCGCAGGCCGAGGCACACGTCCGCGAGCTGTTCGACGGCTACGACGTGGTGCTCACGGATGCCGCCGCCGGAGCGCGCCCGGGCCTGGACGCCCCGGCCGTCCAGCAGTTCGCGGCGGCGGTCCTGTCGGTGACCGGCGGCCAGGCCGGCCCGAAGTACGGGTGGACGGACGTCGCACGGTTCGCCGAGCTCGGCGTGCCGGCCGTGAACTTCGGCCCGGGTGACCCGCTCCTGGCGCACAAGCGCGACGAGCACGTCGTCGTCGGCCAGATCACCTTGGTCCACGACGCGCTGCGGCACTGGCTGACCTCCTGACGACGGGCAGGTGACGTCTGGATGACCTCGTCACCGGTCGCCGCGGTCGCACCTAGAGTCGGGGCATGAGCGACGACGGTCAGCCCGCACCCGGACTCGGCTACCGCAGAGGCCCGGTCCTCCTTCGCGGCCAGCAGATCCCCAAGACCACCTCCGACCAGCGGCTGCTCAGCGGCGGCGACGGCGCGGACTGGCTGCACGGCGACCCGTGGCGCGTCATGCGCATCCAGAGCGAGTTCGTCGAGGGGTTCGGGGCGCTGGCGGAGGTCGGCCCCGCGGTCAGCGTGTTCGGCTCGGCGCGGGTGCCCGCGGACCACCCGGACTACGCGATCGGCGTCGAGGTCGGCCGCCGCCTGGTCGAGGCGGGGTACGCGGTCATCACCGGCGGCGGCCCGGGCATCATGGAGGCCGCCAACCGCGGCGCCAAGGGGGCCGGCGGCCTGTCGGTCGGGCTCGGCATCGAGCTGCCGTTCGAGCAGGGCATGAACCCGTTCGTGGACCTCGGCGTGAACTTCCGGTACTTCTTCGCCCGCAAGACGATGTTCATGAAGTACTCCGAGGGCTTCGTCGTGCTGCCCGGGGGTTTCGGGACGTTCGACGAGCTCTTCGAGGCCTTGACGCTGGTCCAGACCCACAAGGTGATCAGCTTCCCGATCGTCCTGGTCGGCAGCGCGTACTGGCAGGGCCTCCTGGACTGGGTGGCCAGCTCGGTGCAGGAGCGCGGCATGGTCGGCTCGGCGGACGTCGAGCTCATCAAGCTCGTCGACACCGCAGAGGAGGCCGTCGACGCCGTGCTGGCGCGGGGCGCCGAGCTGCGCGCGGAGGAGGAGCGGGCGGCCGCCGAGACGGCGCTCGCGCAGCACTCGCCGGAGAGCCCGTGAGCGGGGTCCCCCCGGCGGGTGCCCCGCTGCGTCTGCGCGGCCGCGAGATCGGACCGGACCGGCCGGTCGTGATGGCGGTGGTGAACCGCACGCCCGACTCGTTCTACGCCCCGGCCCGGTACGACGACGCCTCCGCGGACGCGGCCGTCGCGCGGGCGGCCGACGAGGGCGCGGACATCGTCGACCTCGGCGGGGTCCGTGCCGGGCGAGGCCCCAGGGTCGAGGCCGACGAGGAGATCGCCCGTGTGATCCCGCTGGTCGAGCGGGTCCGCCGACGCCATCCGGACCTGCTGGTCAGCGTCGACACGTGGCGGGCCGAGGTCGCCCGGGCCGCGGCCGATGCGGGCGCCGACCTGATCAACGACACCTGGGCGGGTCACGACCCGTCGCTCGTCGAGGTCGCCGCCGAGCGAGGGCTCGGCATCGTCTGCTCGCACACCGGCGGCGCGCGGCCGCGGACCGACCCGTTCCGCGTCGAGTACCCGGCCACCCCGGGCGGCGACCCGCTGGACGGCGTGCTCGACGATGTCGTGCGCACGGTGTCGGCGGCCGCCCGACGAGCGGTGGACCTGGGCATCGACCCAGCCAGCATCCTCGTGGACCCGACGCACGACTTCGGCAAGAACACCTGGCACAGCCTCCATCTGGTCCGGCGTACCGAGGCGCTCGTCGCGCTCGGCCACCCGGTGCTGATGGCCCTGTCCCGCAAGGACTTCGTCGGCGAGAGCCTGGACCTGCCCGCCGAGGACCGGCTCGAGGGCACGCTCGCCGCGACCGCGGTCGCCGCGTGGCTCGGGGCCCGGGTGTTCCGGGCGCACGACGTGCGCGCCACGCGCCGCACACTCGATATGGTCGCCACCATCCGCGGGGACCGAGCCCCGGCCAGGACGGTGAGAGGACTGGTGTGAGCGACGTCGCCGTGGTCGAGCCGACGGAGCCGTCAGCCGCAGCGCGTCTGTGGGCGTGGTCCCGGACGCGGCCGTGGTGGCTCCAGGTCCTCGCCGTCTACGCCGCGGCGCGGCTGGCTACGACCGTCGTCTTCCTGTGGGTCGCCTCCGGGCAGGGCGAGAACGCGTGGACCGGCCCTCATCCCGGCTACTTCCCGTACGTGGGGTTCCTGTTCGACGGCAGCTGGTACCGGCAGATCGCCGAGCAGGGCTACCCGAGCACGTTGCCGGTGGACGCCTCCGGCAACGTGCAGCAGAACGCGTGGGCGTTCTTCCCGCTCTTCCCGCTGATGGCCCGCGGGTTCATGGAGATCACGCGGCTGCCGTGGGAGGTGGTCGCACCCACGCTGGCGCTGACGCTCGGCGCCGTGGCGATGCTGCTGATCCACCGCGCGATCGCCGAGGGCGCCCCCCGGGCGGTCGAGGCTCGCCCCGGGCTCCCGCTGGCGACCGTCGCGCTGGTGAGCGCCTTCCCGACGGCCGCCGTGCTGCAGACCGCCTACACCGAGGCGCTCGCGCTGACCCTCGTCGCGGCCGCGCTGCTCCTGCTGATCCGCCGGCAGTACGCCTGGATGGCCGTCGCGGTGCTCGCCCTGGGCTTCACGCGAGCCGTGGCGCTGCCCATGGCGGCGGTCGTCGTCGTGCACGGACTCGTGCGCTGGCGGAGGTCCCGCGAGACGTTCACGTGGCGCACGGGGGCCGGGCTCACGGCGCTCGCGGCGTGGTGCTTCGCCTCGGGACTGATCTGGCCGGCCGTCTGCGGCTGGGTCACCGGGGTGTCGGACGGGTACCTGCAGACGCAGGAGGCGTGGCGAGGGGCGGCCAGCGTGACCCCGTTCTACGGCTGGACCTACGTGCCGACCTTCTGGTTCGACCGCTGGGCGATCCCCGTGATGGGCGCGGGCTTCTCGCTCGTCGTCGCGACCCTGGTGGTCCCGGCGGCGTGGCGGCTGGGGAACGAGCTGCACGCCTGGTCGGCGACGTACGTCGTCTACATCGCCGCGGTGGTGGAGCCCGGCAGCAGCCTCGCCCGGTTCCTGCTCCTGGCGTTCCCGCTCGGCGCGGTGACCGCGGGGGTCGTCACGCGGCCGACGGCGGCCCGGCGCTGGTGGTTCGGGGGCGTCGTGCTGCTCATGTTCGCGCTGCAGGTGCTGTGGGTCCGGCAGATGTGGCATGCCAACGCGGGTCCCGACTGGCCGCCGTGATCGTCGTCGAAAGCTGGACATGCGTCCGATCGGGGACCCCTGGAAGCATCGGTCAAGGTGAGGGCCGTCCTGTGAACTAGGATGGATCCCGGACAACCGGCAGCTGAGGCCAGACGTGAGGTGCGCGCGAGCGCGCCCGCAGCCTGGCCTCGCAGCAGCCCGGACGCACGAGCGAAGGAGACGCCCCGCATGGCCGCGATGAAGCCGAGGACCGGTGACGGCCCGCTCGAGGTCACGAAGGAAGGCCGCGGCATCGTCATGCGCGTGCCGCTCGAGGGCGGGGGACGGCTCGTGGTCGAGCTCAACGCGACCGAGGCCGCGGAGCTGGGTGAGGCCCTGACGTCCGTCGTCAGCTGACGATGGCACGGGCAGGCGCCTCGGCGGCGCGGATCGGCCGGACACCTCCGGCGGTCACGCTGGCCGGGGGGACGGTCGGCACGTCGACGCTGCTCACCGACGGGTCGACCGATGCGGTCGCGATCCCCGTCTCTCCCGCACGCGCCGGCGACGACGCGCTGGTTCCGGGTGAGGGGACCGCAGCCGCGGCCGCCCGCTACGGGATCGACCTCGCCGAGATCGGCGAGCGCGCCCGTCTCGCGGGCAACCCCGGGGACGTCTACGTCCTGCAGCTGCCGCGCCCGGTCGGCTCGTCCGTCGTGCTGCCGTGGGCGGATCTGCCGCCCAGGCTTGTGCTCGTCGGCGTGGGGGCAGGTCGTCCCGACGACCTGCGCCGCGCCGGTGCCGCGCTCGCCCGCGCCACCCGCGGGCTGGGCCGAGTGGTGACCACGGTCGGCGCCGAGGCGCAGCAGACCGCGTCGCAGGCGGCCTCCGCCGCGCGCGCGGTCGCGGAGGGCTACCTGCTCGCCGCGTACGCGCCGCTGCGGTTCACCGCCCAGGACGAGTCGAAGGAGCCCGGCGAGCTCGTGCTCCTGGGACGCGACGGCACCCGTGCGGCTGCCGCCGTCGGCGCCGCGCGGACGGCCGCGACGGCCACCTGGCTCGCGCGGGACCTGGCGACGACCCCGTCCAACATGAAGAACCCCGAGTGGATGGCCGAGCAGGCCCGCCGGCTCGGCACCGCGGCCGGGCTGGACGTGGTGATCCGCGGTCCGCGCGAGCTCGGGGAGTTCGGCGGCATCATGGCGGTCGGTTCCGGCTCCGCGTCACCGCCGCGGCTGGTCACCGTCGGCTACACGCCCGCGACGTTCACGCCGGGGTCCGGCAAGCACGTGGTGGTCGTCGGCAAGGGCATCACGTACGACACCGGCGGCCTGTCCATCAAGCCGAGCGACGCCATGGTGCCGATGAAGACGGACATGACGGGTGCCGCGGTCGCGCTGGCCACCGTGCTCGGTGCCGCCGCGGACGGGGTCGCGCACCGCGTCACGGCGGTCCTGCCGCTGGCCGAGAACCATGTGGGGGCGTCCTCGTACCGCCCCGGCGACGTGCTGACGATGTTCGGCGGCACCACGGTCGAGATCGCGAACACCGACGCCGAGGGACGACTCGTCCTCGCGGACGCCCTGGCGTGGGCGGACGCGACGCTCGACCCCGACGTGCTCATCGACGTCGCCACCCTCACGGGCGCCGCGACGATCGGCCTGGGCAAGCAGCACGCCGCCCTGTACTCGTCGGCCCCGGACCTCGTCGAGGAGCTCGTCGCGGCGGGCGAGGCGTCCGGGGAGCGGGCGTGGCACATGCCGCTCGTCGACGAGTACGAGGAGGCCGTCCGCTCGGACGTCGCCGACCTGCGCCACGTGCCGCTGGACAAGAAGATCGGCGGCGGGTCCATCACGGCCGCGCTCTTCCTGCGGCACTTCGTCGGGACGCGCACGTGGGCCCACCTCGACATCGCCGGACCGGCCCGCTCGACCTCGGACAAGCACGAGGTCAGCGACGGGGCGACGGGCTTCGGTGCGCGGCTGCTGCTGCGCTACCTCGACAACCTGCGCTGACCGGCTGATCAGGCATCAGGCGGCCGCGACGACCGCCTTCTTCTCCGTACCCGGCTGCTCAGCCGGGATCCGTCCGGTGAAGAACAGGCCGACGAGGGCGATCAGGGCAAGCACGGCGAGCGCGCTGCGCAGGCCGTCGAGCCGCGCCTGAGCGTTCTCCTCGACCGCCGCGGCGGCGGCCTGGTCGCTCACGCCCGCGTCCTCGAGCGCCTGCTCCAGGGCGACGTCGGACAGGAACGGGATGCCCGCCGCGAGCTCGACGCTCGCCGTGCTGGACACCTCCGCCGGGACGTCGTCGTTGCTGGCGATCCCCGTCAGGAACGACGAGGTGAGCATCGCGATGAGGATCGACCCCGCCAGGGCGGTCCCGAGGGAGGCACCCAGGTTGGTCGCGGTGTTCTGCAGGCCGCCCACCTCGTCGCTCTCGTCGGCCGGCACGGCCGAGACCGTGACGCTGCCGAGCTGGGACGCGAGGGCCCCGATGCCGAGGCCCGCGAGCAGCAGCGGCACCGTGACGATCTCCGGTCCCGCCGACGACTCCATCGCGGTGAACAGCGAGACGATGCCCAGGCACATCGACAGCAGGCCCAGCCGGACCACGCGGCGGGGCGAGGCGTTCGGGAAGAACCGCGGGATGCCGGCCGCCGCGAGCAGCAGGGTGATCGACAACGGCATGATCCGCAGGCCGGTGTCGATCGCCGACAGGCCGAGAGCCACCGACAGGTACAGCGGGATGGTGAAGAACAGCCCGGCCTGGACCAGGAACTGGAAGAAGAACATGAGCAGGCCGCCGGTGAACTGCCGGTTGCCGAACATCTCGAGGCGGACCAGGGGTTCGCGGCCGCGGCTCACCATGCGCCTCTCCCACGAGGCGAACAGCCAGATCACGAAGATCCCGGCCATCACCAGCACGATCGTGGGCGACAGCCCGAGGATGTCCGGTCCGCCCGGCTTCGGCATGACCCAGCCCCAGGAGCTCGAGCGGAGCACACCGAACACGGCCAGCCCGAGCCCGGTGGCCGACAGGATCGCGCCGATGATGTCGAGCCGCGGTCCGCGCTCCGTCTCCGGGTCAGAGATCTTGCGCGTCCGCAGCAGGATCGCGAGCACCACGACGACCTCGCCGGCGAACACCCAGCGCCAGGAGAAGTACGTCGTCGCGAAGCCGCCGATCAGCGGGCCGAGCGCGACGGCGACGGCACCGGCGGCCATGACCAGCCCGTAGGCCCGCGGGCGGCCGGCGACGGGCACGTTGCTGGCGACCAGGGCGACGATCGCGGGCAGGATCAGCGCCGCGCCGATGCCCTCGAGCAGCGACCAGCCGAGCAGCAGGACCGGCAGGTTGGGCGCCAGCGCCGTGGTCAGCGATCCCGCGCCGTAGATCAGGCAGCCGATCGCGAACGCGCGCTTGCGGCCGATCAGCGTGCCGACCTTGCCGCCGGGGATCATGAGCATCGCCATGACCAGCGTGTAGAGCGTGATCGCGGTCTGGATGCCCTCGATCGTCGTCCCGACGTCCTCGGCCACGGTCGCGATCGCGACGTTCATGACCGAGCTGTCCAGGGTCATGAGGAACTGACCGGCGCCGAGCGTGAGGATCACCGCTCCGGCGGTGGACGCCTTCGCGGTGGTCGTGGCGCTCATCGCTTGACCGCGACCAGCAGCCCGTCGCCCGACGGCAGGAGCGCGCTGACGAGCCGGTCGTCGGAGCGCACGACCCGGCCGACCTCGCGGATGACCGTCGTCGTCTCGTCGCGCCGCGCGGGGTCGGCCACCCGGTCGTGCCAGAGCGCGTTGTCGACGGCCAGCACGCCGCCTGGCCGCAGCATCCGGACGGCCTGCTCGACGTACTGCGGGTAGGACTCCTTGTCGGCGTCCACGAAGACGAGGTCGTAGGCGCCGTCGGTCAGGCGCGGGAGCACGTCGATCGCGCGACCGGGGATCGTGCGCGTCCGGGTGGGCTTGACGCCCTCCTCCGCGAACGCCTCCTTGGCGGCACGCTGGTGCTCGAGCTCGAGGTCGATGGTGGTGAGCACACCGTCCGCGGGCATGCCGCGCAGCAGGTACAGGGAGCCGACGCCGGCGCCCGTGCCGATCTCGACGACGGCGCGGGCGGAGACCGCAGCGGCCAGGACGGTCAGCGCGGCACCGGAGCCCGGCAGCACGGGCGTGCAGCCCAGCTGGCCGGCACGCTCACGGGCACGCAGCAGGACGTCGTCCTCCGGCACGAACTCCTCGCAGTAGACCCAGCTCTGGGCCTTGTCGGTGGAGATGGCTGCCTCCTCGTCGAGCTGTACAACGGTCCTGGCCAGCGTAGTGGCGCGACCGGAGCGGCTGTGGGAGGCATAGCGATCCGCTACCGGCGGAAACCTTTCGCCCCTCCGGAGCGTTCCCTCAGTTCGAGCTCCACAGGTTTGCCTGGGAGACTTGCCCCTGACATGACTGACCGCGAGGAGACTGAGCACCTGATGAGCACCGAGCCCGCCACCTGGCAGGCACCGTCGTGGGAGGACATCGTCCGCGACCACTCGGCGCGGGTCTACCGGCTCGCGTACCGGCTCACGGGCAACAAGTTCGACGCCGAGGACCTCACGCAGGAGACGTTCGTCCGCGTGTTCCGCTCGCTGCACTCCTACCAGCCCGGCACGTTCGAGGGCTGGCTGCACCGCATCACCACCAACCTCTTCCTCGACCAGGCCCGCCGCAAGCAGCGCATCCGCATGGACGCGATGGGCGAGGACTCCGAGCGGTACGCGTCCGGCGACCAGCTGGGCGCCCCTGAGCGCGCGTTCGAGCACGGCAACCTCGACCTCGACGTGCAGCGTGCCCTCGACGAGCTGGCGCCGGAGTACCGCGCCGCCGTCGTCCTGTGCGACATCGAGGGCCTGTCCTACGAGGAGATCGCGGTCACGCTCGGCATCAAGCTCGGCACGGTGCGGTCGCGGATCCACCGCGCGCGTGCCCGCCTGCGCGTCTCCCTGGAGCACCGCGCGCCCGAGGCCCTGAGCGTGTTCTCCGACGACGACACGGCGGCGGAGGCGGTCCGCGGATGACGGCGCACCTCGGCTCGCGCATCAGCGCCCTCGTCGACGGCCAGCTCAGCGTGGCCGCCACCGAGCGCGCGCTGGCGCACGTCGCGGTGTGCTCGCAGTGCGCTGCCGAGCTGGGCGCGGCCAGGTCCGCGCGCCGGGCCCTGACCTCCGTCGACGAACCGTGCCCGGCCCCCGACCTCACCGCACGGCTCCTGTCGCTCGCGGGCAGCGTCCCCACCGAGCAGCCCTCCAACGACCCGTTCGCGCCGCCCACGCCGGGCTCGCGCTCGGAGCTCGCGTCCTACGGCGTCACGTCGCCGGGCGGCTGGCTGGGACGCTCGAGCGTCCGCGGGGACCTGCGTCAGAAGCGGTCGAGCGTGCGGATCGCGGCCGGGTCGATGGCCGGCCTCGGCGCGGTCGCGGCCATGCTCTTCGTGCTCGGTGAGCAGCCGGCCGTCGTGCCGAGCAACCATCCGGGCGCCGACCTCGGTCTCCTCGGCGGCGCGGTCACCGAGCGCGCGCCCGCGGCGTTCGACACCGGGTCGGAGGTCGCGGCCACCGGCAGCGACTCCGTGGCCTGGCTGCAGGCGCACCAGTGGTCGTTCCCCGCGCAGCTGCCCGACGGCTGGGCCGTCAGCGCCGTGCGCTGGTCCGGCGACGACTCGACCGTCCTCGAGGTCGACGTGGTCGGTCCCGAGGGCTCTCTCGTGGTGACCGAGCAGCAGGGGCGCCTCGACACGGACGCCCTCGCCGGTGCGCCCACGAGCCGGGTCGGCGGCCGCGAGGTCTACGTGCTCTCGTACGAGCCCTGGCACGTCGTGTGGCAGGCCGACTCGACGGTGGTCCAGGTGGTCGCCTCGGAGTCGAACGGCTCGGCGGAGGAGCTTGTGGGAGCCTTTCCCGGCGGCGCCTACGACGACGGCGTGCCCGCGCAGATCACGCGCGGCTGGGACACCGTGACAGGAGCCCTCGAACGACCATGAGCACCCCCGACGACCCGTCGGTCCCGGGTTCCTCGCCCGAGGTCCCCGCGCGCACGGCCGCCCCGGACAGCAACCCGTTCGCGTCCCCGTCCGGCCAGCGCCCCCTGCCGACCACGCCGCAGCAGCCCGCCCCCGTCGCGAGCCCGTACCCGCCGCCGCCCGCACAGAGCCCGTACGCGCCCCCGGCCGCCCAGACCGGGACGCGCTACCCGACGCCTACCCAGTCCCCGTGGGGACCGGCACCGGCCGCGGACCCGTGGCGCACGGCGCCCGCAGCGCCATCCGCCGACCCGTGGGCCGGTCACCGCCCGCCCGCGCCGGACTCGGCCCCATGGGACGCGCAGACCTACCCCAACCCGGCGCCGACCCCCGGCGAGCCCCCGCACCCGGCCGTCCGGACGGTCACCAAGAAGCGCCGCACGCTGTCCGTCGCGTGGGTCGTCCCGATCGCCGTGCTGGCGCTGGTCGCCGGGCTCGCCGGCGGGGTGATCGGCGGCCGGATCTCCGCCACCGACCACCTCGAGGACGCGGGCCTGCCTCCGGTGGGGACCGGCACCGCCACGATCGAGCGGGCACCGGACTCGGTCGCGGGCATCGCCAGCGGCGTCCTGCCGAGCGTCGTGTCCATCCAGGTCGACGGCGCCCAGGGCAGTGCCACCGGCTCGGGCTTCGTGCTCCGCCAGGACGGCTACCTGGTGACCAACCACCACGTCATCGCGCAGGCCGACGACGCCGCCTCGACGACCATCACCGTGACCTTCGTCGACGGCAGCGAGAAGCCCGCGACGATCGTCGGCAGCACCTCGGACTACGACCTCGCGGTCCTCAAGGTCGACGTCGACGGCCTGACCCCGCTGCTGCTCGGCGACTCGGGAGAGGTCGTCGTGGGCGACCCCGTGGTCGCCATCGGTGCGCCGCTCGGCCTGGCCGGCACCGTCACCACCGGGATCGTCAGCGCGCTCAACCGCCCGGTCACCGCCGGTGACGAGAGCAGCACGGCGTTCATCAACGCGATCCAGACCGACGCCGCGATCAACCCCGGCAACTCGGGCGGTCCGCTGGTCAACGCGGCGGGCGAGGTCATCGGCATCAACTCGGCGATCGCGCAGCCGCCGGGCTCCACCGCGACCGTGGGCGGCAGCATCGGCCTCGGCTTCGCGATCCCGTCCAACCAGGTGCGTCGCACGGCCGACCAGCTCATCGAGACCGGCCACGCGACGTTCCCGATCATCGGCGTGCTCCTCGACCAGGGCTACGCCGGCGAGGGCGTGCAGGTCTCGGGTCAGGACCAGAACGGGCAGCCGCCCGTCAGCGCCGACGGCCCGGCCGACCGCGCGGGCATCCACCCGGGCGACATCATCCTGGCGATCGACGGCCGTCCGGTCACGCAGCCCGACGAGCTGATCGTCGCCATCCGCGCGCTGACGCCGGGGGACACCGTCCTGCTGCGCGTCCGCACCGGGTCCGCCGAGCGGGACGTCCGCGTCAAGCTCGACGAGTCCGAAGCGCCCTGAGTCCCCGGGGACCGGAAAGGTAGTCTGGCGTTGTGTTCGGGATCAACGGCGGTGAGCTCCTCATCCTCTTCGTCGTGGCCGCGCTCGTCATCGGGCCGGAGCGTCTGCCCGGGTACGCCGAGCAGCTGGGCCAGTGGGTCCGCCGTGGCCGGATCTTCCTGCGCGACGCCAAGCTCCGCGTCGACGAGGAGCTCGGCGAGGAGGGCAAGGACGTCGACTGGGCCGCGCTCGACCCTCGTCGGTACGACCCGCGCCGGATCGTGCGGGAGGCGCTCCTCGACGACCCCGCGCCGCCACCGGTGCGCTCGGTGACCCGGCCCGGTGCCGTCCCCGCCAGCAGCCCCGCCTCGAACGCCGTGCGCGGCGGTGCGGCCACTGCCGCGGCCGTCCCGGTCGTCGCCAACCAGGTCGCGCCGTTCGACGACGAGGCCACCTGAGCGACCCGCTCACCCCACCCCCGTCGACCTGTCAGAATGGGCGGATGCACTTGGCGCCGCAGTCGTCGCGCATCTTCTCGGGGATGCAGCCCACGTCCGACTCCCTCCAGCTGGGGAACTACCTCGGGGCACTGACCCAGTGGGTGGCGCTGCAGGAGGAGCACGACGCGCTCTACTGCGTGGTGGACCTGCACGCGCTCACGGTCAGTCCTGACCCCGCGGTCCTGCGCGACCGCACCCGTCGCACCGCCGCGCAGTACCTCGCGGCCGGCGTCGACCCCGCGCGCTCGATCCTGTTCGTCCAGTCGCACGTGCCCGAGCACGCCGAGCTGGCCTGGTTGCTGTCGTGCCACACGGCGTTCGGCGAGGCCAACCGGATGACGCAGTTCAAGGACAAGTCCGGCAAGCACGGGACCGAGGGCACGACGGTCGGCCTGTTCACCTACCCGGTGCTCATGGCCGCGGACATCCTGCTCTACGACACGACGCTCGTGCCCGTGGGCGAGGACCAGCGCCAGCACCTCGAGCTCACGCGTGACCTGGCCAACCGCCTCAACAGCAGGTTCGGCCCGGACACCGTCGTCGTGCCCGAGCCGCACATCGTGAAGGCCACCGCCAAGATCTACGACCTGCAGGACCCGACGGCGAAGATGAGCAAGTCCGCCGAGAGCCCGAACGGCCTGATCGAACTCCTCGACGACCCCAAGGTCGTGACCAAGCGCATCAAGGGGGCGGTGACGGACGCCGGCAACGAGATCCGCTTCGACCCGGAGAACAAGCCCGGCATCTCCAACCTGCTGACGATCTTCTCGGCCCTCACCGACCGGTCGATCCCGTCGCTCGAGGCGGACTACGCGGGCAAGGGCTACGGGCACCTGAAGGTGGACCTGGCCGAGGTGGTCGTCGACTTCCTGGGTCCGTTCCAGGCGCGCGTGAACGGGTACCTGTCGGACCCCTCGTCGCTGGACGACGTGCTGGCCGACGGCGCCGACCGCGCCAGCGACCTGGCCTCCGTGACGCTCGAGCGGCTCTACGAGCGCAGCGGGCTCCTGCGGCGGCGCTCGCGGGTCCGCGCGTGAAGCTGCCGGAGCGATCCGGCGACCAGCTCCGGATCGGTGTGGCCATCACGGTGCCCGAGCCCTACGGCACCGTGCTGCAGTCGGCGCGCGCGCGGTTCGGCGACCCGTGGGCGGAGTTCATCCCGCCGCACATCACGCTGCTGGGCCCGACCGTCGTGGAGCACGACGAGATCGAGGCGGTCGACGAGCACCTGGCCCGGGTCGCCGCGTCGCAGGTGCCGTTCGTCGTGCACCTGCGCGGCACCGCGACCTTCCGTCCGGTCTCCCCGGTCGTGTTCGTCCAGCTGGCCGAGGGTGCGCCGGGGTGCGCCGCACTCGAGCGCAGCGTGCGCTCGCACGTGCTCGACCAGGAGGTGCGGTTCGACTACCACCCGCACGTCACCGTCGCGCACGAGGTCGCGGACGAGCAGCTCGACGCCGCGTCCGCCGACCTGGCGGGGTTCGACGCCACGTTCGTCGTCGACAGCTTCCACAGCTACGCGCACGGCGACGACGGCGTCTGGCGACCGGTCCGCGACTTCTCGCTGACGGGAGCCGCCGCAGATGCCGGGGTCGGCTGCCCGACCTAGGGTGCAGGGCATGACCACCGACGACGCGCGCCCGCCCGCGGGGGCAGGGACCGCGCAGGCGCACGCGCTGGCGGTCGAGAGCCCGCCGGAGCAGCCGGGGTTGGCGGCACGCGGCAAGGCGTTCTGGGACTGGGTCAAGCACACGCGTCCGATGCGGGCCAACGCCCGGTTCGGCGCGCGCAGCGGCGGCGTCCTGACGGGCGGGATCGCCTACGCGACCCTGTTCTCCGTCTTCGCCGCGCTGACCATCGGCTACACGATCTTCATGGCCGTCCTGGGCGACAACGAGAAGCTGCGTGCGCAGATGCTCGACGCCATCGACTCGGCTCTGCCCGGCCTGATCGACACGGGCGACGGCGGGCTGGTCAAGCCCGAGGACCTCGTGCTGAACACACAGCTGACGCTCGCCAGCGTGATCGCGGTCGTCGTCCTTCTGCTCAGCGCGATGGCGGCCGTCTCCGCGCTGCGGCGGGCCGTGCGCGCGATGTTCGCGGACGACGACCTGCTCGGCAACGGGATGCTCGGCAAGGCGCGTGAGCTCGGCGGGTTCGCCGGGATGGCGATCGCGTTCCTGCTCTCCGCGATCCTCACCATCGCCGTCACCAGCGCGACGCAGTGGCTGCTCGCGGCGCTCGGCTGGAGCGGCTACACGACGACGGTGCTCACCGTGCTCGGGATCCTGGTCGCATTCGTCGTCGACGCCTCGGTGTTCGTCCTGATCGTCACCGTGCTGGCCGCCCAGCACCCGCCGCGCCGGGACCTGCTGTGGGGGGCGGCGTTCGCCGGCATCGGGCTCGGGGTCGTCCGGCAGCTGGGCACGGCGGTCGTCGGGGGCAGCGTGAACAAGAACCCGCTGTTCGCCTCGGTGATCGTGCTGGTCACGCTGCTCGTCTGGATCAACCTCCTCGCGCGGATCATCCTGCTGGTCGCCGCGTGGACAGCGGACCCGCCGTACGTGGACAAGAAGAAGCTGGCGGCGGAGGCAGCCGCCGCGCGCCTGTAGCCACCCCTGCCTCAGCCGAGGGCGGCGTGCAGCTCGGGCAGCCGAGCCGTCAGGGTCGCGAGCCGGGCCAGGGTCGCGGCGGGCTCGCCGATCGACCCGAGCCGCAGCATCCCCGGGTCGCCCGCACGCTGGCCTGCGGCGATGCGGTCGGTCGCGGAGGTGATCCGCACGGGCACGTGGTCCAGCAGGGTGTGCGGGTCGAGGTCGCCGTACCCGTCCGCGATCGTCGCCAGCCCGTCGACCATCTCCACCGCGTCCGCTGCCGGGTGCAGCAGTGCCGAGTTCCACGCGTACATCGCGACGTCGTCCAGCGGGACGCCCGGGCCGGCCACGTCCCAGTCGAAGACGCCGGCCAGCTCGTCACCGTCGAACGCCAGGTTGTAGATCGCCGTGTCGTGGTGGCAGACGATCTCGCCGGGCTCGAGGGCTCGCTCGACGAAGCGCCACCGGCGGCTCTCGCGCGGGAAGCCCGCCACGGCGGCGTGGAACGTCCGCAGCCAGCGCATCGCCGACCGGGTCTGGGCCGCCGACGCCGGCTCGGTGTGGATGTCGAGCACGTGCCCGGGCAGGAACGTGAGGATCTCCCGGCCGCGCTCGTCGGTGCCCAGGACGCGGGGGATCTTCTCGACGCCCGCCGCAGCCAGGAAGTCGAGCAGCTCGTGCACCGCGGGCGTCCAGGGTCCGGTCGGCCGCCGCACGGTGTCGCCGACGCGGACGGCGCCACCGACGTTCCCGCCGGGCAGCTCGACCTCGTCGTCAGGCGTCACGACGGCGTTCCGGGACCGGCTCTCCGCGACGCTCGAGCTCGGCGACGACCGAGGCGGGGATCGCGCGACATCCGCACGCCGTCGCGTGCTCGACGTGCCAGGCGACGCGCGCGTCCAGCGGAGCCCCCCGCCCGAGCACGTGCTCGTCGTGCCAGTCCGTGTTCACGACGACAGTCGAGCACGGACTCGATCGATCGTCGATCCCGATGCGCTCAGAAGGCGCGCGTGATCATCGCGCGCTTCGCTGTGCCGCTCGCGGCCACGGCGGTGGTCGGCTCAGAAGGCGCGCGTGATCATCGCGCGCTTCACTGTGCCGCTCGCGGCCACCGCGGTGGTCGGCTCAGAAGGCGCGCGTGATCATCGCGCGCTTCACTTCTTGGATCGCCTTGGTGACCTCGATGCCTCGCGGGCACGCCTCGGTGCAGTTGAAGGTCGTGCGGCACCGCCACACGCCCTCCTTGTCGTTGAGGATCTCGAGGCGCTGGGTGCCACCCTCGTCGCGGCTGTCGAAGATGAACCGGTGCGCGTTGACGATCGCGGCGGGGCCGAAGTACTGCCCGTCGGTCCAGAACACCGGGCACGACGAGGTGCAGGCGGCGCACAGGATGCACTTGGTGGTGTCGTCGAAGCGCGCGCGCTGCTCGGCGGACTGGAGTCGCTCCTTGGTCGGCTCGTTCCCCGTGGTGATCAGGAACGGCATGATCTCGCGGTAGGACGCGAAGAACGGCTCCATGTCGACGACGAGGTCCTTGATCACCGGCAGGCCCTTGATGGGCTCGATGGTGATCGGCTTCTTGATGTCGAGGTCCTTGAGCAGCGTCTTGCAGGCCAGGCGGTTGCGGCCGTTGATGCGCATGGCGTCGGAGCCGCACACGCCGTGGGCGCAGGAGCGACGGAACGTCAGCGAGCCGTCCTCCTCCCACTTCACCTTGTGCAGGGCGTCCAGGACGCGGTCGGTGCCGTGCGCGCGCACGGTGAACTCGTCCCAGTACGGCTCGCCCGTGCCGTCGTCGCCGGGCAGGTAGCGCCGGACCTTGAGGGTCACGTCGAACGACGGGATCACCGGTGCCGCGGAGGGGGCGTCGAGGGTTGCGGTCATCAGTACTTGCGCTCCATCGGCTGGTAGCGGGTCACCGTGACGGGCTTGGAGCCCAGCACGAGCTGGTAGTCCTCGAACACGGTGGTGTGGTGGAAGGCGCCCTTGTGGTCGCCGTCGCCGTCCGTGCCCCACAGGCGGTGGCCCTTGACCGGCAGCGGGCGCCGGTACGCCATCGTGTGCTTCATATAGTTCTTGTCGTCGCGGTCCGGGAAGTCCTCGCGGAAGTGCCCGCCGCGCGACTCGTCGCGGTTCAGGGCGCCGACGACGACCGTCTCGGCGATGTCCAGCAGGAACCCGAGCTCGACGGCCTCGAGCAGGTCGGTGTTGAACATCTTGGACTTGTCCTGGACGCTCACGTGCCGGAACCGCTTCTGCAGGCTCTTCACGTCCTCGAGCGCCTGCTCCAGCGACTCCTTGGTCCGGAACACCTGGGCGTTGAGGTCCATCGACTCCTGCAGCGCCTTGCGCAGGTCCGCGACGCGCTCGCCGTCGGCCCGCGTCCGGATCTCCTCCAGGCCGGCGACCACGGAGTCCGCGGCCCCCTCGGGCAGCTCGACCCAGGACGCCTGGACCGCGTAGGCCGCCGCCGAGATCCCGGCGCGCTTGCCGAACACGTTGATGTCCAGCAGCGAGTTGGTGCCCAGCCGGTTGGAGCCGTGCACGCTGACGCACGCGACCTCGCCCGCGGCGTAGAGCCCACGGATGACGTCGGTCTGGTTGCGCAGCACCTCGGCCTCGATGTTGGTGGGGATGCCACCCATGGCGTAGTGCGCGGTCGGGTACACGGGCACGGGCTCGGTGTAGGGCTCGATGCCGAGGTAGGTGCGCGCGAACTCGGTGATGTCCGGGAGCTTGGCGTCGATGTGCGCGGGCTCGAGGTGCGTCAGGTCGAGCAGCACATAGTCCTTGTTGGGGCCGGCGCCGCGGCCCTCGCGCACCTCGTTGGCCATGGACCGGGCGACGATGTCGCGCGGGG
The DNA here is from genome assembly GCF_056402515.1 of Cellulomonas sp. P4_A2. Lineage (NCBI taxonomy): Bacteria > Bacillati > Actinomycetota > Actinomycetes > Micrococcales > Cellulomonadaceae > Cellulomonas > Cellulomonas sp. P4_A2. The sequence continues at coordinate 45,417 of NZ_JBFUHG010000010.1, forward strand.
CCAGGTCCTTGATGGTGGGGGCGTAGCGCTCCATGAAGCGCTCGCCCTCGGAGTTGCGCAGGATGCCGCCCTCGCCGCGGGCCGCCTCGGAGAGCAGGATGCCCAGGCCCGCCAGGCCGGTCGGGTGGAACTGGAAGAACTCCATGTCCTCCAGCGGGATGCCGCGGCGGTACGCCAGCGCCATGCCGTCACCGGTCAGGGTGTGGGCGTTCGACGTCGTCTTGTAGATCTTGCCGGCGCCACCCGTGGCCAGGACCACGGACTTGGCCTGGAAGACGTGGATCTCACCGGTCGCCAGCTCGTAGGCCACGACGCCCGAGACGTTGACCTCGTCGCCGTCCGGCACGTGACCGGCCGCGAGGTCGCGGTCCACCAGCAGGTCCAGCACGTAGAACTCGTTGAAGAACTCGACCTCGTTCTTCACGCACTGCTGGTAGAGCGTCTGCAGGATCATGTGACCCGTGCGGTCCGCGGCGTAGCAGGACCGGCGCACGGCCGCCTCGCCGTGGTTGCGCGTGTGCCCGCCGAAGCGCCGCTGGTCGATCTTGCCCTCGGGCGTGCGGTTGAACGGCAGGCCCATCTTCTCCAGGTCGAGCACCGCGTCGATGGCCTCCTTGGCCATGACCTCGGCGGCGTCCTGGTCGACCAGGTAGTCACCGCCCTTGACGGTGTCGAACGTGTGCCACTCCCAGTTGTCCTCCTCGACGTTGGCCAGGGCGGCGCACATGCCCCCCTGCGCCGCACCCGTGTGGGAGCGCGTCGGGTAGAGCTTGGAGATGACGGCCGTGCGTACGCGCGTCGAGGACTCGAGCGCGGCACGCATCCCTGCGCCGCCCGCGCCGACGATCACGACGTCGTACTGGTGGGTCTGCATCGGGGTCGATGCCTTCCTTGTCTCTGTGGTCTCGTCAGGCGGTGCAGAACGAGGGGAGCAGGTCCGCCGGCGAGCCCGTCGGGCACGGGTCGAACGTGAAGATCACGAGCGTGCCCAGCACGACGACGATCATGAAGGCGAGGTAGAGCAGGACCTTGAGCGTCAGGCGCAGGCCGTCGCGCTCCGCGTAGTCGTTGACGATCGTCCGCACGCCGTTGGTGCCGTGGATCATCGCGAGCCAGAGCATGAGCAGGTCCCAGACCTGCCAGAACGGCGATGCCCACTTGCCGGCGACGAAGCCGAAGTCGATCGCCTTGACGCCCTCGCCCGCGACGAGGTTGACGAACAGGTGCCCGAAGATCAGGACCAGCAGGATCACGCCGGACGCGCGCATGAAGACCCAGCCGTACAGCTCGGTGTTGCCGCGGGTGGTCAGGCGGGCCGGACGGGCCCTGGGGGCGCGGGGCGCCTTCGGGTCGGCGATGGTGCTCATCACTCGCCCCCGAACACGTGCATCAGGTGGCGGGGCAGGAAGCCGGCCATGGTGACGACGAACAGCCCGATCACGATCCAGAGCATCAGGCGCTGGTACTTCGGGCCCTTGGCCCAGAAGTCCACCAGGATGATGCGGATGCCGTTGAACGCGTGGAACACGATCGCCGCGACGAGGCCGGCCTCACCGAGGCCCATGATCGGGTTCTTGTACGTGCCGATCACGTCGTTGTAGGCCTCGGGGGAGACGCGGACGAGAGCCGTGTCGAGGACGTGCACGAGGAGGAAGAAGAAGATCGCGACGCCGGTGACGCGGTGCGCGACCCACGACCACATGCCTTCTCGCCCTCGGTAGAGCGTCCCGGCGGGCGCTTTGCGCTTCACCGGCGCATCGGGCGCTGCGGACACTGGGGGATCCTCCTGGCGAGTCAGAGGTGCGGACGACGGCGTCCCTAGACGACCTCACTGTAGTGAACGACTTCCACCCCGACCTCACAGGGAGGGCCCCCTGTGAGGTACTCCACATGCTGGACACCAGGGAGCTCATGGCTACCCTGACCCCCATGTCTTCCAGCGGATCGACCATCTCGGGCTTCCACGCCGTCATCCCCGCCGGCGGCGCGGGCACCCGGCTCTGGCCGCTCTCGCGCGCGGGTCACCCCAAGTTCCTGCTCGACCTCACGGGAACCGGGCGCACGCTGCTGCAGGGCACGGTCGACCGGCTACGACCGCTCGCGGGCGACGCGGGGATCCTCGTGGTCACCGGGGCGCGGCACGCGCAGGCCGTCGCCGGGCAGCTGCCGGAGCTCGGCCAGGGCCAGGTGCTCGCCGAGCCGTCGCCTCGGGACTCGATGGCCGCGATCGGTCTCGCCGCCGCGGTGCTGCTGGAGCGCCACGGCGAGGACGTCGTGCTCGGGTCCTTCGCGGCCGACCACGTGATCTCCGGGACCGACCTGTTCGAAGAGACGGTCCGCGAGGGCGTCGTCGCCGCGCAGGCAGGGTACGTCGTCACGATCGGCATCCGCGCCACGGAGCCGTCCACCGCGTTCGGGTACGTCCGCTCCGGGCAGAGCCTGGGTCTCGACGAGGCCCCGCGCGCCCAGCACGTCGCCGGGTTTGCCGAGAAGCCCGACGCCGAGACCGCGACCGCGTACCTGGCCACCGGCGAGTACCGCTGGAACGCGGGCATGTTCATCGTCAGGGCGCGCGTGCTGCTCGACCACCTCGCCGCCCAGCTGCCCGCGCTCGCCGCGGGTCTGGTCGAGATCGCCGCCGCGTGGGACGGCCCGGACAGGGCCGCCGTGCTGGACCGCGTCTGGCCCGGCCTCACCAAGATCGCCATCGACCACGCGATCGCCGAGCCCGTCGCCGCGGCCGGAGGCGTCGCCGTGGTGCCCGGCGACTTCGGCTGGGACGACGTGGGCGACTTCGCCTCGCTCGCGGTGCTGCTCGAGGGTGGGACCCTCGGCGACCCGTCGGCCGTGCAGCGCATCGACGCCGAGGGCTCCCTGGTCGTCGCGGGCGACGGCCGGACCGTCACGGTCATCGGGCTGCCCGACGCCGTCGTCGTCGACACCCCCGGCGCGGTGCTCGTCACCACCCGGGCCAACGCGCAGGCCGTCAAGCAGGGCGTGGACGGCTGGCGCGCGCTGGGGCGCGACGACCTGCTCTGATCCGCGGATAGGGTCGAACCGTGCCCGACCTCACCCCTGTCGCCCCGCTGAGCTCGCTGCGTCCCGCTCCCACGGAGCCCGTCGCGGCGCAGCTCGCCGCCCTGTACGACGGCCTGCGCGACGAGCTCGTCGCGATCCGCCGGGACATCCACGCCCACCCGGAGCTCGGCCGCACCGAGGTGCGCACCACGGCGTTGCTGGCGGACCGGCTGCGGGCGGCGGGCCTGCACCCGCACCTCCTGCCCGGCACCGGCCTCCTGTGCGACATCGGCCCGGGGCCGGCGGTGACGGGACGGCAGCGGATCGCGCTGCGCGCGGACCTCGACGCGCTGCCCGTAATCGACACCACGGGTCTGCCGTGGGCGTCGACCACCCGCGGGATCGCGCACGCCTGCGGGCACGACGTGCACACGACTGCGGTCCTCGGCGCGGGACTGCTCCTGGCCCAGGTCGCCGACCAGCTGACCACCGGCGTCCGGCTCGTGTTCCAGCCGGCCGAGGAGGTCCAGCCCGGTGGCGCGCTCGACGTGCTCGCGGCGGGCGGCCTGGACGGCGTCGGGCAGATCTTCGCGTTCCACTGCGACCCCAAGGTCGACGTCGGGCACGTCGGCACGCGCATCGGGCCGATCACGTCGGCCAGCGACGAGGTCACGGTGACCATCTCCGGCCCCGGCGGCCACACGTCGCGACCGCACCTGACGGGCGACGTGGTGTTCGCGCTCGGCCAGGTGATCACGCAGGTCCCCGCGATCCTCGGCCGCCGGCTCGACCCACGCTCCGGCGTCAACCTCACGTGGGGCGCGGTCCAGGCCGGCTCGGCACACAACGCGATCCCGCCGATCGGCACCCTCAACGGCACCCTGCGCTGCCTGGATGTCCGGGCGTGGGAGAAGGCCTCCGAGGTGTTCCACGCGGCCGTCGAGAACGTCGTGGCGTCGCTCGAGGTGGACGTCGAGGTGCGCCACCACCGCGGCGTGCCTCCCGTGGAGAACGCCGAGCAGTCCACCGGCGTGCTCGAGGAGGCCGCACGCAGCGTGCTCGGAGCGGGGTCCGTGCTGCTGACCGAGCAGTCGCTCGGCGGCGAGGACTTCGCCTGGTACCTGACGCGGGTGCCGGGTGCGATGGCCCGGCTGGGCACCCGCACGCCGGGCGGTCACACGTACGACATCCACCAGGGCGACCTGCGGGTCGACGAGCGCGCGGTCGAGGTCGGCGCCCTCTTCCTCGCCCGGGCCGCGCTTCTCGCGGGCTGAGACAGGACGTCCGCCACCTGGGCGGATATACCAAGTCGGTAACGTTACCTGCGGGGATACCCATCGGTAACATGCGCGTCACGCGCGGCTGGCTAGTGTCCGAACCATCAATGCCGGTCAGGCACACGGTCGTGCCACAGGGCGCACGGAGCCTGCCCGGCGAGAAGCTGACGAGATTCAGGAGACGCGCGTGAACAAGATCATTCGAGTGGCTGCGCTCGGCGGGGCGCTCGCGCTCGCGCTTGCGGCGTGTGGCAGTGCACCGGAGGACGAGAGCAACCCCACCGACGGTGGCTCCAGCGCCGCCGCCACGGTCGACTACACCGCGTGCATGGTGTCGGACGAGGGTGGCTTCGACGACGCCTCGTTCAACGAGTCGGGCTTCAAGGGCATGCAGCAGGCCGAGAGCGAGCTGGGCGTGACGATCAAGTCCGCCGAGTCGACCGACCCGGGCCAGTACACGACCAACGTTGACTCGATGGTCCAGCAGGGTTGCAACCTCATCATCGGCGTCGGCTTCGCGCTCGAGGACGCCGTCCAGGCGGCCGCCACGGCCAACCCGGACATCGACTTCGCGCTCGTCGACTCCGCGTTCTCCGACGAGAACTTCGCGCCCGTCACGATCGACAACGCCAAGCCGCTCCTGTTCAACACGCAGGAGTCGTCGTACCTCGCGGGCTACCTCGCCGCGGGCATGTCGAAGACCGGCACGGTCGCCACGTTCGGCGGTCAGCCGTTCCCGTCCGTCACCATCTTCATGGACGGGTTCTCCGACGGGATCGACGCCTACAACACCGACAACGGCACGTCCGTGAAGCTCCTCGGCTGGGACAAGGCCGCGCAGAACGGCTCGATGATCGGGAACTTCTCCGACACCGAGGCCGGCCGCACCACGACCGAGCAGTTCATCGCCGCGGGCGCGGACATCATCCTGCCCGTCGCCGGCCCGGTCGGCGCCGGTTCGCTGAACGCCGCGAGCCAGCACCCCGGCACGTCGGTCATCTGGGTCGACTCGGACGGCTACCTGCAGCCCGCCAACGACCAGTACAAGAGCCTGCTGCTCACCTCGGTGATGAAGCAGATCCAGGCCGCCGTCTTCGACACGATCAAGTCCTCGTCGTCGGGCGACTTCAGCAACACGCCGTACGTCGGCACGCTCGAGAACGGTGGCGTGGCGCTCGCGCCCTTCCACGACTTCGAGTCGCAGGTGCCGGCCGAGCTCTCCGCCAAGATCGACGAGCTCAAGGCTGCGATCATCGACGGCTCGCTGGTCGTCGACTCGCCGTCGGCCAACAAGGTCAGCTGACCTTGTAGCGCCAGGCGTCGACGGGGGGCCCGGGACGGACACGTTCCGGGCCCCCCGTGCGTCAGCGCCCAGCAGGGCTAATGTCGCTCACAGGATCGGGTGGAAGGCGGCGAGCGTGCAGCTCGAACTGCGAGGCATCACCAAGCGTTTCGGCTCGTTGGTTGCCAACGACGGCATCGACCTGACGTTCGCACCAGGCGAGATCCATGCACTCCTCGGCGAGAACGGCGCCGGGAAGTCGACCATGATGAACGTCCTGTACGGGCTCTACCAGCCCGACGCGGGGCAGATCCTGGTCGACGGGCAGCCGCGGACGTTCGCCGGTCCCGGCGACGCGATGGCGGCCGGCATCGGCATGGTGCACCAGCACTTCATGCTCATCCCGGTGTTCACCGTCGCGGAGAACGTGGTGCTCGGTCACGAGCCGACGGCCGCCGGCGGGCTCATCGACCTCAAGGAGGCGCGTCGCCGCGTCCGGGAGATCTCCGACCAGTTCGGGTTCGCCGTCGACCCCGACGCGCTCGTCGAGAACCTCCCCGTCGGCGTGCAGCAGCGCGTCGAGATCATCAAGGCGCTCTCGCGCAACGCCGAGGTCCTGATCCTCGACGAGCCGACCGCCGTGCTCACGCCCCAGGAGACCGACGAGCTGATCGCGATCATGCGCCAGCTCAAGGCCGCCGGGACGTCCATCGTCTTCATCACGCACAAGCTGCGCGAGGTCCGCGCCGTCGCGGACACCATCAGCGTCATCCGCCGCGGTCGCGTGGTCGGGACGGCCACCCCCGCGAGCACCGAGGTCGAGCTCGCCTCCCTCATGGTCGGACGCTCCGTGAGCCTGGCCGTCGACAAGGCCGACGCGACGCCCGGTGAGGCGTCGTTCGCCGTGAAGGCGCTCACCGTGTTCGACGCCAACGGCGTCGCGGTGGTCGACGACGTCTCGTTCGAGGTCCGCCGCGGCGAGATCCTGGCGATCGCCGGGGTCCAGGGCAACGGCCAGACCGAGCTGACCGAGACCATCCTCGGGCTCCAGAAGCCGGCCAGCGGCTCCCTGCTGCTCGACGGCACGGAGCTGGGCGGACGGTCGGTCGCCGGGGTGATCGAGGCCGGCGTCGGCTTCGTCCCCGAGGACCGCAGCACCGACGGCCTGATCTCCTCGTTCTCCATCGCCGAGAACCTCATCCTCGACATGCACCGCAGCAAGCCCTACGCCCGCGCCGGCTCCCTGAGCCCCGCGCGCGTGGCGGAGAACGCCGCGCACCGCGTCGAGGAGTTCGACATCCGGGTCCGGTCGGTGCAGGACCCCGTCAGCACCCTGTCCGGCGGCAACCAGCAGAAGGTCGTGCTGGCCCGCGAGATGTCCCGGCCGCTGCGGCTGCTCGTCGCGTCGCAGCCGACCCGTGGGCTCGACGTGGGATCCATCGAGTTCGTGCACAAGCGGATCGTCTCCGAGCGCGACAAGGGCACTCCGGTCATCATCGTGTCGACGGAGCTCGACGAGGTGCTCGCGCTGGCCGACCGGATCGCCGTCATGTACCGCGGCAAGATCATCGGCGTGATCGACGGCGGGCACACCTCCGACCGCGACGTGCTCGGCCTGATGATGGCGGGCGTCCCGCTCGACCAGGCGCGTGAGCAGGCGGCGGGGCACCACACGGCGCTCGCGGAGGTGGACGCGGTGGTCGAGGACCTCGACCTCGACGGCCCGGCCCCTGCAGCCGCTCCCGCCGCCGCCGCTCCGGCCCCACCAGTCGCCCCGACCCCGCCGGCGCCGCCCGTGCCGGAGGCCGTCGCCGCCCCGACGAACGATGAGGAGGAGCAGGCGTGACCGCCACCGTCCAGGACGCACCCGCGCCCGCGCCGGCATCCGAGGAGCCCTCGGGCCCCAAGCGGCCGTACCTGCAGGCCGTGATGGACTCGACGACGACCACCGTCATCGTCGCCATCTTCATCGCCCTGTGCCTCGCCGCGATCCTCGTCGTGGCCGCCGACCCGGCGTCCCAGAAGGCGTTCGGCTACGTCACCGCCCGGCCGCAGGACTTCTTCAGCGCCGCGTGGGACGCCATCTACTCGACGTACTCGGCCCTCTTCCGCGGCGCGATCTACGACTACCAGGCCACGGGCGCCCGCCGGATCCGACCGATCACCGAGACGATGGTGTCGTCGGTGCCGCTGATCCTCGCCGGCCTCGGTCTGGGCATCGGCTTCCGGTCCGGGCTGTTCAACATCGGCGCCCAGGGCCAGGTCCTGGTCGGTGCGGCCGCCGGTGCGTACGTCGGCTTCAAGGCCGAGCTCCCGGTCGGCCTGCACGTCATCGCGGCCTGCGCGGCGGCGATGATCGTCGGTGGCCTCTGGGCCGGCATCGCCGGGTTCCTCAAGGCGCGCACGGGGGCCAGCGAGGTGATCGTCACGATCATGCTCAACTCGATCGCGTTCTACCTCGTCTCCTACCTGCTCACCACGTCGGTGCTGCGCCAACCCGGCGGTCAGCGTCCCGTGACGCCGCCGGTGCGCGACACCGCCGTGATGCCGCTGCTGCTGGGACCGCAGTTCCGCCTGCACCTCGGCTTCATCATCGCGATCCTCGCCGCGGTCGTCGTGTGGTGGGTGATGGAGCGGTCGACGCTCGGGTTCAAGTTCCGGGCCATCGGCGCCAACCAGGACGCCGCCCGCACCGCCGGCATCCGCGTGCCGCTCATGTTCGTGCTGGTCATGCTCATCGCCGGTGGCCTGGCCGGGCTCGGCGGTGCCATGCAGATCCTGGGCACCGACAAGACGTTCCAGGCCGGCAGCGCCGGGTCCATCGGCTTCGACGCCATCACCGTCGCGCTGCTCGGGAGATCGAGACCCCTCGGCACCGTGCTCGCGGCGCTGCTCTTCGGGGCGCTGCGGGCAGGGTCGCCGCTGATGCAGACCTCCGCCGGCACCCCGATCGACCTGGTGCTCGTCATCCAGGCCGTGATCGTCCTGCTGATCGCCGCACCGCCCCTGGTCCGTGAGCTGTCGATCTTCCACTGGACCGCGACGTTGTTCGGCTACGACCGGAAGAGGGCAGCCGCGTGAGCACGCTCGCCGCACCAGAAGCGCCCAGCGCGCACGAGTCTCTCGTCACCCCCGTCCAGGTCGGCATCCGCTACCGCGGGCCGATCACCTACCTCGTCGTCGGGGTCCTGTCGCTCGTCTTCTTCGGGCTGCTGACGCCGGCGTCGGACGTCACGACGTTCCAGGTGGCCACGCCGAACGACTTCTTCAAGATCGACCAGTTCGCGGTCCCGTCGCGGCTGACCGCGTCGATCCTGTCGCTGATCGCCATCGGCCTGGGCGTCTACGCGCTCGTGCTCGCCCGGGCCCGCCGCAAGGCGCCGGTGTGGCTCGCGCCCGTGTACGGCGTGCTGGTCCTGTTCGCGCTGCTGGTGTGGGTCATGGCCGGCAACGCCAACGCGCTGCCGTTCACGCTGCTGCTCACCACGGCGCTGGTCGCGTCGGTCCCGCTGGTGTTCGGTGCCATGGCCGGCCTGCTGTGCGAGCGCTCGGGCATCATCAACATCGCCATCGAGGGGCAGATGCTCGCCGGTGCGTTCCTGGCGGTCGTCGTCTCGTCGACCACCCAGAACGCGTACACCGGCCTGATCGCCGCCCTGGTGGCCGGTGCGCTCGTCGGGTGCGGGCTGGTGCTCTTCGCCATCCGGTACCGGGTCGACCAGATCATCGTCGGCGTCGTGCTCAACGTGCTCGTCATCGGCCTGACCAACTACCTGTTCTCGACGCTGCTCACCGACGACCCGCAGAAGCTGAACTCGCCTCCTCGGCTGCCCACGCTGCCGATCCCGGGCCTATCGCAGATCCCGGTCATCGGCCCGGTGCTGTTCGACCACTCGATGATCGTCTACCTCATGTACATCGCCGTGGCGGTGCTGCAGATCCTGGTCTTCCGGAGCCGCTGGGGCCTGCGCATGCGGGCGGTCGGCGAGCACCCCAAGGCCGCCGACACCGTGGGCATCAAGGTCAACGCCACGCGCGTGCGGTCCACGATCCTCGGCTCGGCTCTGGCCGGCCTCGGCGGCGCGGCTCTGGTGTCGGCGGGCCTCGCGTTCACCAAGGAGCTGACGTCGGGCAAGGGCTACATCGCCCTCGCGGCCATGATCCTGGGCCGGTGGAGCCCCAAGGGCGCCCTGGCGGCGTCGCTGTTCTTCGGCCTGGCCGACGCCCTGCGGCGCGTGCTGAACAACCTCGGCTCGCCCATCCCGAGCGACGTGCTCGCGATGCTCCCGTACCTCGCGACGATCTTCGCCGTGGCCGGTCTGGTCGGCCGCGTGCGCCCGCCGGCCGCCGAGGGAATCCCGTACACGAAGTGAGCCCTGTGGACACCATCGACTGGGACGCCCTGCGGGCCGCCGCCACCGACGTCATGCACCGCGCGTACGCGCCCTACTCGCAGTTCCCGGTGGGCGCCGCCGCGCTCGTCGACGACGGCCGGGTGGTCGTCGGCTGCAACGTGGAGAACGCCTCGTACGGGGTCACGCTCTGCGCCGAGTGCGCCCTCGTCTCCGGCCTGCACGTGTCCGGGGGCGGGCGGCTCGTGGCGTTCACGTGCGTCGACAAGCACGGCAACGTCCTGATGCCCTGCGGCCGCTGCCGGCAGCTGCTCTGGGAGCACGGGGGAGCGCGTCTGCTCGTCGAGACGACGCACGGCGTGAAGCCGATGACCGAGGTGCTCCCCGACGCCTTCGGGCCGGCCGACCTCGAGGAGCGGGCATGAGCTTCGACGCCGTCGACGTCATCGTCGCCAAGCGGGACGGCCACCGGCTGACGGACGCGCAGATCGACTGGGTGGTCGACGCCTACACGCGCGGCGCGGTCGCCGAGGAGCAGATGTCGGCCCTCACGATGGCGATCCTGCTCAACGGGATGGACCGCGCCGAGATCGCCCGCTGGACCGCCGCGATGATCGCGTCGGGCGAGCGGATGGACTTCTCGGGGCTGTCCCGGCCGACCGCCGACAAGCACTCCACGGGCGGCGTCGGCGACAAGATCACGCTGCCGCTCGCCCCCCTGGTCGCCGTGTTCGGGGTGGCCGTGCCGCAGCTGTCCGGCCGCGGCCTCGGGCACACCGGCGGCACGCTGGACAAGCTGGAGTCGATCCCGGGCTGGCGCGCAGCGCTGAGCAACGAGGAGATGATGGCGCAGCTGGAGGACGTCGGCGCGGTCATCTGCCAGGCCGGCTCCGGGCTCGCCCCCGCCGACCGCAAGCTCTACTCGCTGCGCGACGTCACGGGCACCGTCGAGTCGATCCCCATGATCGCCGCGTCGATCATGAGCAAGAAGATCGCCGAGGGCACGGGCGCGCTGGTGCTCGACGTGAAGGTCGGGTCCGGCGCGTTCATGAAGGACATCGACCGCGCACGCGAGCTGGCCCGCACGATGGTCGACCTCGGCACCGACGCCGGGGTGAAGACCGTCGCGCTGCTCACCGACATGTCCACACCGCTGGGCATGACCGCGGGCAACGCGCTCGAGGTGCGGGAGTCCGTCGAGGTGCTGGCGGGCGGCGGTCCGGCCGACGTCGTCGAGCTGACCGTGGCGCTCGCGCGCGAGATGCTCGAGGCCGCCGGCGTGCCCGGCGACCCCGCCGACGCCCTCGCGGACGGCCGGGCGATGGACGCCTGGAAGCGGATGATCGCGGCGCAGGGCGGGGACGCCGACGCGACCCTGCCCGTGGCGCGCGAGACCGAGCAGGTGCTGGCCGAGGCCGACGGGACCGTGACGGTCCTGGACGCCTACGCCGTCGGCATCGCGGCCTGGCGGCTGGGGGCCGGGCGCGCGCGCAAGGAGGACCCCGTGCAGGCGGGCGCGGGCGTCGAGCTGCACGCGCGGCCCGGCGACATCGTCCGCGCCGGGCAGCCGCTGCTGACCCTGCACACCGACACCCCGGAACGGTTCGAGCGGGCCCGCGAGGCGCTCGCCGGTGGCGTCGTCGTCGCTCCTGCCGGAACCCCGGTGGGCGTCCGACCGCTCGTCATCGACCGCGTCGAGGCCTGACGCGCGCGTGCCGCGAGCCGGGGGCACGATGGAGGCATGAGCACCGTTCCCGGGAGTGACGCCTGGCGGGACGCCGGACTGGTGCCGGTGGACCCGCACCGACCGCTGAGCCTCGTCGACGACACGGACGTGAGCGACGACGAGGACTACGAGCCCGACTTCGCGCGCCCTGACCTCGACGGACGTGCCGACGAGGCCGACGTCGTCGAGCAGGACACCGAGGTCGGCGACGAGGAGGACGGCCCCGGGTGAAACCCGAGGCCCGGGGGGCCCGAGCCGGACATTTCGGTACGGTGAGGCCATGAGCACCCCCGCCGAGCCCCCTGCCGTCGCGCCCGCCGAGGACCTCGTCGCGAAGATCCCTGCGCTGCCCAAGGTGCTCCTGCACGACCACCTCGACGGCGGCCTGCGCCCCCAGAGCATCATCGAGATGGCCGCCGAGGCGGGGCACGAGCTGCCCGCCACGGACGCCGACGCCCTGCGTGACTGGTTCTACGACGCCGCGTCCTCGGGCACCTTGCCGCTCTACCTCGAGACGTTCGACCACACCATCGCCGTGATGCAGACCGAGGAGCACCTGCGCCGGGTCGCCCGGGAGTCGGCGATCGACCTCGCGGCCGACGGGGTCGTGTACGCCGAGCAGCGGTACGCCCCTGAGCAGCACCTGGAGAAGGGCCTCTCGCTCCAGCAGGTGGTCGACGCCGTGCAGGCCGGGTTCGCCGAGGGGGTCGCCGAGGCGGCCGCGCAGGGTCGCACGATCCGCATCGGCACCCTGGTCACCGCGATGCGGCACGCGGACCGCTGGGACGAGATCGTCCAGCTGACGCTGGCCAACCGCGACAACGGCGTGGTCGGCTTCGACATCGCCGGCGCCGAGGAGGGGTTCCCGCCGTCGCGGCACATCTCCGCGTTCGAGACCCTGCGCGACGCGAACTTCCCGGCCACCGTGCACGCGGGCGAGGCCTCCGGGCTCGACTCGATCGCCGAGGCGGTCCACCTGGCCCAGGCGGCGCGCGTCGGGCACGGCGTCCGGCTCATCGACGACGTGACGGCCGACGAGCTCGGCGACCGGCTCGGGCTGCTGGCGCACTGGGTCCGCGACCGGCGGATCCCGCTCGAGCTGTGCCCGTCGTCGAACCTGCAGACCGGCGGGGCTGCGTCGGTCGCCGAGCACCCCGTGACCCGCCTGAAGCAGCTCGGGTTCGCGGTCACCGTGAACACCGACAACCGGCTGCAGTCGCGCACGTCGCTGGGCCGGGAGCTGACGCTCCTGGTCGAGGAGGCGGGCTGGACGCTCGACGACCTGCGCGACGTCACGGTCACCGCCGCCTCCCACTCGTTCCTGCACCACGACGAGCGCCAGGCGCTCATCGAGACCGTGATCCTGCCCGCGTACGCCGCCGCCCGCCCGGGGCGCCACTCCGCCTAGGAGGACGCGTCAGCGGCTCGCGATCGCCAGCAGGTCGCGCGCAGAGCCCGTCGGCGCCTGGCCGCGCGGCCACACCGCCCGCAGCGAGCGCGTGAGGTCGAGGTCGCGGACGGGGACGCGCACCACCCGGCCGGCGGCGACGTCGTCGGCGACCGCGAGCTCGCTGAGCACCGCCGGACCGGCGCCCGCCGCGACCGCCGAGCGCAGCGCGCTCGTGTTGGCCAGCTCCAGCAGCGGGGTGGCCAGCGGCGCCCACTCCTGCAGTGCCTCCTCGAGGGCGGTGCGCGTCCCGGAGGCGGGCTCGCGCTGCACGAGGCGGGTCGCGGCGAGCGTCTCGGGGGCCAGCGGCCTGCGCAGCCGCGCCCACGGGTGGCCGGGCGGGACGACGACGACCAGCCGGTCGCGGGCCACGGTCTGGCTGTCGAGGCCCGGCGGGATGCGCGGTCCCTCGACGAACCCGAGGTCGGCCGCCCCGTCGAGCACCTGGGCGGCGACGTCCGCGGAGTTGAGCGCCGAGAGGCTCACGGCCGTCTCCGGTCGGGTCGCGGCCAGGCGCACGAGCCAGAGCGGGAGCAGGTGCTCGGCGACCGTGAGGCTGGCGGCCACCCGCAGGCGCTCCTGTCGGTCGTGACGCAGCGAGCCGATGCCGGCCTCGAGCACCGCGGCGGCGTGCAGCACGTCGCGCGCCCAGTCGGCCAGCAGCGATCCCTCCGTGGTCAGCGTCGAGCCGCGCGGGCTTCGGGTGACCAGCGGGAACCCGACCAGCCGCTCCATGCTCTTGACCCGCGCCGAGACCGCCGGCTGGCTGATGCCGTGCTCGGCCGCCGCCAGACCGAGGCTTCCGGTGGAAGCCACCCGGATGAGCAGCTCGAGCGAGTCGAGGTCGGGCACGCGGGCGAGACTCATCACGTCAGTCTATGTGTAGACATAAATCGACCCTATGGCTCGATCAGCCGAAGACCGCTACCGGCACCGCCGGACCGCACGCACGCTGGACGCATGACGACGACCGTGGACCGGGCGGAGGTGCGACGCCTGTCGGCGGTTGGGCCCAACTGGTACGCGTCCGTCATGGCGACCGGCATCGTCGCGAACGCCTCGGTCACGCTGCCGGTCCCCGGCCTGGATCGGTTCGGGCCGGCGGTGTGGCTGTTGGCCGTGCTGCTGCTCGTCGTCGTGACCGCGGCGACGGTGGCGCACTGGGTGCAGCACCCGGCGACCGCCCGGGGCCACCTGCGGCACCCCGTGCTCGGCAGCTTCTACGGCGCCATGCCGATGGCGCTCCTGACGGTCGGCTCCGGGGCGCTCCTGTTCGGCCGTGACCTGGTCGGGCTGCACGCGGCCCTCGTCGTCGCCTGGACGCTCTGGATCGTCGGCACGGTGGGCGGGCTGGTCTGCGCGGCCGTCGTGCCCCGTCGCGCCTACACCGGCGACGCGTTCGGCGGCTGGTTGATGCCCGTCGTGCCGCCCATGGTCTCCGCCGCGAGCGGTGCGCTGCTGGTGGCGGAGATGCCGGACGGCCCGGGCCGGGAGGCGATGCTGGTGGCCTGCTACGCGATGTTCGGGGTCGCGCTGGTCGCGAGCGTCGTCGTGGTCGTGCCGATCGGGCGTCGGCTGCTCCGGCACGGCGTCGGGCCGGCCGCGCTCGTGCCGACCTTGTGGATCGTCCTCGGCCCGCTCGGCCAGTCGATCACGGCCGCGCACGGGCTCGGTCTGGCGACGGGCTCGGCGGCACGCGCGTTCGGCGTGCGGTACGGGCTCGTGGCCTGGGTGCTCGCGATGCTCTGGCTCGCCGTGGTCGTCGTCGTGACCCTGCGCGCCCGGCCGCCGTTCGGGCTGCCCTGGTGGAGCTTCACGTTCCCGGTCGGCACGGTCGTCACCGGGTCCAGCGCCCTGGCGGCGAGCACCGGCGCAGCGGTGTTCGCGTGGTCGGCCGTCGGCCTCTACGCGGCGCTCGTCGTGGCGTGGGCCGTCGTCGGGACGCTGACCGCGCGCAACGCGCAGCGGCTGCTCGCCTAGATCAGACCCTTCGTGTGCCAGACCGTCTTCGTCTCGGTGAACGCCGTGATGCGGCCCAGCGACTGACCGACCTCCTCGGGCGGGAGCACGCGCTTGAGCGTGTCCGCCGCGGCGATCTGCAGGTCGACCCAGTCGAGGTCGCCCGCGCCGGCCAGGTCGAGCCCGTTGACGTCCGCGTGGCTCGCCAGCCAGGGCGCGATCTCGGCCGGAGACCCCGTCAGCACGTTGACGACGCCCTTGGGCACGTCGCTCGTCGCGAGGACCTCGGACAGGCTGATCGCCGAGAGCGGGAGCCGCTCGGAGGCCACCACGACCACGGTGTTGCCCGCGACGAGGGCCGGCGCGACCACGGAGACGAGACCGAGCAGCGAGGAGTCCTGCGGCGCGACGATGGCCACGACGCCGGTCGGCTCGGGCACCGAGATGTTGAAGTACGGCCCGGCGACGGGGTTGGCGTTGCCGGCCACCTGCGCGTACTTGTCGGCCCAGCCCGCGTACCAGACCCAGCGGTCGATCGAGGCGTCCACCTGCGCCGTCGCCTTGGACACCGAGACGCCCTCGGCGTCGACGATCTCCGCGACGAACTGCTCGCGACGACCCTCGAGCAGCTCCGCGATCCGGTACAGCACCTGCCCGCGGTTGTAGGCGGTCGCACCCGACCAGCCGGCGACGGCCGCACGCGCGGCGACGACCGCGTCGCGGGCGTCCTTGCGGGACGCCTTGGCGGCGTTGGCCAGGAACGCGCCCTTGGCGCTCGCGATCTCGTAGGTGCGCCCCGACTCGCTGCGCGGGAACGCGCCGCCGATGTAGAGCTTGTAGGTCTTCGGTACTGCCAGCCGGCTCACTTGGTGGCTCCGTTGCTCTTCAGGTACGCGGCGATGCCGTGCCGGCCGCCCTCGCGGCCGTAGCCGGACTCCTTGTAGCCGCCGAACGGGCTCGACGGGTCGAACCGGTTGAACGTGTTGGCCCAGACGACGCCCGCGCGCAGCTGGTCGGCGACCGCGAGGATGCGGCTGCCCTTGTCGGTCCAGATGCCCGCCGACAGGCCGTAGGGCGTGTTGTTCGCCTTGGCGATCGCCTCCGCGGGGGTGCGGAACGTGAGCACCGACAGCACCGGGCCGAAGATCTCCTCGCGGGCGATCCGGTGGCTCGTCGAGACGTTGTCGAAGATCGTCGGCGCGAACCAGAAGCCGTTGGCCGGGATCTCGCACGCGGCCGTCCAGCGCTCGGCGCCCTCGGCGTCCCCGATGTCGCTCAGGGTGCGGATCCGCTCCAGCTGCTCCGCGCTGTTGATCGCCCCGATGTCGGTGTTCTTGTCCAGCGGGTCGCCCAGGCGCAGCGTCGACAGGCGCGCCTTGAGCCGGTCGACGACCTCGTCGTGCACGGACTCCTGCACCAGCAGCCGGCTGCCGGCGCAGCAGACGTGGCCCTGGTTGAAGAAGATGCCGTTGACGATGCCCTCGATGGCCTGGTCGATCGGCGCGTCGTCGAACACGATGTTCGCCGCCTTGCCGCCCAGCTCCAGCGTGAGCTTCTTGCGCGTGCCGGCCACCTGCTTGGCGATCGCGCGACCGACGTCCGTCGAGCCCGTGAAGGCGACCTTGTCAACGTCCTTGTGGCCGACGAGGGCGGCGCCCGTGGAGCCGGCACCGGTGACGATGTTGACGACGCCCGGGGGCAGGTCGGCCTGCTGGACGATCTCCGCGAACAGCAGCGCGGTCAGCGACGTGGTCTCGGCGGGCTTGAGCACGACGGTGTTGCCGGCCGCGAGCGCCGGGGCGATCTTCCACGCGAGCATGAGCAGCGGGAAGTTCCACGGGATGACCTGCGCGGCGACGCCCAGGGGAGCGGGCGCGGCGCCGAGGCCGACGTGGTCGAGCTTGTCGGCCCAGCCGGCGTAGTAGAAGAACCAGGCCGCGACGAGCGGCACGTCGACGTCGCGGCTCTCCTTGATCGGCTTGCCGTTGTCGAGCGACTCCGCGACCGCCAGCTCGCGGGACCGCTCCTGGACCAGCCGCGCGATCCGGAACAGGTACTTGCCGCGGTCGGCTCCCGAGAGGCGCGACCAGGTCTTGTCGTAGGCCTTGCGCGCTGCGGCGACCGCTGCGTCCACGTCGGCCTCGGACGCCGTCGCGATCGTCGCGATGTGCTTCTCGGTGGCCGGGTTGATCGACGAGAACGGCGTGCCGCCGCCCGCCCGGAACTCTCCGCCGATGAACAACCCGTACTCGCTGCGCAGGTTGAGGATCGCCTGGGACTCCGGTGCCGGGGCGTAGTCGAGGAATGTCATCAGGGGGCCTCAGTCGATCGTCACGTAGTCGGGACCGGAGTAGTGGCCGGTCGCCACCTTCTGGCGCTGCAGGAGCACGTCGTTCAGCAGGCTGGACGCGCCGAACCGGAACAGGTGCGGCGACAGCCACTCCTCGCCCGCCGTCTCGGCGACGGTCACCAGGTACTTGATCGCGTCCTTCGAGGCGCGGATGCCGCCCGCGGGCTTCACGCCCACCTGCAGGCCGGTCAGCCGGTGCCAGTCGCGGACCACCTCGAGCATGAGCAGCGTGACGGGCAGGGTGGCCGCGGGGGCGACCTTGCCCGTCGAGGTCTTGATGAAGTCGCCGCCGGCCAGGATGCCCAGCCAGCTCGCGCGGCGGACGTTGTCGTAGGTGTTCAGCTCGCCGGTCTCGAGGATGACCTTGAGGTGCGCGTAGGTGCCGTCGGCTCGTCGGCAGGCCTCCTTCACGGCGACGATCTCGTCGTAGACCTCGCCGTAGCGCCCTGCCAGGAACGCGCCGCGGTCGATGACCATGTCGATCTCGTCGGCGCCCGCGGCGACCGCGTCGGCGGTGTCCTCCAGCTTGATCGAGCGCGACGCCCGCCCGCTCGGGAAGGCCGTGGCCACGGCGGCGACGGCGATCTCGCCGTGCGCGGCACCGAGCGCCTCGACGGCGTGCGGGACCATGTCGCCGTAGACGCAGACCGCGGCCACGCGCGGGCAGGTCGGGTCGGACGGGTCGGGCGTCATGGCCTTCGCGACGAGGGACCGCACCTTGCCGCGCGTGTCCGCACCCTCGAGCGTGGTGAGGTCGATGAGCCCGATGATCCGGTCGAGCGCCCACGCCTTCGAGGTCGTCTTGATCGACCGGGTGCCCAGGCCCGCGGCCCTCTGCTGGAGGCCGACCGCGTCGACCCCTGGGATGCCGTGGAGGTAGCGGCGGAGGTTCGCGTCGGTCGCCTCACCGCCGATGAGCGCGAGCGCGCGGTCCGTCGGGGCGATCTGGGTGCCGGTCATGGATTCATCTTCGCTCACCCGGGGGCGACGAGCGCACCTAGATGCCCAGTGAGACCCGGATGTCCACGGCCACGGCGTCCAGGCGCTTGCGAGCCTCGTCGCGCGCGTGGCCGAGGGCCTTGCCGTCGGCGTGCGACCCGACGGGCTGGATCACCTCGAGGTAGGCCTTGATCTTCGGCTCCGTGCCGCTGGGACGCACCACGACGCGCGTCCCGTCCTCCGTGAGCAGCCGCAGGCCCTCGGTGGGCGGCAGGCCGTCGCGGTCGTCCTCGGTCCCGGCGGCCAGGTCCACCACGTCGGTCACGCGCGACCCGCCGAGGCTGCGCGGGGGAGTCCGCTTGATGTCGTGCACCAGCGGCAGGATCTGGTCCTGGTCGGTGAACCGGGCGGACACCTGGTCGGTGAGGTGCAGGCCGTGGGTGCGCGCGATGTCGTCGAGCGCGTCGATCAGGGTGCGTCCCTCGGCGTGCAGCCGGGCCGCCAGCCCCGCCATGAGCAGCGCCGCGGAGATGCCGTCCTTGTCGCGCACGTGCGCCGGGTCGACGCAGTAGCCGAGCGCCTCCTCGTACCCGAAGCCGAGGTGCTCGACGCGGGAGATCCACTTGAAGCCCGTGAGCGTCTGCGCGTAGCCCAGGCCTGCGGACGCGGCGATCTTGCCCAGCAGTCGCGACGAGACGATCGAGCTGGCGAACGTCGGCGTCGTCGAGTCGGGGTCCGCGTCCGAACCGAGCCAGCGGGCGGCCATCGCGGTGCCGAGCAGCGCGCCGGTCTCGTCGCCGTGCAGCATGCGCCAGCCCTCGGCCTCCGCGGTGTCCGGGCCGCGGTGGCTGCGGTGCCGGGGGTCCTGCACGGCGACCGCGCACCGGTCCGCGTCCGGGTCGAGCGCGATGACGATGTCGGCGCCCTCGTCGCTGGCCAGGCCGGTGGCCATGTCGATGGCGCCGGGTTCCTCGGGGTTCGGGAACGCGATCGAGGGGAAGTCCGGGTTGGGCTCGAACTGCTCGGGCACCACGAGCAGGTGCCGGAACCCGGCCTGCGTGAGCACCCGCTGCGCCACCTCGCCGCCGACCCCGTGCAGCGGCGTGAGCACGATCTTGAGGTTCCCGGCGGCCGCCCGGCTGGCCTCGTCGGTCGGCGCGAGGGCGACGACGGCGTCCACGTACGCGTCGAGCACGTCGAAGCCGAGCATCGTCCAGCCGTTGGTGGACCGCGGGACCGACGCGACGGACGGGACGTGCGCGATCTCGGCCGCGATCGCGGCGTCGGCGGGCGGAACGATCTGGGAGCCCTGGCCCGAGTCGGTGACCACCCGGCCGCCGAGGTAGACCTTGTAGCCGTTGTCCTCGCGGGGGTTGTGCGACGCGGTGACCATGATCCCCGCGTCGGCGTCGAGGTGCCGCACCGCGAAGGCCAGCACCGGGGTGGGCAGGCTCTCCGGCAGCACCAGCACCTCGATGCCCACGGCGGTGAGCACGGCCGCCGAGTCTCGCGCGAAGTCCACCGACTTGTGGCGCGCGTCGTACCCGATGACCACACGCGGGCGCGGGTGGACCCCGTCCAGCTCCCCCAGCAGGTAGTCCGCGAGGCCGGACGCGGCGCGGATGACGACCGCGCGGTTCATCCGGTGCGGACCGCCGCCGAGCCGCCCCCGCAGACCGGCGGTGCCGAACTGCAGCAGACCGCTGAACCGGTCGGCCAGCTCTGCCCGGGCCTCGCGGCGGGCATCGATCGCCTGGCGCTGCGTCGGGTCGGGCTCGCGGCTGTCCGTGGTCTGCGCGTCCGCCAGGGTCAGGAGGGCACGGAGCTCGTCCGCCGTCTGGGGATCCGGGTCGTCCTCGATCCATGCCTGCACGCGCGTCCGGAGGTCTGCCCACGCATCGTCGCCGGTCATGGGCCCAAACTACTCACGCCTGCGGGCGTGCGCTCATTCAGAGCCGGCGGACGATCTGGGCCAGCAGCGCGCTGATCCGCGGGCCCGCCGCGACGCCCGCCTCGATCACCTCGGTGTGAGACAGCGGGATGGGGCTGATCCCGGCCGCGAGGTTGGTCACCAGCGAGATGCCCAGGATCTCCAGCCCCGCGTGCCGGGCCGCGATGGCCTCCAGGCTCGTCGACATGCCGACCAGGTCGCCGCCGACGACACCGGCCATCTTCACCTCGGCGGGCGTCTCGTAGTGCGGCCCGGGGAACTGCACGTAGACGCCCTCGTCGAGGGTCGGGTCGACCTCGCGCGCGATCGCCCGGAGCCGCGGCGAGTACAGGTCGGTGAGGTCGACGAACGTCGCGCCCTCCAGCGGCGAGGTTGCCGTGAGGTTGATGTGGTCGCTGATCAGCACGGGTGTGCCCGGGCCCCAGCCGAGGTTCAGCCCGCCGCACCCGTTGGTGAGCACGACCGTCGTCGCGCCCGCGGCGGCCGCGGTCCGCACGCCGTGGACGACGCGACGCACGCCGCGGCCCTCGTACAGGTGCGTGCGGCTGCCCAGGACGAGCGCATGCCGGTCCGTTCCTTCGATGCGAATCGAGCGGATCGTGCCCACGTGACCCACCACGGCGGGCGTGGAGAACCCCGGCACCTCGTGGCTGGCCAGCTCCGCCACGGTCTCGCCCAGCAGGTCCGCGGCCCCGCCCCAGCCCGAGCCGAGCACGAGGGCGACGTCGTGCGTCGGCACCCCTGTCGTCCGTGCGATGTAGCCCGCAGCGGCCCGCGCGACCTCGAACGGGTCGGTGGCCGGGTCGTCCAGAGATGTGACGTCGCTCATGATCGAAGGCTAACCCGCTGGCCGGTCCGGACCAGAGCGGCAGAATGTTTCCTGTGAGCACCCCTGCGCAGGAATCGGCCAACCCTCGCGTCGTCATCATCGGCGGCGGACCGGGCGGGTACGAGGCGGCACTGGTCGGTCGACGGCTCGGCGCCGACGTCACGGTGGTCGAGGCCGTGGGGCTCGGCGGGGCCGCGGTCCTGACCGACGTCGTGCCGTCCAAGACGCTGATCGCGACCGCCGAGTGGATGACCATCGCGGACCGCGCACCCGAGCTGGGCATCCGGCTCGACGGCACCGCCCTCGACGCCCCCGGCCTCGACGACCTGCGGCACCGTATCGACCTCGCCGCCGTCAACACCCGCGTCAAGGCGCTCGCGGCCGCGCAGTCCGCGGACATCCGGGCCCGGCTCGAGCGCGAGGGCGTGCGGATCGTCCTCGGCCACGGCCGCCTCGACGGGCCGTCGCGCGTGCTCGTCTCCACCCCCGAGGGTGCCGACGACCTGACGCTCGACGCCGACGCCGTCCTGATCGCGACCGGCGCCACCCCGCGGATGCTCCCCGAGGCGAAGCCCGACGGCGAGCGCATCCTCACGTGGACCCAGCTGTACGACCTGCCCGAGCTGCCGAAGAAGCTGATCGTCGTCGGCTCCGGCGTCACCGGCGCCGAGTTCGCCGGCGCGTACACCTCGCTCGGCGCCGAGGTCGTGCTCGTCTCCAGCCGCGACCGCGTCCTGCCCGGCGAGGACGCCGACGCCGCCCAGCTGCTCGAGGACGTCTTCAAGACCCGCGGCATGACGGTGATGTCCCAGTCGCGCGCCTCCAAGGCGGTGCGGACCGCCGACGGGGTCGAGGTGACCCTGGCCGACGGGCGCGTCGTCGAGGGCTCGCACGTCCTGTTCGCCGTCGGCTCGATCCCGACGTCGCACGGCCTCGGCCTCGAGGAGGCGGGCGTCCGCCTGACGCCGTCCGGGCACATCGATGTCGACAAGGTCTCGCGCACCAACGTCCGGGGCGTGTACGCCGCCGGCGACGTCACCGGGGTCCTGCCGCTCGCGTCCGTCGCGGCCATGCAGGGGCGCCTGGCCATGGCGCACGCGCTCGGCGACGCCGTCGCGCCGCTGTCGCTGCGGGGGGTGTCGTCGAACATCTTCACGCTGCCGGAGATCGCGACCGTGGGGTTCTCCGAGGCCACGATGCAGGAACGCGGCATCAAGTACTCGGTCAGCATGCTGCCGCTCGCCCGCAACCCGCGCGCCAAGATGCTCGGCGTGCGCGACGGCTTCATCAAGATCTTCGCCCACGCGGGATCGGGCGTCGTCGTCGGCGCCGTCATCGTGGGCCCGCGTGCCAGCGAGTCGATCTTCCCGCTCACCATGGCGGTCAACTACCGCCTCACCACCGACCAGATCGCCGAGACGTCCACGGTCTACCCGTCGTACTCGGGCACGATCGCCGAGGTCGCGCGCATCCTCCACCACCGCATCGAGGACTGAGCCGGAGCGACCAACGAATACCGGCCCGAAGCCAGCCGAGCGGTCCGTTCCCGCGATCGAGAACAACGTTGTGCGCGTCAAGCCGTCCTATAACGCTGTTCAGGTTGTTCTCGCTCGGCCGGCACCGGTAGGCAGCGGCGCGTCCGACGTCGCGACCTCCAGCACGCGTGACGTGGAGATCTGCGCACGGGCGAGCACCGCGAAGCGGGCGCCGGCCACGTCATTGGCGGCGAGCCCATGGTCGGCGCCGACCCGGACGACGACCCGTGCGTCGACGGGCACGTCGTCGACGGTGACGCAGACGCGGGCGTCGACCTGGTGGTCCGCGAGTCGACGGGGCGGGTCACCCGCCGGGCGTGAGGCGGGCGACCACCGGGAGGTGGTCGGACTCCGTCTGGCCGGGCAGGACCTTGGCGGACTCGAACGTGACGCCCTGGCCGAAGATCCAGTCGATGCGTTCGCTGGGGTCGGTGCTGGTCGACGTCAGTGACGACGGGTCGCCGGCGGCGTCCACGGCTGAGACCCAGCCGGCATCGGTCAGGAACGTGATCTCGGGGGAGCCGGGCGTGGCGTTGAAGTCGCCGGCGAGCAGGGCCGGCGGCGTCACCGGCTCGGCCTCCGCGAGCGCGGACAGCTGCTCGAGCCTCGTCGGCGTGTTCTCGGCGCGGTGCTGCAGGTGGACCGACGTCACGCGCAGCGACACCCCCGAGGCGGTGGTGAGCGTCGTGGCCAGGGCCGAGCGGTTCTGGGGGCCGTCGCCGTAGGGCAGGTCGTGGATCGCCACGTCGGTGAGGGCCGACCGCGACAGCACCGCGTTGCCGAACTGCCGGTCGGCGGCGGGCGCGAAGTGGATCGTCATGTTCAGCCGTCGCGACAGCCACGTGGCCATGTCGGCGCCGCCGCCGAAGATCCAGCCTCGCTCGACCTCCTGCAGGGTGACCACCGAGGGGTCCTGCGCCTCGATCGTCTGCGCGATGGCCTCGAGGTCGACGCCGGTGACGGGCGAGACGCCGTAGTGCAGGTTCCAGTCGACGATCGTCACGGTGTCGTCGGTGGCGCGGTCGGGCACGGTGGGCGTGGAGAGGGCGACGAGGCCGATGGCGGCGAGCACGAGCGCGGGCAGGAGCAGGAGCCGGACCGAGGCCATGCTGCGGGGGAGGCGGTCGGACGGGCCGGCAAGCGGGGTCCGTCGGCGCAGGCCGGACAGCGCGAGCGCGAGCGCGGTCAGGACGAGGACCCACACGTTGTCGACGCCGAGCGGGAGGTCGTAGTCGAGCATGTAGACGAGCAGCGGGGCGATGGTCAGCACGCCGACGACGAGCGTCGCGGCCGCGGTCCGCGGGATGCCACGGGGCGCGGGCCGGTGGGCGCTCAGGGCCGCCGCGAGCACGACGCCGACGGACACCAGGAGCACGCCGATGGCCACGAGCGCCCAGAAGTCGGTGATCCAGAGCGCGCCGGCGACCCCGACGACGACCAGCACGGCTGCGCCCACGCGCCACGGTGCCGACCACTGCGCCGGTCGCAGCAGCAGGCCTGCGCCGACGAAGTTGGCGGCGACCAGCACGATCCCCGCGGTGCGCAGCGACGTGCCCGACTGCGAGGCGGCGAAGGCGGGGTTGGCCAGGATCATCGCGGCGATCGCGAGGAACGGGCCGAGGGCCCAGAGACGACGCGGGCGGCCGGTCGGCTGGGTCTCCACTGTGGTGAACGCCGCGAGGCCGCGGGCGGTGCCGAGCACGGACAGGCCGAGCAGGACGGCGACGATCCACCCGGACCAGCCCGGCTGCCACAGCGCGTCCCAGGTGCCCAGCAGGAGCTGGAGCCCGACGGACAGCCCGCACCCGAGGACGAGCCCGACGGCGGCCTGCCGACCGCCCGACGGCCGACCCGCGACGAACGCGACGCCGAGGCACAGCACCCCGACTGCCACCGCGACGGTGACGAGGCCGACGACGTTCAGCGCGATCCCGTCGAGACCCTGCAGGACGATCCGCAGGACGGCGAGCACCGCCGAGCCGAGCAGCATCGAGCGGGCGTCCGGGGTGCCGGACAGGCACCGGCCGAGGACCAGCACGAGGGCCGCGACGACCCCGGCCCCGGCGTAGGAGCCGAGCGAGGCGAGCGCCGCGTCGACGGTGCTCACCGCGAACGCCCGGTCCAGCAGCGGCCCGCTGGCCCGGACCATCTCCAGGGCCATGACCGTCAGGAGCGCGACGAGCCACACCCGGGTGGGTGTGCCGGCGTCGAGGGGGGTGCGCGCCGGTTGCTCAGTCGTCACGCGCGGCAGAGTACCGCTGCGACTACGCGAACAGCGCCTGGCCGACGTACGGGCTGTCGTCGGTGGTCACGGGCGTGCCGTCGGAGCCGACGACGAGCGATCCGTCAGGCAGCCCGGGAGGGACCGCGTAGAGCCCCGACGCGGTGTGCGTGAGGTACTCCATCAGGCCGTCGTTGCTCGACAGGGCCGTCTGCATCGGGATGTAGTGCGTGCGCGGGTCCGTGACGAACGCGAGGAAGAACAGCCCCGCGTCCAGCCGGCCGAGGCTGTCGTTGCCGTCGGTGAAGTTGTAGCCGCGGCGCAGCATCCGCACGCCCTTGTTCTCGCTGGGGTGGGCCAGGCGCACGTGCGAGTCGACGGCGATCAGTGGCTTGCCGTCGCCGCCCTTGGCCGTGAAGTCGGGCTCGGTGAACTCGGTGCCCCCGGACAGCGGCGCACCGGCGCCCTTGGTCCGACCGACCAGGCCCTCCTGCTCGCCGAGCGAGGTGCGGTCCCACGTCTCGATGCGCATGCGGATGCGTCGCGCGACCAGGAATGAGCCCCCGGCGAGCCACTGCGTCGGAGGCGTCAGCGCGGAGCCGGGCACCCAGACGTGCTCCTGGAGGTCCGAGGTCTCCTCCGCCTTCACGTTCGCGGTGCCGTCCTTGAACCCGAACAGGTTGCGCGGCGTGAGCTGGGCGGTGCTCGTCGAGGACGTGCGCCCGTAGCCGAGCTGAGTCCAGCGGATCGTCGCCGTGCCGAACGCCGCACGGGACAGGTTGCGGATCGCGTGCACGGCGATCTGGGGGTCGTCGGCGCACGCCTGCACGACGATGTCGCCGTCGCTGCGTGCGGGGTCCAGGTCGTCGGCGGCGAAGTGCGGCAGGTCGACCAGGCCCTCCGGCAGCCGGTCGGCGAGCCCGAACCGGTCCTCGCCGGGCGTGCCGTCGGCCGACGGGGTCCCGACGAACATCGAGCGGCCGAAGCCGAACGTGATGGTCAGGCCCGCGGGCAGCAGGTCGGCGGCCTCGCCCGTGTCGTCCGGCGGCGC
The DNA here is from genome assembly GCF_056402515.1 of Cellulomonas sp. P4_A2. NCBI lineage: Bacteria > Bacillati > Actinomycetota > Actinomycetes > Micrococcales > Cellulomonadaceae > Cellulomonas > Cellulomonas sp. P4_A2. The sequence continues at coordinate 71,354 of NZ_JBFUHG010000010.1, forward strand.
GTTGTAAGGCCCCGACGCCGGACCGAACGGCCCCGCCGAGAGTCCCTGCGTGAGGCGTGCGGCGATCGTCGTCCAGGTGCGCAGCAGCGTGATCAGGTCGTCGCGCGACGTCGTCGTCAGGTCGAAGGCGGCCAGGTAGAGCCGGTCCTGGGCGGGCGTGACGATGCCGGCCTGGTGGACGCCCGTGAACGGGTACGTGCCGGGCGACCCGGAGGCCGTGGCCGCGGGAGAGGGTGCCGTCGCCCGGCCGACGCCGAAGCCGGTGGCGGCGGCGAGGCCGACGGCGAGCCCTCCGCCCAGCCCGAGGAACCCGCGCCGCGAGAGGCGGGGGCTGTCGGACTGGGCTGAGGACTCCTCCGGGGTGTCGTGCGGGTCCGTGGGGGCGGACACATGACTCCTAGGGATCAGCTGCTGGTGACGGTGGCGGTGAGCTGCGAGAGCGGCTCGGCCAGGGCGTCGACCGCGGCGGCGAGCGCCTTGATCTGCGCGTCCGTCAGGTCGTCATAGTAGGTGAAGCCGGACTCGATCGAGCCCTGCGCGCTGAGCAGGGTCTGCAGCTCGGCGAAGCGCGTGGTGAGCTCGTCGGCGAGGTCCGGGTCCTGCGCCTCGACCACGTCGGCCAGCACCTCGAAGCCGACGTGCGCACCGTCGACGTTGGACTGGAAGTCCCAGAGGTCGGTGTGCGACCAGATCTCCTCCTCGCCGGTGACCTTGCCGGTCGCGACCTCGTCGAGGAGCTCCTTGGCGCCGTTCGCGATCTGGAAGGCCTCGAACGTGAAGTCGGGGGCGTTGACCTCGTCGACGAGCTGCTGCGTGTACTTCACGAGGTCGGCCGCGGCCGCGTCGCGCTGCTCCTGCGTCAGCGGCACGTAGGCCACGCCGCCGTTGGCGTCGGGCTCGGGCTGCCAGAGGTCCTTCTCGATCAGGTGCCAGCCGCTCCAGGGCGTGCCGGCCTCGACGTCGGCCTCGCGCAGGTCGAGCAGCGGGTCGAGGTCACCGAACGACTCGGCGACGGGCTCGATGCGCTCCCAGTGCACTCGGGTGTCGGCATAGAGGCTGCGCGCCTTCTCGTCGTCCCCCGAGGTGTAGGCGTCGGCGAACTCCTGCGTGCCGGAGATGAGCGCGCCCACCTGGTCCTTCACGTACGCGACGTACTGGGCCTCGGCTGCGGAGATCTGGTCGGCGGTGTCGCCCGTCGGGCCTACGTCCGAGCCGGAGTCGGTGACGGTGAACTCCGCCCGGATGCCGTCGCCGACCATGCCCGGCTTGCACGCGGTGTAGTACGTGCCCGGCTTGACCTGGACGACGAGGTCACGCGACAGGCCGGGGCCGACGTTCTCGACCTCGGAGATGACCCGCAGGCCGTCGTCGCCCAGCAGGTAGAACTCGGTGACGTCGTCGCCCGCGTTGGTGACCGCGAACTGCACCGTGCCGGAGGGGGCCTCGGCGGCCGAGACCTCGCACGCGTCGTCCGTCGACTTCACGGTGAGGACCCCCGACGACGACGCGCTCGGGCCCGAGCCCGCGGTGTCGTTGGCGACGCAGCCGGCGACGAGCGGGAGCACCAGCGCGGCCAGCGCGGCAGCGGTCAGGACAGGGCGGCGGGACATGGGTCTCCTTCGAGACGGGGTGTCGACGAGCTCAGGCGGCGGAGGCCGTGACCGCGGGAGCGGTGGCTGCGGGGCGCGACGGTGCGTGGCCCCAGGTGGTGCGGATGAAGAAGTACATCGTCGGGACGATGTAGGCGATCCACGCGAAGGCCTGGAGCCAGGTGGTCGCCGGAGTGAAGTTGAAGACGCCCTTGAGCAGCGAGCCGTACCAGCTGCTCGGCGGGACCGTCGAGGAGACGTCGAACGCGAGGTTGTTCAGGCCGGGCAGGATGCCGGCCTCCTGCAGGTCGTGGACGCCGTAGGACAGCACCCCGGCCGCGACGACGATGAGGAACAGCCCGGTCCAGGCGAAGAACGTGCGGAGGTTGAGCTTGAGCGCGCCGCGGTAGACCAGCCAGCCGAGCAGCACGGCGGTCGCCAGGCCGAGGGCGGCGCCGATCAGCGGCGCGGCGTTCGGGGTGGTGCCGGGGACGTTGCCGCTGGTCGCCTGGGCACCGGCCCACAGGAACAGCGCCGTCTCCAGGCCCTCGCGCCCGACGGCCAGCAGGGCGACGACGAACACGGCCTTCTGGCCGCCGCCGATCGCGTCGTCGAGCTTGTGGTGCAGGCCGGACTTCATGTGGCGGGCCGTCTTGGCCATCCAGAAGATCATCCAGGTGATCAGGCCGACGGCGATGATCGAGAGCGTCCCGCCGATGGCCTCCTGCGCCTCGAACGACAGCCCCTGCGGGCCGAACGTCAGCAGGGCGCCGAAGCCGAGGGCGACCAGGATGGCTGCCGCCACGCCGGTCCAGAGGGCCGGCAGCTGCTCGCGGCGCTCGGACTTCACCAGGTACGCCACGAGGATGCTGACGACCAGCGCGGCTTCGAGGCCCTCGCGCAGACCGATGAGGTAGTTGGCGACCATGGTGAACTTCCGTCGGGGGACCGTGAGGAGAGGCTTACCTCACTGATCGGCGACCATACCCCTAAGGGTGTCCTTAGTGCGACATCGGTCCGGTTCTTGACCCTGTGAAACCGGTCACCGGTCGAGGCGGTCCCGGAGGTCCGGCCAGGCGTCGGCGAACGCGGGGAGCAACGGCAGGGTCGCGACCTCGTCGACCGGGACCCACCGCAGCTCGATGCTCTCGGCGTCCGTGACCGCCGGGTCGACGGGGAACAGCTCGTCGGCGATCACGGTCGTGTAGGACCAGTCCGGGTGCTGCAGGACCGACTCCCCGCGCAGCCGCACGTTCACACGGTCGATGCCGGCCTCCTCGGCCGCCTCGCGCAGTGCGGCGTCGGCGGCGCTCTCGTCGGGCATCCGGGCGCCGCCGGGGATGCCCCACGTGCCGCCGTGGTGGCTCCACTCGGCGCGGTGCTGCAGGACGACCGCGATCGCGCGGCCGTCGTCGTCGCGCCGAACGAGCAGGAGGCCCGCGGCCCCGAACAGGCCCCAGTGCCGCAGACCGCAGCCGCACTCGACCCAGCCGTCGCCGGGCTGGCGTTCGCGGTGCGGCGGGAGCACGGAGCGCGTCAGCCGACGATCTCGCAGATGGCCGTGCCCGCGCTCACGCTCGACCCGACGCCCGCGGTCAGGGACGTCACGGTGCCGGCGCGATGCGCCACGAGAGGCTGCTCCATCTTCATGGCCTCGAGCACGACGACGAGGTCACCCTCGGCCACCTGCGCGCCCTCGGCGACGGCGACCTTGACGATCGTGCCCTGCATCGGCGAGGCGAGCGTGGTGCCGTTCGAGGAGCTGGTCCGGGCGGCGCGACGCACGGGCCGACGGGCGCCGGGGCCCGCCGAGCCACGGCCGGAACCCGACATCGCGCGGCCCAGGGCCAGCGCTGCGGGCAGGACGACCTCGATGCGCTTGCCGCCGACCTCGACGACGACCCGCTCGAGCGCGGCGGGCTCCTCGTCCTCCTCGGTCGGCTGTGCCGGTGCGGACGCGCCGAGCGCGGCGACGGTCTCCGCGAACTCGGTCTCGATCCAGCGCGTGTGCACGGTGAACGCCTCGTCCGGGTCCGCCGGGGCGAACGCCTTGGCGTCCAGCACGGCCCGGTGGAACGGCACGACGGTCGGGATGCCCACGACCTCGAGCTCGGCGAGCGCGCGGCGGGCGCGGGCCAGGGCCTGCGGCCGGTCCGCACCGGTGACGATGAGCTTGGCGATCATCGAGTCGAACAGGCCGGAGACGCTGTCTCCTTCGACAACCCCGGAGTCGACGCGGACGCCGGGGCCCGTGGGGAGCCGCAGCGTCGTGATCTTGCCGGGGGCAGGCAGGAAGCCCGCGGACGGGTCCTCGCCGTTGATGCGGAACTCGATGGAGTGCCCGCGGGTCTGCACGCGGTCGTAGCCGAGCGGCTCGCCGGCCGCGATCCGCAGCTGCTCGCGGACCAGGTCGATGCCGCTGACCTCCTCGGTCACCGGGTGCTCGACCTGCAGGCGGGTGTTGACCTCGAGGAACGAGATCGTGCCGTCGGCCGCGACGAGGAACTCGCAGGTGCCGGCGCCGACGTAGCCCGCCTCGCGCAGGATCGCCTTGGACGACTCCACGAGCTGCTCGTTCTGCGCGTCGGTCAGGAACGGCGCGGGCGCCTCCTCGACCAGCTTCTGGTGGCGGCGCTGCAGGGAGCAGTCACGCGTCGAGACGACGACGACCGTGCCGTGCTCGTCGGCGAGGCACTGCGTCTCCACGTGCCGGGGGCGGTCGAGGTACCGCTCGACGAAGCACTCTCCGCGACCGAACGCGGCGACGGCCTCGCGGACGGCGGACTCGAACATCTCGTCGATCTCGTCGACGCTGCGGGCGACCTTGAGGCCGCGGCCGCCGCCGCCGAAGGCCGCCTTGATCGCGATCGGCATGCCGTGCAGGTGCGCGAACGCGTGGATCTCGGCGACGCCCTGGACGGGGTCGGGGGTGCCGGCGACCAGGGGTGCGCCGGCGCGCTGCGCGATGTGCCGCGCGCTCACCTTGTCGCCGAGCGACTCGATGGCCGACGGCGGGGGACCGATCCAGGTGAGCCCGGCGTCGATCACGGCCTGCGCGAACGCGGCGTTCTCGGCGAGGAAGCCGTAGCCCGGGTGCACGGCGTCCGCGCCGGAACGGCGGGCGACGTCGAGCAGCTTGGAGATGTCGAGGTACGTCTCGGCCGCGCGGGAACCTCCGAGCGCGAACGCCTCGTCGGCGATGCGCACGTGCACCGCCTCCCGGTCGGTGTCGGCGTAGACGGCGACGGAGCCGATCGACGCGTCGCGACAGGCACGGGCGATGCGGACGGCGATCTCACCGCGGTTGGCGATGAGGACCTTGGAGATGACGGGCACGGCTCACCGTAACGCGGAGGGGGGCCGCGCCTCGCGCCCGGAGCGTGTGCCTCGGCAAGATTGGGGAACCGGCCAGGCTCACAGGTGCGTTTTTGTAGGGATCCGACGATGACCGCGGTCTGACGTACGCGCTGCACGCCGGCGTTTGTCGGCTCCGGACAAGAATCAGGCGGTGCGCCAGAGGTCCGGGATGGTCACGCCGACCTCTCCGAGGAGCGATCGGAGCAGCGGCAGGCTGATCCCGACCACCCCGTGGTGGTCGCCCTCGATGCGCTCGACGAAGGATCCACCGAGCCCGTCGATCGTGAACGCGCCGGCCACCGCGAGCGGTTCGCCCGTCGCGACGTAGGCGTCGATCTCCGCGTCGGACAGGTCCGCGAACGTCACGGTCGTCGACGAGGTCGCGCCGAGCATCGTCGGCGTCGCGCGCTCGTCCATCAGCCAGTGCCCGGTGTGCAGGACGCCGGTGCGGCCGCGCATGGCCCGCCACCGGTTCCTCGCAGCGTCCGCGTCCGCCGGCTTGCCGTGGATCTCGCCGTCCAGCTCGAGCATCGAGTCGCAGCCGAGCAGCAGCAGGTCGTCCGCGTCCTCGAGCTCCTCGGGCAGGTTCCGCGACACGTCCTCGACCTTGGCCTGCGCCAGCAGCAGCACCGCGTCCGCGGGCTCGAGGGCGCCGAACCGGCTCTGCGCGGCGGCCAGCGCGGCCACCTCGTCGAGGTTCGAGACGGCGACCAGCGGGTCGATCCCCGCGGCCACGAGCGTGGCGCGACGGGCGGGCGAGGCGGAGGCGAGCAGCAGACGGGTCACGGGACGCGAGCCTACGGGCCCGGCGGCGGCCCGGCTCTAGTTCGGCGGAGGTGCCGTGCTGTCTCGGACGACGAGGGTCACCGGGATCATGTGCTGCGCCGAGTCGGGGGCGTCACCGGCGCGGTCGCGGGCGATCGAGTGCGTGAGGGCACCGGCGGCGGCCTTGCCCTTCGCCTCGAAGTCCTGGCGGACCGTGGTCAGGGTCGGACGCATGCGGCGGGCGAGCGGGGCGTCGTCGTACCCGACCACCGAGAGGTCCTCGGGCACGCGCAGGCCGCGCTGCTCGGCGGCGTGCACGACGGCCGCCGCCATCAGGTCGGAGAAGCAGAGCACCGCCGTGGGCGGGTCGTCGCCGGCGAGCATCTCGCGGGCGCCCTCGGAGATGTGCGGCTCCACGTTGTCGACGACCTCGTACGTCACCGGGGTCACGCCGCCCGCGGTCAAGGTCTCGACCCAGCCGAGCTGGCGTTCGCGCGCGACGAACCCGCTCGCCGCGGTCGTGATGTCGGGAGCCCAGCCCGGGGGGACCTCGACGTTCATCGTGAGCGTGGCGACCCGACGGTGACCGAGGTCGAGCAGGTGCTGTGCGGCCAGGCGCGCGCCCTCCCGCTCGTCGAGGATCACGCTGGCCGAGCCGGGCCGCGGGTCGCCGTCGACGAACACGAGCGGCAGCTTGCGACGCACGAGCCAGTCGACGGCGGGGTAGTCGGCCGCGCAGCCGTAGACGAGGGCGGCGTCCATCGGGATGTCGCGTGCCGGGATCATGCCCTCGGCGCCGGTCGCCGGCAGCAGCACGACCGCCATGCCGGTGGGGGCGAGCTCCTCGGCGACCGCGCCGAAGAACGCGGCGGCGATCGGGTCGCGGAACGCCGCACCGACGGACTCGGTGAGCAGCACACCGACCGCGCCGGTCGTGCCGCGGGCCAGGGCGCGCGCGGACGGGTCGGGGCCGACGTAGCCGAGGTCCGCGGCGGCGTCGAGGATCGTGCGCCGCATCTCGGCCGACAGCTGGTCGGGACGCGAGAACGCGTTGGAGACCGTCATGCGGCTCACGCCGACGCGGTCCGCGATGGTCTGCAGGGTCACGCGCGCCACGGGAGCACCACCGTCCACGGGCACGCGCGCGACGACACCCTGTTCCGCTCCATGCGGGACAGGGTAGGTCGCCCAGGCGCTCGTCACTGCGTCGCCGTGCCGCTCGTCCTGCTCGTCACTGCGCCGCTGCGCCGCTCCGGGGTGCCGACGAGGGTGCGATCGCGTCCGCGAGGTGGTGCAGCACGCCGGCGACGGACCGCCGGGTGCGGGCGGCGGGCGGCCGGCGCTCGCCTGTGCGGCGGCGCCGCCGCACCGCCGCACCACGACGACGGGTGCGGTGGGGTGGGCGCTGTGCGCCTCCTGGTAGGTGGCGGGTGGTCCGAAGAGGAGCCCGAGCTGGGGTCCGTCCATCGACATGGTGTCCTCGCTCTCATTGGTGTTCTATACCGATAAAGTAGCGCTCATCGTCTGTACCGGTCAAGTGGAATAACGGACAGGACTTCCGACCCGGTCCGCAGCCACAGGTGCGCAGGGCAGAATGGATGGCGCAGTGGTCGGGTCACGGCGGGCGGTACCGCCGGCCCGAGCGGGCCGGCCAGGACGCCGGCCCGACGGCGCGAGGAGAACAGATGGCTGACGGGACGCGAGCGTCGTCGAAGGGGCTGGACGACGGCGTCCACGACCCGGAGACCGACCTCGACGAGATCGACGACGACCTCGACGACTGGGTCGACCCCGATCCCGACCTGCGCGAGCCGCCGACCCCGGCGTGGCGTCGCCGGACCGCGATCGAGATGGTGATCTCCGGCGCGCTCGGGCTGCTGGCGTCCTTCGTCCTGTCGATCGACGCGCTCAAGCTCGCAGCCGACCCGAACGCCAACCTCAGCTGCACCGTCAACCAGGTGATCGACTGCGGCAAGGTGGCCAAGGAGTGGCAGGCGCACCTGCTGGGCGAGTTCTTCCCGAACGCGTTCCTGGGGATCGCTGCCGAGTCCGTCGTGATCACGATCGCGGTGGCGATGCTCGGCGGCGTGATCTTCCCGCGCTGGTACATGCTCACCGCGCAGGCGATCTACACCGTCGGGTTCGTCTTCGCCTGGTGGCTCTTCGCCCAGTCGTACTTCGTCATCGGCGCCCTGTGCCCCTGGTGCCTGCTGATCACGGTCACGACGACGCTCGTCTGGGCCGGCCTGACCCGCATCAACATCCGCGACGGCGTGATCGACATCGGCGCGGGCGCACGGCGGTTCGTCGACCACGGCAGCGACTGGTTCGTCACGGCGGCAATCATCATCCTGATGGCTGCGGCGATCGTGCTGAAGTACGGGTCGCTGCTCTTCGCCTGACCCGACCGACGCGTGGGGCCGGTGGCATCGTCGCCACCGGCCCACCGACCCGTCTCAGGCCGAGAACGCCTGCTTCAGCACGTCCAGCGGCAGCGAGCCCATGCCGAGCGCGCGGGCGTGGAACGCACGGATGTCGAACTCCTCGCCCGCGGCGGCGGCCTTGGCGGCCGCCTCGTCCCGCGTCTGCTCCCAGAGGCGCTGGCCGATCTTGTACGACGGCGCCTGCCCCGGCCAGCCCAGGTACCGGTTCCACTCGAACCGGATGAAGGCCTCGGGCATGTTCACGTTGGCCTTGAGGAACTCCCAGCCCTTGTCGGCGTCCCACGTGCCGCCGCCCCACTCCTGCGGAGCGGGCAGGCCGAGGTGGACGCCGAGGTCGAACACGACGCGAGCCGCGCGCATGCGCTGGCCGTCGAGCATGCCGAGGTGGTCGCCCGGGTCGTCGAGGAACCCGAGATCCGCCATGAGCCGCTCGCTGTAGAGCGCCCAGCCCTCGCCGTACCCGGAGGTCCAGCACGCGAGCCGGCGCCAGCGGTTGAGCGTCGCGCGCTCGTAGACCGCCTGGCCGATCTGCAGGTGATGGCCCGGGACGCCCTCGTGGTAGACCGTCGTCTTCTCGCGCCAGGTGTTGAACGTGGTGACCTCGGGCGGCACGGACCACCACATGCGGCCCGGTCGGCTGAAGTCGTCGCTCGGCGGCGTGTAGTAGATGCCACCGTTCTGGGTGGGCGCGATCCGGCACTCCAGGCGCCGCAGCTCGTCGGGGATGTCGAAGTGCGCGCCGTCGAGCGCCTCGATCGCCGCGTCGGCGGTCTCCTGCATCCAGGCCTGGAGCGCGTCCGTGCCGGTCAGCAGGCGGGACGGGTCGGCGTCGAGCACCGCGACCGCGTCCGCGACCGTCGCGCCCGGCCCGGCGATCTGCGCGGCGACGGCCTCCTGCTCCGCGACCACCCGCGCGAGCTCCTCGAGCCCCCACTGGTACGTCTCGTCGAGGTCGACCGTGGCGCCCAGGAACTGCCGCGACCACAGGGCGTACCGCTCCCGGCCGGCCGCGTCCGACGCGGGCGCCAGCGGTGCGAGCTCGTCGCGCAGGAAGGCCGCGAGCGTCCCGTAGGCCTGCCGGGCGGCCGCCGCGCCGTGCTCGAGCTCGGCGCGCACCAGCGAGCACGCGGCCGACTCGTCGAGGACCGAGTCGACGAGCTCGCCGGTGATGAACGTGGTGAAGAACGACTCCTGCGGGTCGGCCAGCTCGGCGGACTGCCGGGCGGCCTCCTCGACCTGGCGCGCGGGTGCGACCCCGGAGAGGCTGGCGCCGAGCCGCAGCGACTCGATGTAGCCGTCGATCGCGAAGGGCATGGCGTTCAGGCGGGCGGCGATGTTCGACCAGCCCTCCACGGTGTCCGTGGGCATCACGTCGAAGATGTCGCGCAGGTTCTGGACCGGCGAGGCGATGTTGTTCAGGTAGCGGTGCTCCTCGCCCGCGTCGTGCAGCTCGATCGCCAGGCCCAGGCGCTCGCGCATCGCGGCGAGCGTCAGCTCGTCCACCGTGTCGACCGGGGTCTGGTCCTCCAGCGACTCCAGCGTCGTGCGGGCCAGCGCGACGCGCTCGTCGAGGGCCGCGGGCGAGAAGTCGGTCATCTGGTGGTCGTGGCCGGAGATGCCGATGGCGGTCGCTGCGAGCGGGTCCAGGACGGCGTACCGCGTGAGGTAGGACTCGGCGATCCGGTCGATGGGCGTGCTCGCGCGTTCGGCTGACCCCGGCGTCATCATCACGGCGCGAGCGTACTTGCCGGTACGGCATGCCGCAGGCGTTCAGCGCGTGGGCGTACCTCGCGCGGTCAGGCGCGCAGGCTCCAGCGCCAGGCGTCCGGACCTGGGCGCAGCACGTCGTCGCGGACGCCCCGCATCGTCCGGCGGCGGTCCGCCCACGGAGCGGAGACCTTGTCGGCCGCCGTCTCGGCGTGCATCGCGCGCTCCGACGCCGCGGCCATGAGGCCCGCGACGAGCGCTGCGAGCTCGACGTCGTCCGGGGTGCCCCGCACGACCTGCATCTGGGTGCTGTCGGAGGAGTCGCTCACGCGTCGTCGTCCGGCTCGTCGTCGACGTCGTCCTCGTCGAAGTCGAACGGTGCGCCACGGGACGCGCCCCACCCGTCGACGACGAACCCGGCCTCGACGAGCCGGCCGGCCAGCTCGGAACCGCCCTGCTCGACGAGGTCGAGCACCGAGTCGAGCGAGAGGTCGGACGTCCCGACCGGGGGGCCGATCAGGAAGCCGAGGTGGAACGTGTCGACCTCGAGCGGCTCGGGCAGGCCGTCCGCGTCGCCCTCGTCCTCGTCGCCCCACGACATGCCGGTGAGGTCGGCGTGCAGGCCGAGGCGCTCGTGCAGCAGGTCGTAGATGCGGGCGTTGAGGCTGCCGATCTCCGACTCGATCGCGAGGATGCGCGGGTCCTCGTCGGCCTCGGTCGAGCCGAACTCGGCCCGGACGCCGACGGCGGTGTCCACGTACCCGTGCAGGGCGGCGGCCAGCTGGTCGACGGCGGCGTGCAGGTCGGCGGCGTCCACCCCTTCGAGGGGCGCCGGTCCGTGCGCAGCGTGGTCGTGGTCGTCGTGCTCGCTCATAGGGGGATGTTCCCGTGCTTCTTCGGGGGCAGCGATGCCCGTTTGGTGCGCAGCAGGCGCAGGGCCTTGGTGACCTCGGCGCGGGTCTTGCTCGGGGCGATCACCGCGTCGACGTAGCCGCGCTGGGCAGCGTCCCACGGGTTCACGATGGCCTCCTCGTACTCCGCCGTCAGGCGCCGGCGCTCGGCCTCGACGTCACCCTCGGCGTCGGCCACCTTCTTGAGGGCTCCGCGCTGCAGGATGTTCACCGCACCACCGGCCCCCATGACGGCGATCTGCGCCGTGGGCCAGGCGAGGTTGACGTCGGCGCCGAGCTGCTTGGACCCCATGACGATGTACGCGCCACCGTACGCCTTGCGGGTGATGACGGTGACGAGCGGGACGGTGGCCTCGGCGTAGGCGTAGATGAGCTTCGCGCCGCGCCGGATGATGCCGTTCCACTCCTGGTCGGTGCCCGGCAGGAAGCCCGGGACGTCGACGAACGTCAGCACCGGGATGTTGAACGCGTCGCAGGTGCGCACGAAGCGGGCGGCCTTCTCGGCGGCGTTGATGTCGAGCGTGCCGGCCATGGACATGGGCTGGTTGGCGACGATCCCCACGGGGTGGCCTTCGACGTGCCCGAAGCCGATGAGCACGTTCTGGGCGTACAACGGCATGACCTCGAGAAGTACACCGTCGTCCAGGACGTGCTCGACGACCGTCCGCATGTCGTACGGCTGGTTGTCCGAGTCGGGCAGCAGCGAGTCCAGGGACTCGTCGTCCTCGGAGATCGACAGGTCCGAGACGTGGTCGAAGGTCCACGGGTCGGTGAGGTTGTTCTGCGGCAGGTAGGTCAGCAGCGCGCGGACGTAGTCGAACGCGTCGTCCTCGTCGGAACCCATGTAGTGCGCGACGCCGGACCGCGTGTTGTGCGTGGTCGCGCCGCCCAGCTCCTCGAAGCCCACGTCCTCGCCCGTGACGGCGCGGATGACGTCCGGGCCGGTGATGAACATGTTGGACGAGCCGTCGGCCATGACGATGAAGTCGGTCAGCGCGGGGGAGTACACCGCGCCGCCGGCGGACGGGCCGAGGATGAGGCTGATCTGCGGGATCACGCCGGACGCCGCCACGTTGCGCCGGAAGATCTCCGCGAACTGGGTGAGGGCCGCGACGCCCTCCTGGATGCGCGCCCCGCCGCCGTCGCTGATGCCGATGAGCGGCACGCCCGTGCGCAGCGCGAGGTCCATGACCTTGGTGATCTTCTCGCCGTGCACCTCGCCGAGGCTCCCGCCGAAGACCGTGAAGTCCTGCGAGTAGATGCACACCGGGCGGCCGTCGATCGTGCCGTGCCCGACGACCACCCCGTCGCCGGCGACCTTCTTCTTGTCCAGGCCGAAGTTCACGGACCGGTGCTGCACGAACGCGTCGAGCTCGGTGAACGAGTCCTCGTCGAGGAGCTGCTCGATGCGCTCGCGGGCGGACCGCTTGCCGCGCGCGTGCTGCTTGTCGCGTCCGCTCTGCTCGGCCTCGGCCTGCGCCTCGTACCGCGCCTCGAGATCCGCGAGCTTGCCGGCGGTGGTGCGCGGTGCCGCAGTGTCCTTGATGTCAGTCACCCGACGAGGCTAGTTGTCGATTGCCTCCATGCACGTGCAGGCGCATCACGGTGTTCGTCGCGTCGGGGTGTCGGGTTCCCACAACGCGCGACAGGATGGGCGCCATGACAGCGCCTGGTCCCGAGCCCCGCCCCGTCCTTCGCGCCGACGAGCTCCGGTCGCTCCTGCTCGCGCCGCACGGACCGCTCGCGCGTGTGGAGATCGTCGACGTGACGGCATCGACGAACTCGTCCGTCGTCGCCGACCTCCGCGCCGACCCGGCCTCCTGGCCCGACGGCAGCGTCCTGGTCGCCGAGCACCAGGCCGGTGGTCGCGGTCGTGCCGGCCGCTCCTGGGAGACGCCGGCCGGTACGTCGTTGACCTGCAGCTTCGTGGTCCGGCCGCAGATCCCCACGTCGTCGCTCGGCTGGCTCGGGCTGCTCGCCGGGCTCGGTGCCGTCAACGCGCTGCGGGCCACCGCCGGCGTGCCGGCCGTGCTCAAGTGGCCCAACGACCTGCTCGTCCCCGCCGACACCGAGGTCGAGGGCTGGGGTGCCGTGCGCAAGATCGGCGGCATCCTCGCCGAGGTGGTGCCCCTGGGCGACGGAGGCAGCCCGGCCGTCGTCATCGGGATCGGGATCAACGTCTCCCAGACCGCCGACGAGCTCCCGGTGCCCAGCGCGACGTCGCTCGCGCTGGCCGGTGCGCAGCACGTGGACCGCGAGGGGATGCTCGTCGCGCTGGTCGACGCCCAGCTCGAGGTGGCCCGCCGATGGCGCGACTCCGGCGGGGACGCGACCGCGTCCGGGCTCGCCGACGAGGTCGCGCGCGTGTGCGCCACGCTCGGGGACACCGTGCGGGTCGAGCTGCCCGGCGGGTCGTCGGTCGAGGGTGTGGCCGCGCGGCTCGCCGACGACGGCGGGCTGGTCGTCGTCGCGCAGGACGGGACCGAGCACCACGTGCTCGCGGGTGATGTGCGCCACGTTCGCACGGCTGGGTGAACTACCCTCGACCCGTGCCCGACGATCGATCGCAGGACCTCGACTTCCTCGAGTCGACGGTGGGGGAGCTGGACGCCGAGCTGCTCGGCGGGCCCCGCACGCTCAGCGCCCGGGACCTGGCGGAGCGCGCCAAGATCGACGTCGAGATCGTCCACGGCTTCTGGACCACGATGGGGCTGCCGCACGCCGGCTCGGACGACAAGGTCTACACGGAGCGTGACGCCGAGGCCGTCGACCGGGCGGCGGAGCTGGTCCGCGACTACGGCCTGGACCTGCGGACCGTCATCACCGTCACGCGCGCGCTCGGGCACACGTCCGACCGCCTCGCCCTCTGGCAGGTCGAGGCGCTCGTCGAGGACATGGCCGACCGCTACGAGCTCGACGACACGTCCGCGCGGCTGCTCGTGCTGGACCGGCTCGGCGCGCTGGCGCCCGTGCTCGAGGCGCAGTTGGTCCACTCCTACCGCCGCCAGCTCGCCGCGATCGCGGGCCGGTACGCCGCCGAGTTCGGCGAGCTGCGCGCCCCGGGTCCCGACCGGACCGCCCTGCCCCTCGCCCGCGCCGTCGGCTTCGCCGACATGGTCTCGTTCACGCGCCGCACCGCCGGGCTGGGTTCCACCGACCTGTCGCAGTTCGTCCAGCGGTTCGAGACCGCCGCCCGGGACATCGTCTCGGCCGGAGGCGGTCGCGTGGTCAAGACCATCGGCGACGCCGTCCTGTTCGTCGCCGACGACGCGGCCACCGGTGCCGCGATCGGGTTGCGGCTGGCGGACGCCCTGGGCAAGGAGCTCGACGTCGACCGGGAGACCACCACCGGCGGCCTGTTCGAGGGCGCGCGCGGTGTGACTCCGGTGCGGGTCGGGCTCGTCTGGGGTCGCGTCCTGTCGCGGTTCGGCGACGTCTTCGGACCGCACGTGAACCTCGCGGCACGGCTCACCGACATCGCCGACCCGTCCACCGTCCTGGTCGACGAGGACACGGCGCAGGTGCTCTCGACCGATGCGCGCTTCGTGCTCGAGCCCCGCCCGCCGCGCAGGCTGGCCGGCATCGGCACGGTCACGCCGGTGCGGCTCCACTCGGCGCCCTGAGAACGCGGCCGCTGTCCTGCTGAGGATCTGCTGAGGCTGCGACCCACGTCATCACCGTCGTCGCTACGGTCGAGGAACCGGACCGTCGACGAGGGGCGAGCGCATGAGGCTCCCGAGCTCGGAGTACCTGGACCGTCCCTGGCGGCTGCACGAGGTCGCCCCGGACTTCGAGGTGGAGGACGTCTGGGAGCTGCCGACGCCCGGCGGTCCCGACGACCTCGACCGGCTCGTCCAGGGGTTCGCCGGCGGCGACGGGTCGTCCGTCCGGGGCGGTGTGGTCGGCTTCCTGTTCGCGGCCCGCTGGAAGCTCGGCGCGTGGTTCGGCTGGGACGCGCCCGACAACGGCGTCGGTGGTCGCGTGCGTTCCGTGCGGGAGCGGCTGCCCGCCGACCTGGCCGCGGGACCGCGTGGCCCGGACTCGAAGGTCCTGCCGTTCACGTCCGTGTTCCAGACCCACGACGAGTGGGTCGCCGAGACGGCGAACAGCACCGTGCACGCGCTCCTGCACCTGGGCTGGGTGTGCGACGACGCCGGTGTCTACCGCGCGCAGATGACCGCGCTGGTGCGGCCGAACGGACGGGCGGGCCGGGTCTACATGGCCCTCATCGCACCGCTGCGCCGGGTCGTCGTGTACCCGCGGATGCTGCGCGCGATCGGTCGCCGTTGGGCGACGACCCCGCTCTGAGGTGGGTCAGCCCTCCTCGAGCGGCACCTCGTCCACCAGGGCCGGGCTGTTGTTGGCCACCGACCCGACCGCCGTGGAGACCGGCGTCGCGACGATGTCCGGCGCGGGTGCCTCGAGCAGCTTGGCGGCCTCGTCGGCGCCGACCGCCGGGTCGAGCCACGCGTCCCACGCCTCGGGCCGGAGCATCAGCGGCTGCCGGTCGTGGATGTGCGCGAGCTCCTCGGACGCCGGTCGCGTGATGACGGTCGCGCTGACCACCCACCGTTCGGGGTCGTCGTCGGCCTTGCTCGGGTCCTTCCAGAACTCGTACAGCCCCGCCAGGGCGACGACGTCCCCGTCCGCGGGGTGCAGGTAGTAGGGCTGCTTGCGCTTGCTGGCGGACTCGGGTGACGGCTTCTTCCACTCGAAGTACCCGTCGGCCGGCAGGAGCGCACGCCGGGCCGCGAACGGTCGCGCGAACGCGGGCTTGTCCGCGATCGACTCGACGCGCGCGTTGATCATCCGGCTGCCCACAGAGATGTCCTTGGCCCACGACGGGACCAGGCCCCAGCGCGCGACGCGGAGCTGGCGCGTGATCTCGCCCGTCTGCTTGTCGGCCCGTTCGACGACCATCCGCACGCCGTCGGTGGGCGCGACGTTCCACGACGGACCCAGCAGGCGCACGTCGTCGGCGATCGTCGCGATGGCGAACTCGTCGGCAAGTGCCTGGTCCTCCCGGAAGGAGGCGTATCGACCGCACATGCGCCCAGCCTGCCAGCCCGCACCCACATACCGCCTGGCGACGAGAAACGATGGCCAACGTCACATCGAATCGATTCGACAAACTGCCCGGGGCAATGAAAACATGGCTCGCGATGAGCTTGCGCACCTCCCCGCCCAGAACCACTGCACCGGCCGCACCGGCACCGACCGCGGCCGGCCTCGACGCACCCCGGCGGACGTACACGCCGGACTTCCGCTACGTCCTGCTGCTCGGCATGATGTGCGCGCTGCCGGCCATCTCGGTCGACATCTATCTGCCGTCGCTGCCCGAGGTCGCGCGCGACCTGGGCACCACCGCGACCATGGCGCAGCTGACCATGACCGCGATGCTCGTCGGCGGTGCGGCCGGCCAGCTCGTGATCGGGCCGCTGTCCGACCGGTTCGGTCGACGGCTGCCCGTGCTCCTCGGTGTCGCGATGCACGTGGTCACGTCGCTGCTGTGCATGGTCGCGCCGGCGATCATCCCGCTCATCGCGCTGCGGACCTTCCAGGGCTTCTTCAACGCGGCGGCATCCGTCGTGGCGATGGCGATCATCCGCGACCGGTTCGTCGGCTCGGACGCGTCCCGCCTGATGTCCCGGCTCATGCTCGTGATCGGCGTGGCGCCCCTGTTCGCCCCGTCGATCGGCGGGCTGATCGCCGGACAGCTGGGCTGGCGGGCGGTCTTCGGTGCGCTCGCCCTGTTCGGCGCGGCGCTCTGGGTCGTGGTCTGGCGACGCATGCCGGAGACGCTGCCGCCGGAGCGCCGCCGCGAGGGTGGCCTGCGCACCGCGATGGCCGGCTACGGGCGGCTGGTCCGCGACCGCCACTTCGTCGCGCTCTCGATCCTGCCGGGCCTCGGCGTGGCCGTCCTCATGGCCTACGTGGTCGGATCGCCGTTCGTGCTCCGCGAGGGGTACGGGATGACGTCGAGCCAGTTCGCGCTGCTGTTCGCCGTGAACGGCATCGGCCTGGTCGCCGGCGCCCAGGTGAACGCCGCGCTGGTGCGCCGCGTGGCGCCGATCCGGATCCTGCGGGTCGTGCTGCCGGTCTCCGTGTCGCTCGCGGTCGCGCTCCTCGCGATCGCCGTCACCGGCTGGGGCGGGCTGCCCGCCCTGCTGGTGGTCCTCTGGCTGATCCTGTTCATGGTGAACTTCGTGCCGCCCAACGCGTCGGCGCTCGCGCTCACGCGGCACGGCGCCATCGCCGGCACCGCGGCGGCCGTGATCGGCGCGACGCAGTCGGGGGTCGCGGGCGTCGTGAGCCCCCTGTCCGGACTGCTCGGCGGCGACGCCGTCGCGATGGCCTCGGTCATGCTCGCTTCGGCCGTCGGGGCCCTCCTCGTGCTGGCGTTCGGCACCCCCGCCTACCGGCGCGACGGAGCGTGGACGAGCGGTTCGCCCGTCCTGGACTGAGGTCCGCGGAGCACGACGACGAGGCGGCCGAGCTGCGCTTCCCAGGCTCGCGACGAGGCGAAATGCACATCGCCGGACAAGTCGCACGGGTGAAGTCGATGTCGTCGCCTCGATCCACCCGAACGGCGCAGGGCCGGCCGCGACAACGCCCGTAGCGTGCCCGCGACACCCCGCCCACGGGGTCGTGCGCAGCCAGGGAGATGTCGACGCGCCACGATGCTCGGCGGGCACCGAAAGGACCGCCCGACCGTGCTCCGTCGCCTCGCTCTCTGCTTCCTCGTCTGCGTCCTCGCCCTCGGGGGTGCCACCACGCCCGCGTTCGCGTCGGGCAGCGCCGACCTGTACCCGAAGGTCGGCGGCGTCGATCCCGCGTGCAGCGGCACCACGACGTGCCGGGCCGCGATCGAGTGGCGCACGAACGCCTACGGACCCGCGGGCGACACGCGCATCCAGCGACGGACGCTCTTCTCGGTGTTCGTGCGACAGGGCGAGCAGATCCTCACGGGATCGTCGTCGGTCGGCACGGGAGCCGCGGACGTCGCCATCTGGAACCCCGGTCAGATCACCGACGCGGAGGCCGCCGTCCTGCCGACGGTTGTCGACGGGACGAACGGCTTCCTGTGCTCGGCGCACCGCGGGACCGCGACGACCGGGCTCATCTCGACGCGTGCGCAGGAGCTGGCGCGCGCCCGCTCCGTGGACGGGTCGGCGAACACCGCCGGGTACGAGCCGTGCGTGTACGTCGCGCCGACGACCGGGCTCTACCGGGTCGCGTTCTACGGCGAGGCCGGACCGGCGGGCTCGGCCGACGGATCGCCGGACGCGGCGCTCGACCCGGGGACCTTCCGGCCCAACGCCGGGACGGCGGTGAACGCCTGGGACATCACGGTCCGGGCGGGTGGCGACACCACGGGCACGGGTTCTTTCACCGGCCGCGTGTTCACCTACGTGCTCGCCGCGTTCACGGGCAGCAACCCGCGCCCGGTCACCATGTCGATGTACCTGAACACTCTCGACGGCTACCGGTACCTGGTGAACACCAACGGCTTCGACCCCAACGGCTTCGTGTTCTACGGCAACCGCGAGGGCTTCCTCGACGCCGACGGCGTGACGCCGCTCAACCACGACGTCGTGGGCACGGGGACGAACCCGCAGCAGCTGCCCCAGCTCGTCGGTGGCGTCCACCTGGCCGCGCCGGAGTACCCGCTCTCGTTCGAGCCGCTCGCGCCCGAGACGCTCGCCGCGCTCGGCATCCCGAGCAACCCCGTCCCGCCCGTCCTGTCCGCCGTCGACTTCACCGGTCGCGCGACCGCGCGCGGCAGCTACATCGACCAGGGCGGGACGTTCACGCTCAACGCCGGCACCGGCGGCACCTACGAGATCGTCGTCTCCCGCGACGGCACGAGCTACGACCCCGGTGCTCCCGCCAACCGCGTCCTGCGGGGCGTGGTCGCCGCCGGGGTCTCCACCGTCACGTGGGACGGTCGCGACAACGCCGGCACCCCGTTCCCCGTCCAGGACGACTACAAGGTCAAGGCCGTCCTGCGCGCCGGCGAGTACCACGCGCCCATGCTCGACGTGGAGAGCTCGACGAAGGGCGGCCCGAGCATCACGCTGCTCAACCCGCCGAACGGGCAGTGCCCGTTCACCGGGGTGGCGAGCACCGGGACGAACTGCACCCGGGTCTTCTTCGACGACCGCAGCTACACCGCGAGCAACGGCACCTTCGTGGGCGACGCGACGAGCGGGCTGCTCTGCCCGTCGTTCGTCGGCGCGCTGCCCAGCCTGCCGTTCGCCCGCACCGAGCCCACGATCGTCTCCGGCGTGCTGGTGCAGCCGGGCGTCGACAGCACGAGCACGGCCCGCGCGTTCGGCGACGGCCTCGGCGCGAACGCCAACTCGCACTGCGCACCCAGCAACGGCACGCTCGGCGACGCCAAGGGCCTCGACGTGTGGACCTACTTCCCGTCCGTCCAGTTCCAGACGACGCTCGACGTGCTCGACATCCCGGACGCCCCGGTGGCCGTGGGCGAGTCCGAGACGACGACCGTCGACACCCCGCTCGTGGTCTCGGCGACGCCCGGTCCGCCGGACGGGCTCCTGGTCAACGACGAGGGCACCCGGCTGAGCGTGCGCACCACCGTCACGACCCCGCCGGTGCACGGCGCGGTGGTCCTCGGCGCGGACGGCTCGTACACCTACACGCCGGCGGCAGGCTACATCGGCACGGACAGCTTCGTCTACACGATCGCCGACGACGCCGGCCAGACGGCGAACGCGACGGTGCTCCTGACGGTGACGCCGCGGGCGGTCGACGACAGCTGGACCACCGTGGTCAACACCCCGCTGACGGTCGCGGCCCCGGGCGTCCTGACCAACGACGCGGGCACCGGGCTCGTCGTCGCGGTCGTCGCGCCGCCGACGCACGGGACGGTCGTCCTCGCCCCGAACGGCTCGTTCGTCTACACCCCGGCCCACGACTTCTCAGGCACGGACACCTTCACGTACCGGGCCACGGCCGGTGCCCTGCCCTCGCCGGTCGCGACCGTGACGATCGTCGTCACCCCCACGGCCGCCGACGACGACGCGGGCACGATCCCCCCGAACACGACGCACACCGTCGCGGGTCCGGGCGGCGTGCTGCCCAACGACCACGGCGCGCACCTCACGGTGGTCTCGGTCGGGACGCCGCCGGCGCACGGCACGGTCGTCATCGACCCGGACGGCGGCTACCGCTACACGCCCGCGCCCGGGTGGGGCGGCACGGACGCGTTCACCTACAACGCCGTCGACGGAGCGGGCCAGCCGGTCGCCGCCCGGGTCACGGTGCGCGTCACCGCGCCCGTGCAGCTCGCCGCGGCGACCGACGACTCGGCGGACGGGGTCCCCGACCTGCCCGTGACGCTCGCCGAGCTCGAGAACGACGTGCCGGGGGACAACCTCGCGTTCGACCCCGCCACGGTGCGCCTGCTGGATCCCGTCAGCAGCGCGGCCGTCACCAGCGTGACCGTGGCGCACGAGGGAACGTGGCTGGTCACGTCCGCGGGCGTCCGGTTCACACCCGTGCCCGGGTTCCAGGGCGTCGCGCACCTGCGCTACAGCGTCTCCAACACCGCCGGTCAGAGCGTGTCGGCGCGGTTGTCGGTCAAGTACCCGGCACCACCGGCCGCCGTCCCGACTCTCGTCGCGTCGACCACGGTCGCGGCACCGGTGACGCCTGCGGTCGTGGACGAACCCGAGACCCCGTCGCTGGCGCTCACGGGCTCCGACCCGGCCAGCGGGGCTGCGCTCGCGCTCGTGATGCTCAGCGTCGGTGTCGCCCTCGTCGTCGCCCGCCGCCGGACGGCCGGTCGAGCCCGCGCCTGATCGCTCAGGTGTGCAGGCGGTGCAGCCGCCGGACCGCGTCCTCGAGCACGTCGTCACGCTTCACGAAGGTGAACCGGACCCACGAGCGCAGGGCAGTGTCGACCGGCGAGCCCTCGTGCGTGAACGCGCTCACGGGGACGCCGACGACCCCGGCCAGTCCCGGCAGGGCGCGGCACAGCTCGGTGCCGTCCGCGTAGCCCAGCGGCGCCGCGTCGGCGAGCACGAAGTAGGTCCCCTGCGGGCGCACCACGGTGAAGCCGGCGTCCACGAGGCCCTCGCACAGCAGGTCGCGACGACGCGACAACGACTCGGCCAGCTCGTCGACCCAGAGCCGGACCGTCGGGTCGCGCAGGGCGAACGCGATGGCGGGCTGGAACGGCGCACCCGAGACGTACGTGAGGAACTGCTTGACCGTCCGGACCGCGGTGACCAGGTGCTCCGGGCCAGTGACCCAGCCGATCTTCCAGCCGGTGAACGAGAAGGTCTTGCCCGCCGACGAGACCGTCAGCGTCCGCTCCGCCATGCCCGGCAGCGTCGCGATGGGCACGTGCGTCGGTCGTCCCCCAGTGTCGTCGCGCAGCAGCAGGTGCTCGTAGACCTCGTCGGTGAGCACGAGCGCGTCGTGCACCTGGGCGAGCCGGGCGATCGCCCCGAGCTCGGTGCCGGTGAGCACCGTCCCGGTCGGGTTGTGCGGCGTGTTGACCAGGACGATCCGCGTGCGGTCGGTGAACGCCGTCGCCAGTGCGTCGAGGTCGAGCCGGAAGCCGTCCGCCGTGGCGCGCAGCGGGGCCGTCGTGTGGGTCGCGCCCGACATGGCGATCACGGCCGCGTAGGAGTCGTAGAACGGCTCGAGGGTGAGCACCTCGTCGCCGGGGCCGGCCAGGGCGAGCACCGCGGCAGCGAGGGCCTCGGTGGCGCCGGCCGTGACGAGCACCTCGGTGTCCGGGTCCCAGCGCAGGCCGTAGCTCGCCAGCTGGTGCTCGGCGATCGCCTGCCGCAGCGCGAGGATGCCCGGGCCGGGCGGGTACTGGTTGGCTCCGTCGAGGATCGCGTCCGCGGCCGCCCGGGCCACCGACTCCGGCCCGTCGACGTCCGGGAAGCCCTGCCCGAGGTTGACCGCGCCGGTGCTGGCGGCGAGGGCGGACATCTCCGCGAAGACGGTGGCGCGCGGGACGCCGTCGGCGCCGAGCAGGCCGGTGGCGCGGGCGACGGCCTGCCAACGAGCGTCAGTCATGCGGTGAGGATAGGCGGGTACGAGGTCCAGCACCCGAACCGGCGACCGTGCGTCGAGGCGGACCCGCCGCAGCGGGTCCACGGAGCGTGTGCGCTCAGCTCACCAGTCCGGCGGCGGCTGTGAAGCCCGCTGCCACGACCAGCCCGAGGGACGCCCAAGCAGTCACGATCCACCACTCGACGTGGTGGCGTCGCAGCTCGCGGTGCGCCTGACGATCTTCCATACAATCAAGATCGGCACGGAACGACTTACGTACAACATCCCGCGCCGACAGGTGGCTAATTCACCCCTTCGCAGGGCACCAAACCGCCCGAACCTCGTGAATTCGCGGGGTGTGGAGGTACCGACGGCCCCGTGACGTCCGGCGACGAAGGCCGCTCGCTCGTCAGGAACCGGCGCTGTCGAGCTTGTCGCTGAGGGTGCTCAGCTGCGCGGCGAGCGCGTCGAGGGAGTCGGCTGCCGAACCCGTCGCGTTCGCCTTCGCCGACTCGACCTCGGCCTTGGCGTCGTCGACCTTCTTCTTCGCGTCGTCGATGGCCGTCTGCGCCTGCTCGGTGCCGTTCGCCTTCGCGTCGTCGAGCGCGGACTGTGCGTCGGTGACCGCGGTGCCCGCGTCGTTGACGGCCTTCTGCCCGGCGCCGTCCAGCGACTGCAGCTCGGCAGCGAGCTCGTCGACCTTCGCCTTCGCGTCCGAGGCCGCCGACTTCGCCTCGTCGACCTTGGCCGTGATCTCGTCGACCGCCTGGCTCGCCGACGACGCCGCGTCCTTGGCCTTCTGCGCCGCGCCGTCGATGTCGGACGAGGAGCACGCCGTGAGGCCGAGGGTGAGCACCCCGGCGACGAGGGGAACGGCGAGGCGGGAGATGCGGGTGGACATGCGGGGTTCCTCCGTCGTCACGTGGGACAGGCGTTGAGCCCACGAGACTATCGCCGTGGYGGGCGGGCGC
>NZ_JBFUHG010000011.1:0-156872 GCF_056402515.1 Cellulomonas sp. P4_A2
GCCCAGGCCGCCGCCGACGCCGCCGCGCAGGCTGCCGCCGACGCCGCCGCCGCACAGCGCGCCGCGTGGAAGCAGTCCCTGCAGGGCTACGCGAACGGCAAGATCCCCGACTCGGCGCTCTGCGGCGTCAGCTTCGACGCGTCCGTGCGCCTGCGCTGCGACGCCGCCGAGCAGCTCGACGTGCTGAACACCGCGTACAAGGCGGTCTTCGGCGTCGACATGGTCGTCTCGGACTCGTACCGCTCCTACGCCGGCCAGGTCGCCTGCGTGCGCACCAAGGGCTACCTCTGCGCCACTCCCGGCACCTCGAACCACGGCAACGGCATCGCGGTCGACTTCGGCGGCGGGATCGAGACGTTCGGCACCAAGCAGCACGCCTGGATGGACGCCAACGCGGGGGACCTGCAGTGGGTCCACCCGAGCTGGGCCGACATCCGCGGCACCAAGCCTGAGGCGTGGCACTGGGAGTACTCGGGCTGACCGGTCCTACGATCGGGCCATGAGCTCCTCGCAGGGACGCACCTGGCCCCTGGTCGGGCGCGCCGCGGAGCTCGACGACCTCGACGACCTCCTGGCCACCACGGCCGGCGGTCAGGGAGTGACCGTCCTGCTCGAGGGTGAGGCCGGCGTCGGGAAGTCCAGCCTCGTCGACGCCCTGCGCGGGTCCGCCCGGCTGCTCGACGTCCAGCTCAGCACGGCGCGCGCGTCGAGCATGCGCCCCTGGCCGTACGCGCTGCTGTCCGACGCCCTGCTGCAGAGCTCGTCGCGCACCCCGCTCGAGGTCGAGCTCGCGGGCCTTCTGGACACGCTGTACGCGGCGCCGACCGTGCCCGCCGACGAGATCGTGCGCGCCGGCGCGATGTTCGCCGACCTCATGCGCACGCGAGGGGCGTCGCGTCCCTGGGCCCTGGTCCTCGAGGACGTGCACGAGTCCGACGCGGCGTCGCTCGAGGTCCTGCACGAGCTCGCGCACGAGGGGGCGCTGAACCACGCGCTCGTCATCCTGACCATGCGGCCGGTGCCGTACCGGGCCGAGCTCGCCGCCGTCGTCGCCGCCTGGACCCGGGCCGGTGCGCGGCACCTCGAGCTGCGGCCCCTGAGCGGCCGCGCCACCGTCGAGCTGGCCGAGCACCTCGTCGGCGGGTCCGTCGGACCGTCCCTGCGCGGCACGCTGGCCACCACCGGAGGCAACCCGAGGTTCGTCGCGGACGTCGTCCGGACCGCCCGCTCGGCGGGCGCGCTGGTCACGGTGGACGGCACGCACGACACCTCCGGCGTGGACTGGCTGGTCCCGCTGGACGAGGTGGTCCGACGACGTCTGGAGTACCTGGGCAACGACGTCCTGCTCCTGCTCGGCCAGGCGTCCGTGCTGGGGACGTCGTTCGTCATGACCGACCTCGCCCTGCTCGCCCAGGAGCCCGTCGCGGACTGCTGGCGGACCCTGCGGCACGGCCTCGCGGCCGGTGTCGTGCGCGCCCGCGGCGACCGGCTCGTCTTCGGCCACGACCTGGTGCGCGCCGCCTTGTACAACGGGCTGGACCCCGACGACCGGCGCGCCCTGCACGCCCGGGCGGCGGTCGCGCTGCAGGAGGCGGGCGCGCCGGCGCAGATCGTCTCAGCACATCTCGAGCGCGCGCGCTGACCCGGAGATCCTCTTAGCGTGTGAGTGTTCGGCCCACCCACCGAAGGAGAACCATGGCTACCCGTACGTCTCGCACCGCCTGGAACGGCACGCTGCAGGAGGGCGCCGGGCAGGTCGAGCTGACCAGCTCCGGCGCCGGCACGTTCGACGTCTCGTTCCCGCGCCGCACGGCCGACACCGCCGACGGCACGACGAGCCCTGAGGAGCTGATCGCCGCCGCGCACTCGGCCTGCTACTCGATGGCGCTCGCCGGCGAGATCGCCGGCGCCGGCGGCACCCCCGTCGCGCACCAGGTCACCGCCGACGTGACCCTCTCGCCCGACCCCGCGGGCGGCCTGCGCATCAGCGCGATCCACCTGACCGTCCGCGCCGAGGTCACCGGCCTGGACGCCGACGGCTTCCAGGCCGCCGCGGAGGCCGCCAAGAAGGGCTGCCCCGTCAGCAAGGCCCTCACCGGCACCACGATCACCCTGGACGCCGCGCTCGACTGAGGGCGGCGGCCCGCTCTTCTCCGCTGCGTCCGAGCAGATGCGGGTCCTGGCCCGCTTCTGCTCGGACGTTGACACTTCTCTCGCGCTGCGTCCGAGCAGATGTCGGCCCTGAGCCGCTTCTGCTCGGACGTTGCGTGTCGTCGGGTTGGTCACGTCGCGTGGATACCTGTGCCGGGGATCACGCCTCCGGTGCGAGACTGCGCGGGTGGTGGCCGTGACCGAGACCGTGACCGTCGACAGCGCGCAGGTCGTGGCGGAGCTGCGCGCTGCGATGCGTGGGGTCGTCGACGACTCCACCCGCCGCCGCGCCGAGTACTCGACGGACGCGTCCAACTACCGCGTCGTGCCGGAGGTGGTGGCGTTCCCGCAGGACACCGACGACGTCGAGGCGGCGCTGCAGGTGTCACGGGACCTCGGTGTCCCGCTGACGGCACGCGGCGGAGGCACGAGCGTGGCGGGCAACGCGGTCGGCACGGGGATCGTGCTCGACTTCTCGCGGCACGTGAACCGGATCCTGTCGATCGACCCGGACGCGCAGACCGCCCGCGTCGAGCCCGGCGTGGTCATGGCCACGCTGCAGAAGGCCGCCGCACCGCACGGGCTGCGGTTCGGGCCGGACCCGAGCACGCAGGCCCGCGCGACCCTCGGCGGGATGATCGGCAACAACGCCTGCGGCCCGCGCGCCGTGGCCTACGGCCGCACCGCCGACAACGTCCTCGCGCTCGACATGGTCGACGGGACCGGCCGGCGCCTCGAGGCCGGCGCGGGCGCGGGTGCCCTCGACGTGGTCCCGGGTCTCGACGAGCTGGTCCGCTCGCACCTCGAGGTCATCCGGACCGAGCTGGGTCGCTTCGGCCGGCAGGTCTCCGGGTACTCGCTCGAGCACCTGCTGCCCGAGAAGGGCACCGACCTGGCCAAGGCCCTGGTCGGCACCGAGGGGACGGTCGGCACGCTGCTCGGCGCCACCGTCCGGCTGGTCCCGATCGCCGCCGCCCCGGTGCTCGTCGTGCTCGGCTACCCCGACATGCCCGCGGCCGCCGACGCCGTGCCCGCGCTGCTCGCGCACGCGCCGCTCGCCATCGAGGGCATGGACTCGCGCCTGGTGGACGTGGTCCGACGGGTGCGCGGCGCCGCCGCGGTCCCGACCCTGCCGCCGGGCGGCGGGTGGCTGATGGTCGAGGTCGGCGGAGCGAACCTCGACGAGGCGATGGAGCGGGCGCACGCCCTCGCGGCCGACGCCGGCACCACCGCGGTCGGCCTGTTCCCGCCCGGCCCCGACGCGGCGCGCATGTGGCGCATCCGCGAGGACGGCGCCGGCCTCGGAGGCCGGACGCCCTCGGGCGAGCAGGCGTGGCCCGGGTTCGAGGACTCGGCCGTGCCGCCCGCGCAGCTCGGCGCCTACCTGCGCGAGCTCGAGGCGCTCATGGCGTCGCACCGCGTCGACGGCCTGGCGTACGGGCACTTCGGGGACGGCTGCGTGCACCTGCGGCTGGACATCCCGCTCGAGCGGTCGGGCAACCCCCTGCGCGCATTCATGGAGGACGCCGCGGCCCTCGTGGCCTCGCACGGGGGCTCGCTGTCCGGGGAGCACGGCGACGGGCGCGCCCGCTCCGAGCTGCTCTCGGTCATGTACACGCCGAAGGCCATCGGCCTCTTCGGCGCGTTCAAGGACCTCTTCGACCCGCGCGACCTGCTCAACCCCGGCGTGCTCGTCCGGCCCCGGCCGTTGGACGCCGACCTGCGCCGGCCCTGGGCCCGTCCGCTGCTCGCCGACGGCCACGGGTTCTCGTTCGCGCACGACGCCGGCGACCTGACCACGGCCCTGCACCGCTGCGTCGGCGTGGGCAAGTGCCGCGCCGACAGCACCGCGACCGGCGGCTTCATGTGCCCCTCGTACCTCGCGACGAAGGACGAGAAGGACTCGACCCGCGGACGCGCCCGCGTCCTGCAGGAGATGGCCAACGGCACCCTCGTCTCCGGCGGCTGGTCGTCTCCCGAGGTGCACGAGTCCCTCGACCTCTGCCTGAGCTGCAAGGCGTGCTCGTCCGACTGCCCCGCAGGCGTCGACATGGCTCAGTACAAGTCGGAGGTCCTGCACCGTACATATCGCGGCAAGCTGCGTCCGGCGTCGCACTACGCCCTCGGCTGGCTGCCGAGGTGGGCGCGGTTGGTCACCGGGATCCCCGGCGTCGCGGCGCTGACGAACACCGTGCTCCGCATCCGCCCGCTCGCCAAGGTGGTGCTCGCCGGCGGCGGCATGGACACGCGCCGCCAGATGATCACCTTCGCGCGCACCCCGTTCCGCGCCTGGGCCCGCGGCGAGGGTCGCGACGAGGTCACGCTGGCGACCGGCCGCGACAACAACACCGCGGACGTCCGAGCAGGCGGCCGCTCCAGCGACCTCTCGCTCGAACCCAGCGGGGCGGGTCGGCGGCCGAAGGTCGTGCTCTGGACCGACACGTTCTCCGACAACCTCTCGCCGAGCGTCGCCCACGCCGCGGTCGCGGTGCTGCGGGACGCCGGGTACGAGGTGGTCGTGCCGGAGGAGAACGCGTGCTGCGGGCTCACGTGGATCAGCACCGGCCAGCTCGACGGGGCGCGCCGGCAGCTGAACCACCTGCTCGGCGTGCTCGGGCCGTTCGCGGTCAACGGCATCCCGATCGTCGGCCTGGAGCCGTCGTGCACCGCGGTGCTGCGCTCGGACCTGCGCGACCTGTTCCCCGACGACCCCCGCGCGGTCGCGGTCGCCCGCGAGACCCGCACGCTCGCCGAGCTGCTGACCGCTCCCGCGCCGATCGGCCCCGGCGACCGCTGGCAGGTGCCGGACCTGTCGGACGTCACCGCGGTCGTCCAGCCGCACTGCCACCACCACTCGGTGATGACGTGGAACCCCGACCGCGCGCTGCTCACCGAGGCGGGCGCCCAGTTCTCGGCGCTCGCCGGCTGCTGCGGGCTCGCCGGGAACTTCGGCATGGAGAAGGGCCACTACGACGTCTCGGTGGCGGTCGCGGAGAACTCCCTGCTGCCCGCGCTGCGCGACGCAGCGCCCGGCGACGTCTACCTCGCTGACGGCTTCTCGTGCCGCACGCAGGCCGACCAGCTCGCGGGCGTCGAGGGCCTCCACCTGGCCGAGCTGCTCGCCGCGCACCTGCCGTCGCGCGAACCGACCGCCTGACTACGTCCGCTTCAGCTCCGTGAGTCCTCGGCCCGGGTGCCAGGAGCGGACGACCAGGTAGGTCGCGGTCTCGTCGACCCGGGTGTGCACCACCTCCGTGACGTCGAGCGCGAAGGACGACGACCCCGGCGGCTCCTTCTCCGACGGCGGGATGGGCACCAGCCGACCCGCGAGCTTGGCCTCACCCACCCATGCCGACGGGTCCTTGGGCGGCTCCAGCGTGGGGGAGTGGATGGCGACGCGCGGGTCGCGCAGGACGTCGTGGAGCTTGCGGCTGTCCGGCATCATCCCGAGCGTGACCTCGTCGTCGATCTCGAGCTCGGTGCCGGAGATCCGCGGGGACCCGTCGGCCCGCAGCGTGGCCATGGTCTTGTTGGTGCCGGAACGGAACAGCGCCTCGACCTCGTCGGCGAACTCCGGCTCCTGCGCCCGGATGTCGGCCCATCGCGTCATGCCACCAGTTCTACCCGCAGCGACCGACACGGGTCACGGGGCCGGCGTGTAGTCGCTGATCAGGTAGCACTCCTCGTCGTCGACGCCCTGA
Source organism: Cellulomonas sp. P4_A2 (assembly GCF_056402515.1). Lineage (NCBI taxonomy): Bacteria > Bacillati > Actinomycetota > Actinomycetes > Micrococcales > Cellulomonadaceae > Cellulomonas > Cellulomonas sp. P4_A2. The sequence continues at coordinate 5,853 of NZ_JBFUHG010000011.1, forward strand.
GGGACGGGGTCGAACACGACCTTGGTGAGCATCCCGGTGTCGGGGTCGTACGACGCCTCGGCGGGGTCGTCCGAGGCGGCCCGGGCGGTCAGGGTCTCGATCGTGGGAAAGGTCTCCAGCGGAAGGCTGGCCGCCTCGCGGATGCCGACGGTGTCGAGCCCCTCCACGGCCGCCACCGCGCCCTCGTCGACCGTCAGGGAGAAGGTGCCGTACATCGCGCGCTCGCCGCACGACGACGCGAGCGTGTAGCTGTAGCTCGGGGCCAGCGTGGGCGCTGCCGGGGCTGTGACGGTCGGGGACGGGTCCGCGCTGCAGGCGGCCAGCGTCGACGCGCCGACGAGTGTGGCGACGGCGAGCAGGCGGGCGGATCGGCTCACGGGACTCCCGGGTCGGTGACGTGGCCTCGACGGTAGCGGCGCGGGACGGGTTGGACACCTGCCGCCCGGGGGACCAGGGTGGACGCATGCTCGTTGCCTTCTCCGTCGCCCCGCTCGGTGCGGGCGAGTCCGTGACCGCCGCCGTCGCCGATGCCGTGCGCATCGTGCGCGAGTCGGGTCTGCCCAACCAGACCGACTCGATGTTCACCACCCTCGAGGGTGAGTGGGACGAGGTGATGGACGTGGTCAAGCGGGCCACCGAAGCCGTCGGACGGCACGGCCACCGGGTCAGCCTCGTGCTCAAGGCGGACATCCGCCCGGGTCACACGGGCGAGCTCACGGGCAAGGTCGCACGCGTCGAGGCGGCCCTCGCACAGGACTGAGGGCACCCCCCCGACGAACCTCGTCGGCACCCGTCCACGGACCGTCGTGGACCGCCCTCCGAACGCCGTGCCGGGCCTCCGTCGGCGGATCGTCGAGGACGTCGCCGGTGTGCGATGCGCCACGATCGGGGGGCCGACATCCACGCAACCGGGTGATCGCGCCCAACTGTTACCGACCGGTTCGCCCGAGCGGCTGACGAGCCCAGTCCGCTGTGGGACAGTGTGGTCGCACGCGTGGGCCGAAGGGCTCCGCGGGTGGCAAAGACGACGGTGCCGCGGGCCGCGGCGTGCCCCAGGAAGGCCGGGACAGATGCCCATCTTCGAGCTCGACGAGGGCCGACCGCGCCTAGTCCAGCCGATGCAGCCCCTGGCCGGTTCTTTCGCGCAGGAGGCCGCCGCACTCCTCACGCACCACCTCGCCGCGATCGCCGGCGAACCGCTGTTCGCGGTCCGCTCGAAGACCGCGTCGCCGGACCACGCGGACCTGCCGACGCTGCTGGCGCTCGACGCCACGGGACGCTCGGTCGTGATCGACGTGGGGCAGGTTCTCGACGACGACGCGATCATCTCGGCCCTGCGGCACGCGGGTGCGGCGTCGCGGATGACGACCACCGACCTGGCCCGCGCCTACCACCCGGACCCGTCGCGGTTCGCGATCGACTTCGCCGCGTTCCGCGAGCAGGCCGCGTTCGGCGCGCAGACCACGCGTCGCGAGGGCGTCCGGCTGATCCTGCTCTGCTCCGAGGTCGCCGCCGAGGCGGGCCACACCCTGTCGTTCCTGCGCGGCCCGGGTCGACACGTGGACGTGCTGCAGGTCGGCGTCGTGCGCGGCGAGGACGAACGCCGGCTGCTCGACGTCTCGCCGCTGGCCACGCATGAGGGCGCCCGCCGGTCCGTCGAGCCGACCGCGCTGCGTCTCGTGCGGGCCAGCGAGGGCTTCGCCGGCCCCACGACGACGTTCGAGCCGCCGCGCAAGCCGTCGTCGGGCGAGCTGCGCGCGGTCACCCCGCCCGCGCCCGCACCGTCCGGGATCACGGAGCCGACGCCCATCGTGCGGCGCCCGGCCCCGGCGGAGGAGGCGGCGACCGGTGACGAGGCGGCCCCCGCGCGGACGCCTGCGCCCGTCGGTAAGTACGAGCCGGAGCGGTTCGAACCGGCCGCCCCGACCCCCGTCTCGCACGCGACGCACGAGGCCCCCACCACCCTGACGCCCGTCGTCGGCCTGCGCGCTGCGCAGGACCAGACGCCGCCCCGCGACCACGCGCCGGCGCACCACCTGGCGACCCCCGACGACTCGTCGAACGACATCGACGGCCCGCGCCCGTTCGTCCCGGCGCCCAGCACCACGCACGCCGAGGCGCCCAGCAACGACCAGGTGTCGGCCCCAAAGGAGAGCGACGACGAGGCCGCGGAACCCGCCGAGCCGACCGAGGACTCGACCCCCGAGGTCGAGACCGTCTGGGCCGAGCTCGCGCGGGCGGCGCACCCGACCCAGCCGCTACGTCCGTCGCGCCCGGTCACGCGCCAGGCGCCCCTGCCGGTCGAGCACTACGGCGGCCCCGAGCGGACTCTCGGCGACGGCATCCCGCTCGCCCTGCCCGAGCTGGCGACGCTGGCCAAGAGCCGTCGCGCCGTCACCACGCTGGTCTGGGTGCGCGCGCGGCGCGGGCAGCGGATCGTCGCGATGCTGCGCTCCGACGGCCTGATCGAGCTGCCGACCGGCGAGGTGTACGCCGACCCGGACACCGCCGCCTCGGTGTCGGTCGCGTCGGAGAACCCGGTCGACGGCTGGCGCGCCTGGCGCCTGGGCGAGGGCGGCCCGACGCTGGCCGAGGCGACGGGCGTCATCCGCCCCTGACGTCGCGCTCGTCGTCGACGACCCGGCGGTCGGTGACGTCGGCCGAGCCCCGGGGGCCTATCCCCAGCCGTAGGCGACGACCCAGCGGTCGATCTCGGCGTAGAAGCGGTCGCGTACCGGCCGCGGCGACAGGGACAGATCGTGCAGGCCGTCCTTCACGCGGATCACCGTCACGTGCGAGCCGAGCTGCACGGCCCGGCGGGCCAGCAGCTCCACGTCGAGCACGACGTCGGCGGCGCGCATGTCCTCGGTCCACCGCGGGCTGATGATCGTGCGGCTCGAGCAGAGCATGACGATCGGGACGTCGATCGACAGGCCGCGGGCGATGCGCGCGTGCCCGATCGTGATGGCCCGCAGCCAGCCGGCCCGCACGGGGTAGGACGGGGTCGGGCGCCAGGTGGCGTTGTACGTCCACTCGCCGCCGGACGCGACGTCGAGGGTGCGCGCGTAGTAGCCCGGGTCGATGTTCGGCAGCGGGGCCTTGGGCTGGAACCGGGCGAGGCGCGCGACGGCCGGGCCGGACAGGTGCCGCAGCACCGACGACCCCTGCAGCTCGAGCCAGGGGCTGTTCAGCACGAGCCCGCTGACCGCTCCCGGGTGCCGCTGCGCCCACAGGGACGCGATCAGGCCGCCGGTCGAGTGGCCCATGATCATGAGCCGCGCGTGCACCCCGAGCTCGGCGCGGATGACGTCGAGCGACGCCTCCAGCTCCTCGTCGTACGCGTCGAGGTCGTCGATGTAGCCGGGCGTCTGGTGCGGGCGCAGGCTCCGGCCGTACTTGCGCAGGTCGAGGGCGTAGAACGCGGCCCCGCGCGCGTGACAGTACTCCGCGAGGCCCGTCTGGAAGAAGTAGTCCGACCAGCCGTGCACGTAGAGGATCACGCGCGACGGCCGCAGCGGCTCGGTGGTCGGCGGCGCGTACCTGACCAGCGTCGCCACCACCTCGCCCTCGTCGTCGGGGCGCAGCGGCAGCGTGCGGGCCACGTAGTCGTCGCCGAGGATGTCCGGTTCCCAGCCGGTCACGCGGCGATCTCCAGCACGACCTTGCCGGTCTGGGCGCCTTGCCAGAGGCGGGCGAGCGCGTCCCGGGCATCCGTCAGCGCGAACGTCGAGTCGACGAGCGGCCGCACCCCCGTCCGGTCCAGGAACGCGATCAGGTCGGCCAGGTCCTCGCGCGACCCCATCGTCGTGCCGGCCACGGTGATCTCCTGGAAGAAGATCCGCGTCAGCTCGGCCGGGCTCGCGTCACCGCTCGTCGCGCCCGCGACCACGATGATCCCGCCGGGCTTCACCGACCGCACCGAGTGCGACCAGGTCGCCTTGCCGACGGACTCCAGCACCACGTCCACCCGCGGCACGCGCGTCCCGGGCTCCACCGCCGCGGCGGCTCCGAGGGACAGGGCGCGGGCCCGTCGTGCCTCGTCGCGACCCGTCACGATGATCTCGATGCCCGCCGCCGCCCCGAGCAGGATCGCCGCGGTGGCCAGCCCGCCGCCGGCCCCCTGCACGAGCACGCGCTGCCCGTGGGTGGCGCCGCCCGTCACGAAGAGCATGCGGTAGGCGGTCAGCCAGGCGGTCGGCAGGCACGCGGCCTCGACGAACGACAGGGACGCGGGCTTGTCGACGAGGTTCTGCGTGGGCACCGCGACCTGCTCGGCCAGCGTGCCGTCGTACTTCTCGGACAGCAGCGAGCGTGGTTCGTCGCCGGGCAGCCCGCCGATGACGCCGTGGACCACGACCTCCCGCCCGTCCGCGGTGATCCCGGCCGCGTCGGTGCCGAGGATCATGGGCAGCTGCTCCGCTCGGAGGCCGACGCCCCGCAACGACCAGAGATCGTGGTGGTTGAGGGACGCCGCTCGCACGTCGACGACGGTCCACCCCTCCCGAGGCTCCGGGGCGGGTCGTTCGCCCACCGCCAGCCCGTTCAGCGGCTCGTCCGGGTCGAAGCTGGCGGCGTAGGCGGCGATCACGGCCCCAACGTAATCCTTCCCGCGGCGCGCGCGACCTGTGATCCTGTGCCCATGACCAGCGGCTCTGTGAAGATCGGGCGCGTCGTCGCCGAGATGGACAAGGTGCGGTCCGGGCTCCCGCACGCCGACGGGCTCGGGGTGTTCCTCGACGTCTACCGACGCGTCACGGCGCTCGTCGCGCTGCGCGTCGTGGACGGCACGTTCCACGACCCGGCGTTCACCGAGGACCTCGACGTGCGGTTCGCCGACATCTTCCTGGACGTCCCGCAGGACCTGGCCGCCAAGCGGGCGGTGTCGAAGGCGTGGAAGCCGTTGATCGAGCGGCGCGCGGTGCCGGGCATCCTGCCGATCCAGTACGCGCTCGCCGGCATGAACGCCCACATCAACCACGACCTGGCGCTCGCGGTCGTCGCGACGTGCGAGGCCCGCGGCGTCGAGCCCGACGACGGGTCCATCCGCGACGACTTCGAGAAGGTCAATGCGGTCCTCGCCGAGGTGGTCCGCCCGATCCGGGACTCGTTCCTCGACGAGGCGGTCGTCAAGCACGGCGCCGGCGTCGCGCCGCTGGCCGACCTGATGAGCAACTTCTCGATCGACAAGGCCCGCGACGCCGCGTGGATCTCCGCCCTGACGCTCTGGCACCTGCGCGACATCGCGTTCCTCGAGCGTGCCTTCCGCGACACCCTCGCCCGCAGCGTGGGCATGGTCGGCCGCCAGCTGCTCGTCGTCGTCGACCTCTAGACGCTCTGGACGCTCTGGACGCTCTAGAGCAGGGGCAGCATCCGGCCCAGGTCCGGGACCGCGTCGCTGGTGTAGCGCGGGTGCAGGGCGATCGCGAGCTCGTCGACGTCGTACGGCTGACGGCCCGCGGCGAGGCGGACCCAGCGGCGGGCATCGCTGACCTCGAGGTCCCAGCCGCCGCGAGCGACGACGATCCGCAGCAGCGCGTCGGCGACGAGCCGAAGCGCTCCGGGCTCGACTGGGTCGACGCCGCGGGGGACGGAGCGGGCCAGGTCGTCGGCGTGCACGACGAGCTCCAGCACCCGCGAGACCGTCATCGTGCTCAGCAGCACCGGGCCGCGCCGGGCCTGCACGACACGGTCCTCCGGGCCCAGCTCGTCGAGCCGGTCGAACGCCGCCTGCGCGCGCTGGTCGACACCGCCCAGCGGGTCGCCGGCGATCTCGACCGCGAGCTCTCGCGTGACCTGCGCGATCCCCTCCTTGCGCTCGGCGTACGTCCCCACGTACTCGCCGAGCGTCAGCGGGACCGTGCCGTCGGGCAGCGGGACGCAGACGGCGAGGGCCTCCATCGCGCGGCCGAGGTGCGCGACGAGCTCCGCGACCGTCCAGCCGTCCAGCACCGACGGCTCGTCGGCGACCTGGTCGTCCACGACGTCGCCCACCCACCGCCGCAGGCGGATCCACTGGTCGTGCAGGGCGGCGGTTGCGTCGGCGAGCTCACCGGAGGGGGACATGGCGCCATCCTTGCGGTCGCGCGCCCGACCCGTCGACCTCGATACGCGCGACGGATCCAGCCGCACCTGGGACTGGTGGGGCTGGTGAGGCGCCGGAGACGTCCAGGGAGTGCACTCGTGTCCCAGGTGCGGCTAGGTCCGCACGGGTGCGGGTCGACCGAGCGCCACGTGGGACGCGCGGGACGCGTGGGACGGGTGGGGCCGGTGAGGTGCCCCAGGCGTCCCGGGCGATCACCTGCGTCCCAGGTGGCGCTAGGTTCGCGCGGGACGAGCGGCTGGGGCCAGACGAGAACGGCACCAGCCCCTCGTCCGGCTGGGGGCCAGACGAGGACGGAGCCCGCCGCCCTCGTCGCGACGCCTCAGCGCCTCGCCGACTCCAGGAACTCGTTGACCAGCGAGCCGACCAGCTGCTCCTCGATGAGGAAGCCGTCGTGGCCGTAGTCGGAGTGCACGGTGCGCAGGACCGCCCCGGGGATGCCGTCGGCGATCCGCTGCGACTGCGCGGGCGGGAAGAGCCGGTCGCTGTCGACGGCGATCACCAGGGAGCGGGCGGTGATCGCGGAGAGCGCCGCGGCGACTCCGCCGCGGTCGCGGCCCAGGTCGTGGGTGATCATCGTGCGCGTGAGGATCATGTAGGTGTTCGCGTCGAAGCGCCGCGCGAGCTTGTCGCCGTGGTGGTCCAGGTAGGACTGCACCGCGAACCGGCCGCCCTCCAGGGGGTCCTCGGCGCCCTGCGGGATGCGCCCGAACCGCTGGTCCAGCTCGACGGCGGACCGGTACGTCTGGTGGGCGATCTGCCGGGCCAGGCCGAGGCCGACGTGCGGGCCCTCGCCGTCGGCGGCGTCGTAGTAGTCACCGGCGCGGTAGGCGGGGTCGGCGCGGATGGCGGCGATCTGCGTGTGGAACCCGGCGATCTGGTCGCCGGAGGTCTGCGCCGCCGTGGCGATCGCGGCGATGGCGTCGACCCGCTCGGGCGCGCTCGCGGCCCACTCCAGGACGCGCAGGCCGCCGAGCGAGGCACCGATCACCAGGGCCCACGAGTCGATGCCGAGCAGGTCGGCGAGGCGGATCTCGGCGGCGACCTGGTCGCGGACGGTCAGCAGCGGGAAGCGACCGCCCCACGGGCGGCCGTCGGGCGCGAGCGAGGCGGGGCCGGTCGAGCCCTGGCAGCCACCGAGGACGTTGGGCGCGACGACGAACCACCGGTCGGTGTCGATGGGGGCGCCGGGCCCGATCATCGACTGCCACCAGCCGGCCGTCGGGTGCCCGTCGCCGGCGGGGCCCGTGACGTGCGAGTCGCCGGTCAGCGCGTGCAGGACGAGGACCGCGTTGCTGCCGTCCTCGTTCAGCTCGCCCCACGTCTCGTAGGCCAGCCGCACCGCAGGCAGCCGGCCGCCCGACTCCAGCGCGAACGGGCCGAGGTCGGCGAACTGTCGACGACCCACGGGGTCCCCGTCGCGCCATGCGCTGCTCGCCCGGATGGCGGGCTTGTCCGACGGCGACGGCCGGGAGGCCAGCGTGGACGGGCGCGCGCGGGGCGTGGTGAAGAGCGGGCGCGCGGCCGAGCCGCCCGAGTCGGTCGTGATCTCGGGCGGCGTCGGCTGCGTACCAGAACTCATGAAGGAATCAGGCTCCCTTGGCGGCGCGGAAGCCCGCGTCCAGGTCAGCAAGGATGTCATCGATGTGCTCGATCCCCACAGCCAGGCGGACCAGGCCGGGGGTGACGCCGGACAGCGCCTGCTCCTCGGGGGTCAGCTGGCTGTGCGTGGTCGAGGCCGGGTGGATGACCAGCGAGCGCACGTCACCGATGTTGGCGACGTTCGAGTGCAGCTCCAGGGCCGACACGAACGCCTGACCGGCCTCGGTGCCGCCCTCGATCTCGAACGCGAGGACCGCGCCCGCGCCACGGGGTGCGTACTTGAGCTGCGCGGCGTGCCACGGGCTCGACTCCAGGCCGGCGTAGTGCACCGTGCCGACGTCCTCGCGGGCCTCGAGCCAGGCGGCGACCTTCTCGGCGTTCTCGACGTGGCGCTCGACGCGCAGGGACAGCGTCTCGACGCCCTGCGCGATGAGGAACGCGTTGAACGGCGAGATCGCCGAGCCGAGGTCGCGCAGCAGCTGCACGCGCGCCTTGAGGATGAAGGAGAGGTTGATCCCGAACAGGCCGCCGACGCCCAGGTCCCGCCCGAAGACGAGGCCGTTGTAGGACGGGTCGGGCGTGTTGTAGTTGGGGAACCGCTCGGGGTACTGCGCGTAGTCGAACGAGCCGCCGTCGACGATCACGCCGCCGATCGCCGAGCCGTGACCGCCCAGGTACTTCGTCGCGGAGTGCACGACCACGTCGGCGCCCCACTTGAGCGGGTTGATCAGGTAGGGCGTCGCGACGGTGTTGTCGACGACCAGCGGCACGCCGTACTCGTGCGCGACGCCGGCGACGAGCTCGATGTCGAGGATGTCGGACTTCGGGTTCGGGATGGTCTCCGCGAAGAACAGCTTGGTGTTCGGGCGGATCGCGTCCTTCCACGCCTGCGCGTCGTGCGGGTCGGTGACGAACGTCGTCTCGATGCCGAGCTTGGGCAGCGTGTAGTGCAGGAGGTTGTACGTGCCGCCGTACAGCGACGGGCTGGCGACGATGTGGTCACCGGCCTCGGCGATGTTGAGGATCGCGAACGTCTCGGCGGCCTGGCCGGAGGAGACGAGCAGCGCGCCGACGCCGCCCTCGAGGGACGCGATGCGGTCCTCGACGACCTGCTGCGTCGGGTTGCCGATGCGCGTGTAGATGGGGCCGAGGTCCTGCAGCGCGAACCGCGCGGCCGCGACCTTCGCGTCGGGGAAGACGAACGACGTCGTCTGGTAGATCGGCAGCGCCCGGGCACCGGTGGCCGGGTCCGGCGTCTGGCCGGCGTGGATCTGACGGGTCTCGAAGTTCCAGCTCTCGTTGCTCACGGTCTGTGCTCCTGGGTCTGGGTGGGTCTGGTGGATCCGCAGGAGGGCAGCCGACATCCGTCCCGCGAAGGTTGGGGGAGGGCGCACGGGTCGAGCCATGGCTCGGGCGGGTCTCAGGGCCGTCCGTGTGAGGACGACAACCTGCCCGCGGGCACAGCCGAGCGTGCGCTGGTCAGCGACACATTCGGCGGGACATGACGCGACTGTAGGCCGGTACGTCCGCGGGGCGGAACCGAAGTCTCATTCTTCGAGACGCATTCACCCGGCTGTGCGAGACGTCGCCGGATCGTCGACCGGGCGCCCCCCGCCGTTCGTCCTGCGGACCCGCACAGGCCGCTCACAGGTGCGAGTCGTGCGGTCCACTTCATCGGACGCGCCGAGGACTCGGTGCCGCGACGAAAGGACGGGATGCGGACGGTGGCGCCCGTGTTCCAGCTCTACCGCTTCTCCGACGACGACGTCGTCTGGTGGCGACTGGTGAGCCCGAACGGTCGTGGGCTCGCCCGCGCGAGCGTCCCCGGGCCCGACGCGGACACCGTCCGGGCCGAGCTCGCCGGCCTGGCGACCCGGCTGCCGGGCCTCGAGGCGATCATCAGGTTGACCCCCGAGTACCGCTGGCGGTGGTCGCTGCGCGAGGACGGCCTCGACGTCGCACAGGGCATCGGCGACCAGGACCGCCGGGTGCGGTGCGTGCACGCCGCCCGCACCTTCACCGAGCTCGTGCCGGGGGCACGCGTCGACCCGGTCGTCGCGACCTACCGACGCGCCGGGCAGAACCCGGTCCTGCTGCGCAGCGCCGACGGGCGCCGGGGTGACGCGACCCTGTGAGCCCGTCGGGGCTGGTCGCCGGCCGGTTCCGCGTGCTGGGCCTGCTGGGCAGCGGCGGCACGGCGGTGGTCTACCGCGCGCACGACGTGCTCGCCGACGAGGTCGTCGCGCTCAAGGTGTCACACCCGCACGCGGACCCGGCGCGCCTGCACGACGAGGCGCGGGCCACGCGCGGCGTCGACCACCCGAACGTGGTGCGCGCGCTGGCCGAGGGGGACCTGGAGGACGGTCGGGCGTGGGTCGCGCTCGGTCTCGTCGACGGTTCGAGCCTGGCCGACCGGGTGGACCGGGACGGGCCGCTCGACCCGGCGGAGGCGATCGCGCTGGCGGACGGCCTGCTGGACGCGCTCGCGGCCGTGCACGCGGCCGGGCTGGTGCACCGGGACGTGTCGCCGCTCAACGTGCACGTGCTGCCCGGGGCGTTCGCCGCCGACCGTGTGCGGCTGCTCGATCTCGGCCTGGCCGGACCGACCGGGACCGCCGCGGCGATCGAGGGCGCCGGCGCGCTGGGCAACCCGGGGTACGTCTCCCCGGAGCAGTCGCGGGGCGCGCCCGTCGACGCGCGCGGCGACGTGTACCAGGCGGGCGCGACGCTCTACCTCGCGCTCACCGGCCGCCCACCGTTCGGCGACGGGACCGCGCAGCACCTGGTCGACGCCCACCGCGCGGCTCCGCCGCCGGTCCCGTCGGCGGCCCGCCCCGGACTGCCGGCGGCGCTCGACCGGCTCGTCGTCACGGCCATGCTCAAGGAGCCCGCGCAGCGCTATCCCTCGGCCGCCGCCATGCGTGCGGCCGCGCACGCCGCCGCCGGCGCCACGGCGCCCGGACCGGGCACGCGGCTGCTGCCCGTGGTGACGCGCGCCGACGAGATCCACCGCTCGCAGCTGCTCGTCGCGGCGCGCGTGCCCGACGAGGTCGTACCGCCGGCGCCCGCGCAGGGGCCGGTGCGGTCGAACCGCGGCGTCGCACCCGTAGTGCTCGTGATGCTCGTGGTGCTCGCCGCCGTCGTCGGGGTCTCGTGGTGGGCGCGGGCCGCGGCCGACCCGGTGGCGGACCCGCCGACGCCGATCGCCACCACGGCGACGACGGCACCGTCGCCGACCCCCACCCGCTCTCGGTCGGTCGGCGCCCGCCCCCGCCCGAGCCCGACCCCGACGATCACGGTGGTGACCGTGCCGGTGGTCACCGGGATGAGCACCGCGGAGGCGGTCGCGGCGATCGAGGCGCTGGGCCTGCGCGCCGGTGCGGTTGCGCTGACGCGCGCGGCCACGGCCGGCGACACGGTGCTGGGCTCGACCCCTGCCGCGGGTGCCTCGGTGCCGGCCGGGTCGGCCGTCGACCTCGTCGCCGCCTCGGGCAGCACGCTCGTGCCCCTCGTCGTCGGCCTCTCCGTCGACGACGCCGAGGCGGTCCTGCGCGCCGCGGGCCTGGTGCCCGAGCGCAGCGGCGACGGCGTGCACGGCGTCCTGGCCTCGTCGCCGCCCGCGACCGTGGAGCTGCCGGTGGGCTCGACCGTGACTCTCGAGCTGGGCACCCCGCAGCCTCAGGTGCCGGACCCGACGCCCACCGCGACCGAGGCGTCGACCCCGTGACGCGGCCCCGTCGTCCCGCGGGGGCACGGCGTACGTCGCCGCGTCGGTCGTCGTTCATCCGCGGTCCGGACCATCGCGTCCGACGATGCCGAGCCCCCGCCCGCGCCGTCCGACGCCCGGCCCCCGTCGGTGTGCCCCGAACAAGGACGGAGACGAGATGACGCTGCTCGACGAGCGCCCGGCCGCGATCCCGCCGACGCCCGAGCCGAGCACGCCTGTCCGCCGCTCGCTGGTCTCGAGGCCGTCCGGGTCCGACACCGCGTTCCGACGGCTCGCCTACGCCGCGGGCTTCGCGACGGTCGGCATCATGCTCGCCGTCGGCCTGTTCCTCACGCTGCGGGCGAGCGAGGCCCTGCGCGCGTCCGGCCTGAGCTTCCTCACCGAGCGCGAGTGGATGCCGGAGGTCCAGAAATTCGGCGTCGCGGCCGTGCTGTTCGGCACCGTGACCATCGCCGTCGTCGCGCTGATCGTCGCCTTCCCGCTCGCGCTGGGCACGGCCCTGCTGCTCTCGGAAGTGGTGGTCGGACGCGTCCGTGCCGGCCTGGTCGCGCTCGTCGACCTGATGGCCGCGGTGCCGAGCATCATCTTCGGGCTGTGGGGTGTCTACTTCCTGCAGGGCTCCGTGATCCCGGTGTCCCGGTGGATCTCGAGGAACTTCGACTTCGTGCCGTTCCTGCGGGTCACGGACGACGACGGCAGGGCGATGTCCGACGCCAGCTTCTTCACGTCGTCGGCGTTCATCGCGGGGATCGTCGTCGGGCTCATGGTGGTGCCGACGACGACCTCGATCATGCGCGAGGCCTTCTCGCAGGCGCCGGTAGGGGAGCGCGAGGGGGCGTACGCGCTCGGGTCGACCCGCTGGGGGGTCATCCGCACGGTCGTCCTGCCGTTCGGGCGGGGCGGTGTCGTCGGCGGCACGATGCTCGGTCTGGGGCGCGCGCTGGGAGAGACGATCGCCGTCTACATGATCATCTCGCCGGTGTTCGTCATCAACTGGCAGGCGCTGAAGTCCGGCACCAACTCCGTCTCGGCGCTGATCGCCTTGCGCTACGGGGAGGCGAGCGAGTTCGGCCTCTCTGCACTCATGGCCGCGGGCCTCGTGCTGTTCGTCCTGACCCTGATCATCAACTTCACCGCTTCCTCGATCGTCGCCCGGTCGCGGTCCGGCGCGCAGAGCCAGTGAGCACCGTGGCCACCGAGACGCAGACCCGCACCGAGACCCCGGTCGCCACGGGGCCCGTCGGCCCGCGCCGGACCGTGCGGACTGCCACGCGCGCGGAGAAGTTCGACCTGCTCGGCGCCGCCGCCTCCGCCGTCGCCCTGGCCACGTTGCTCTTCGGCTGGATCACCCCGCTGCAGTCGGCGATCGGCTGGAGCGTCGTGGCCCTGCTCGCGTTCGTCGGCGTGTACGCGCTGCTCGTGTCCCTGCGCGGCGACCGGCAGGAGGTCAAGGACCGCGTCGTCACGGTGCTGCTGGGGACCGCGGGCGTCATCCTGTTCAGCAGCCTCGCGTTCATCATCATCTACACCGTCAGCCGAGGGCTGCCCGCGCTGCGGCACCTGAACTTCTTCACGCGCACGATGGAGAAGGCAGGCCCGCTCGACCCGCTGACGGTCGGCGGGATCCGGCACGCGATCGTCGGCACCATGATCCAGCTCGGCATCGCCCTCGTCGTGTCGATCCCGCTGGGCGTCGCGACCGCCGTGTTCCTCAACGAGGTGGGCGGCCCGTTCGCGCGGTTCGTGCGCACCGTGACCGACGCGATGACCGCGCTGCCCTCGATCGTCGCCGGGCTGTTCGTCTACGCGTCCGTGATCCAGCTGGTCACCCACGAGCGCTCGGGCTTCGCTGCCGCGATCGCGATCACCGTGATGATGCTGCCCATCATCATCCGGTCGTCCGACGTGGTGCTGCGGCTCGTGCCCAACCCCCTGCGCGAGGCGTCCTACGCCATGGGCACCACGCGGTGGCGCACCGTCTGGCACGTCGTGCTCCCCACCGCCCGGTCCGGCCTAGCGACCGCCGTGATCCTCGGCACCGCGCGCGGCATCGGCGAGACGAGTCCCGTGCTGCTGACGTCCGGTGTCACCGCCGTGCAGAACGCCAACCCGTTCCACGGGCCGATGATCTCGCTGCCGCTCCAGGTCTTCGACTTCGTCCGGTCGCCGGAGCCCGCCATGGTCGCCCGCGGGTTCGGCGCCGCGGCCGTGCTGATGATGCTCGTGCTCGGCCTGTTCGGCATCGCACGCGTCATCGGCGGGCGCGGTCCAGGGCAGCTCAGCGACCGCCAGCGTCGACGTGCCGGCGAGCGGTCGGCGCGGGACGCCGCCCGGATCGAGGCCAGCCACCACCCGCAGTTCACCGAGCAGGAGACCCCCCGATGAGCCGTCGCCTGTCCCTCGCCCTGGCCGCACTGCTGGCCCTGCTCGTCGTCGTGCTGCCGACGAGTGCCGCGTTCGCCGACGGCTACGTGCCGATCACCGGGACCGGGTCGACGTGGTCGCAGAACGCCCTCGACCAGTGGCGCCGCAACGTCGCCGCCAACTACGGCATGACCGTCAACTACTCCGGCGTCGGCTCGACGCAGGGTCGTCGAGACTTCATCTCCGGCTCCGTCGACTTCGCGATCAGCGAGATCCCGTTCCAGGCCGCGCCCGAGGACGGCTCGGCGCCCGAGAGACCGACCGTCGGCTACGCGTACATGCCGATCGTCGCCGGCGGTACGTCGTTCATGTACAACCTAAAGATCGGCGGCAAGCAGGTGACCAACCTGCGGCTCTCGGGGGACACGATCACCAAGATCTTCACCGGCGCGATCACGACCTGGAACGACCCGGCGATCGCGGCCGACAACCCGGGGCTGGCCATGCCCGCCCGCCCGATCGTGCCCGTGATCCGCTCCGACGGCTCGGGGACCACGGCCCAGTTCACGCTCTGGATGTCCAAGCAGTTCCCGGACGTGTGGCAGTCGTTCTGCGCCAAGATCGGTCGGTCCTCGACCTGCGGCTTCACCTCGCAGTACCCGATCTTCGGCGGCGCCAAGGCGCAGCGAGGCTCGGACGGCGTCTCCGGCTACGTGGCCCAGAACTACGGCGAGGGGGCCATCACCTACGTCGAGTACTCCTACGCGAAGAAGTCCGGCTTCCCCGTCGTCAAGGTGCTCAATAAGGCCGGCTACTACATCGAGCCGACCGCGCAGGCCGTCGCCGTGGGACTGCTCTCCGCGAAGATCAACAACGACCCGGCCTCGCCGGACTACCTGACGCAGATCCTCGACGGCGTCTACAACAACCCGGACCCCCGCACGTACCCGCTGTCGAGCTACTCGTACCTCATCGTCCCCACGCAGGTGGCGGGGATCTTCACGGAGAGCAAAGGGCAGACGCTGGGCACGTTCGCGTCGTACATGATCTGCGAGGGCCAGCAGCAGGCGGACAGCCTCGGCTACTCGCCGCTGCCCATGAACCTCGTCCAAGCGGCCGCGGAGCAGATCAAGCGGATCCCCGGCGCGGACCCGAACGGCCCCGACCTCGCCACCTGCAACAACCCGACATTCAAGGCGGGCGACAACCCGGCGAACAACCAGTTGGCGGCCACCGCTCCGCAGCCGGCGGCCTGTGACAAGAAGGGCGGGGCGACGCAGTGCACCACCGGGACCGGCGGTGCGCAGGCGCCGACCGCGGTCACGGCGGGTGGCGGCGGTGCCGCTGCGGTGGGTGCGACCGGGGGAGGAGGCACCGGGGGCGGCGCGGCGCCGGTCGATCCGGCGGCCGCGGCCGCAGACCCGGCACTCGCCGAGGGCGGGTACGACGAGCTGGGTCTGCTCGCCGACGGCTCGGGGTCGTCCGGCGGCGCCTCGGCGACCGCAACGGCCTTCGCCATGCCGGCGAGCACGAGCCCGACCCTCGTGATCGTGGCGGCCGTGCTGCTCCTGCTCGCGGCCGTCACGCTGCCGCCCGTGCTCTCCCGCCGGCTGCGCAAGGCGTCGACGGACTCCTGACCTGCGGCGCGACGGCTTCTGGCGCCAGCCGGACGGACGTCGGCAAGGTGCGCTCCTGACGTCGTTCCCGCACCGTTCACCGCCGCTCCACCAGCGCCGCCCAAGGTTCGTAACGAGCGCGAAACGCGCCGTTCGAACGAGCACGGGAGCACTGTGAGCAGCGCCGCACGAACCGTCCAGGAACTCTGGGGATCGACCGTCGTCCGGTCGACGGTCGTCGGGCTCGGCGTCTTCGCCGCACTGCTCAGCACCGGGCTGCTCGTCCCGGCGCAGGCACGGGCCGCAGACTCCTCCGCCGTCACCGTCACGGCGGCGCAGCAGGACCCCGACGTCGCGGACGCGCCGTTCCCCGACCTCTCGGTGACCGTCGCGCAGACCGAGGACCTCACGAGCCAGGGCGTCCGCCTGACGTACTCCGGCGGCAGGCGCTCCGACCCGCCCGGCGGGACCGCAGGCAGCAATTTCCTCCAGGTCATGCAGTGCTGGGGCGACCTCCTCGACGCGAGCGGCGCGCCAGTGCTCGACGCGGCCGGCCAGCGGCAGCCCGACCGGACGACCTGCCAGTACGGCGCCACCGCAAACGTCGGCCAGACCCGCACGTCGACGAAGTCCAACGACCTCGAGTTCGTCTCGCCGCTCGACCAGCCGTACCTGCACCCCGGCACCGGGTTCGCCGACCAGGCGGAGGTGTCGATCCCGTTCCGGTCGGTCACGGGCAAGACGATCGCCCGCGTCGTGGACGGTCAGATCGTGCCCGGCGTCGACCCGAACGAGAACGAGTTCTTCACGCGCCTCACGACGAACGAGGTGCCTTGGGCTCCCTTCGACGCGAGCGGCAGGGGCACGACGACCTTCGAGGTCCAGACGAACATGCAGGCGCCCGGCCTCGGCTGCGGCAACCCGCAGACACTCGCGGGCGGCGCGGTCGTCGGACAGCCGTGCTGGCTCGTCGTGCTGCCCCGCGGCGACCACGACTGGGGCGAGGAGCACGTGACCAAGTCCGGCCTCCTCGCCGAGACGTGGACCCACCGGCTCGCGGTCCGGCTGAGCTTCAAGCCGCTCGGGGTGCGGTGCGCGCTGGGTGTGGCCGAGCGGTCGCTGGCGGGCAGCGAGCTCATGACGACCGCGGTCGCCTCGTGGCAGCCGAAGCTGTGCGCGGGGACGTCGGGGTCCACGTTCAACCTGCTCGTCGGGAACGAGGCGGACCAGGCCCTGCAGTCGAACGGCACTGCCCCGGCGCCGCTCGCGCTGACCACGCGCGCGCTGTCCGAGCCGGACGTGACCGACGCGCTCACCTACGCACCCGTCGGTTTGACCGGACTGACCGTGGCCTTCGCCGTCGACCACCGCGCGAGCCCCCGGGACGGCGTCCCCGACGAGGTGAAGGGGCGCGACGGTCAGCCGTTCACCCAGCTTCGGCTGACGCCGCGGCTCGTCGCGAAGCTGCTGACGGCCTCCTACAAGCGTGCCCTGCCGTACGGCGGCCAGGCGGCGGACTACCTCGACGGCAACCCGCAGACGATCGCGGACGACCCCGACTTCCTGGCGGTCAACGACCACGAGTGGGCCGACCAGCTCATGTTCGCGCCCTCCATCGCCGACGCGTTGGTGCCCCTGGGCCGGTCCGACGCGGCGTGGGCGGTCTGGCGGTACGTCCTCTCGGACCCCGACGCGGTCGCGTTCCTCGCGGGGCACCCGGACCCCTGGGGCATGGTCGTGAATCCGTACAGCGCGACGGACGCGACGATCAACCCGACCGGCGCCCCGGCCACCTACCCGACGGACAGCTTCCCCAAGGCGGACCCCTACGAGTTCAACAAGAACGACCAGGAGCCGCTCAGCGTCGTCAACCTCGTGACCTGGCGGCCGTTCGCGCCGGACCTCGACACCGCGGGCTACTGGGTGCTGCGCGGCGACGGACGCGGGCTCGGCGACTGGGACGTACTGGCCAGCCCGCCCAAGTGGGCGACCGCCCCTCGTGACCCGCAGGGCAGCCAGGCGGTGCTCGGCCTGACCGATACCGCGGCCGCCGCCAAGTACCAGGTGTTCACGGCGGCGCTGCGCAACCCGGCGGGCGAGTTCGTCGTCCCGACGACCGAGTCCATGGCCGCCGCAGCCGCGGTCATGACGCCCGACCCGACGCAGGCGCAGGTCCGCTCGCTCGACCTCACCTCGCCCGTCGTGCAGCGCGCCGCGGACGCCTATCCGCTGACGGTCCCGGTGTACGCGGCGACGAACGCGGCCGGAGGCGACACCGCGAGCCGGGCGGCGTACGCGGCGTTCATCCGGTACGCGGCGGGCGACGGCCAGACCGTCGGCACCGAACCGGGCCAGCTGCCCGCCGGCTACGCCCCGCTGCCGCCGGCGTGGCGCCAGGCCGCACTGGCGGCCGCGGCCACGATCCAGGCCGGACCGCCCGCGGCCCCGGCTCCCGGCGCGACGACGTCCGACCCGACGTCCGCCGGATCCGGCACCACCTACGACGACGCGGGTGCGCCTCTCGACGCCTCCGCCAACGCCACGGCGCCGGTGCCGTCCGCGCCCGACGCCACCGGCGACGCGGCCGGCGCGCTCACCGGCGCGCCCACCTCCGACGACCCCTCCGCGGGCTCGCTCGCCTCGACCGTGCCCGTCAGCGCGGTCGGTGGGCTGCTCGCGGCCGGGTGCGTCCCCCTTGTCGCTCGGCGTCGCCGAGTGCTCTGACCACCTGTCCCACATGCAGTTCCCTCCACGGAAGGACATCACCATGAAGCTCCGCAAGCTCGCCTCGGTG
Organism: Cellulomonas sp. P4_A2; assembly: GCF_056402515.1. Classification (NCBI taxonomy): domain Bacteria; kingdom Bacillati; phylum Actinomycetota; class Actinomycetes; order Micrococcales; family Cellulomonadaceae; genus Cellulomonas; species Cellulomonas sp. P4_A2. The sequence continues at coordinate 24,056 of NZ_JBFUHG010000011.1, forward strand.
GGCGTCACGCTCGGCCTCCTGGCCGGCGCCGTCGCACTCGCCGGACCGGCTTCGGCCGACCCTGTCTCGGGCAGCTACGTGCTCGTCGGGTCGGACACGCTGCAGGACTCGCTCAACGCGATCACCAACGGCACGTCCGTCACGGGCTCGTCCGTGCGCGTGTCGGCGGCAGGCAACTCCCTCGGCAACTTCGACGCGTTCGGCTCCGCCCGCATCCAGACCAAGCCGGGTGGCCCGTTCTTCGTCCGCCCCGCCGGCTCGGGCAACGGCGTGACCGCGCTGCGGAACTCGATCACGGGTGCGCCGAACAACGGCACGGTCATCACCGGCCAGATCGACATCGCCCGCTCGTCCAGCGGCCCCGGCACCAACGCCAACGCCGCCGGGCTCCTGCTTTACGTGCCCTACGGCCGTGACGCCCTCGCGTACGCCTACAAGGGTGACCCGGCGGCGCTCGCCAACATCACGGCCGCGCAGCTGACCTCGCTCTACACGGCCCCCAGCGTGGGTGCCGCGACGACGATCAACGGCGTCGTCGTCACCCCCCGCCTGCCCCAGAACGGCTCTGGCACCCGGTCGTTCTTCCTCGGTGCCATCGGCGTGACCGCGGCCACCCTCGGCGGCGCCGTCAACGACGTCAACAACACGACGCCCGAGAACGACGCGTCCGTGCTCGGCGCCAACGAGATCATCCCGTTCTCGGTCGCCAACTGGGTCGCGCAGTCCAACGGCGCCGCCCCCAGCACCATCGGCGCAACCGGCGTGCTGCTCGGCTCGCCGACCGGCGTGGCCGCGTTCACCGGCACCGCCCCGTCGCTCGCCCCGAACGCCGCCTACTACTCGAACACGACCTGGGGCCGCGACACGTACCTCGTCGCCGAGTACGCCCGCGTCAACCCGGCCGACGCGAAGTACGACGCCAACCTCGCCAAGCTCCTCGACCCGGCACAGGGCCTGTCCAGCCTGACCAGCTTCGGCAGCCTGCCGTCCACGCCGGGTGCCGTGAAGAAGAAGTTCGGCTTCCTCGCCCCGTCGTCGACCACCGCGATCCGCGCCTTCACCACCCTCTGACCGTTCGTCCCTGTCCCGCTCTCGCCAGCTTCAGCTCACAAGGAGAACTGACATGTCAGCACGAACAGTTCGACGCAGTCTTGCCGCGGGCGTGGTCGCGCTCGCCCTGATCGGCGCCGGCGCGGCCACCGCGTCCGCCGCCGACCAGGTCCCCGACGTCCCGCAGTTCGGCGGCACCCTCTTCCTCGCCGACGGGAGCACGGGCGAGGATGTCGCGCCCGGCGCCACGCTCGCCTACGACTTCCAGGCGATCGCGCTGCCGTCCGCCGGCGACCTGGTGGGGACGTTCCCGATTCCCGCCGGGGCCGAGACGGCCCGCACGTTCCTCGCGCCGCAGGGCCAGGAGGCGACGCCGTCCCAGTGGAACGCCGCCGCCGACATCAGCCTGACGCCCGGCGGGATCTACCTGCCGAACGTCACGCCGATCAACCAGCTCATCATCGGCAACGGCACCCCGGCCGGCACCAACGCGGTCAAGGCCGCCGGTGGCGACTACTCGATCGGCATCGCGTTCCTCAAGACCAACAACCTGGTCGTCGTCGCGGACGGTCTGTACTACGTCCACATCCACGTCACGCCCGGCACCGGCGCGTACACGTTCCAGCAGGTCGAGGTGGCCGCCGCGCCGCTCACGCCCAGCACGACGAGCCTCACCGCGCCCGCCACGGCCACCGCCGGCAACGCGGTGAGCCTGTCCGCGACGGTCGCCCCGGCCGCCGCGACCGGTTCCGTCGAGTTCTACGACGGCGCCACCCTTCTCGGCACCTCGCCGGTCGCGGCCGGTGCGGCGTCCCTCAACGTCGCGACCGGCTTCTCTGCCGGCAGCCACCCGATCACCGCGAAGTACCTCGGTGACTCGGCGTATGCGGGTTCGACCTCGGCTCCGAGCACGGTCGTCGTCGCCGGTCAGCCCGTCGCCACGACGGTCACGGTCGCGGCGACCTCGGCCACCGGTCAGGCGCTGACCCCCGCCACCATCACGGCGACGGTCGTGTCCGGCGACGCCTCCACCCCGACCGGCTCGGTCGCGTTCACGGGCTCCGTCGACGGCGGTCCGGTCCAGAACCTGGGCACCGCACCGGTCGGCGCGGGCGGCACCGCGTCGCTGACCAAGTCGAACCTCACGGTCGGCACCTGGACGTTCCAGGCGACCTTCGCCGGCACGGGCGTCTACACCGGTTCCGCCACCCAGGCGCCGGCCACGCTGGTGCTGGCCCAGGGCACCGGGGTCGCCGACCCGCAGACGGTCGACGTCACGATCCCGGCCGGCTCCATCGAGATCACGACGCCGTACACCCCGGCCAACCCGTTCGACCTCGGCACCGCCGTTCTCGACCAGGCCACGTCCACCTACTACGCCTCGGCCGCCTTCCCGAAGGCCGCTGACGCCCCGATCAAGATCACGGACACCCGTTCGGGCCAGCCGGGCTTCACCGCCACGGTCGTCTCGAGCGACTTCGTGTCCAGCACCGACGCGACCCAGACCTTCCCGGGGACGCACCTCGGCCTCACGGGCCTGACCAAGACGAGCCCGGCGGGCAACACCCTCTCGCTCGCCGACGTCGCGCTGACCGACAACGCCCCGGTGACCCCGGGTCTTGCCGCGCCGGCCACATTCGCGGTGTACCCGGCCCACAAGAACTCGGGCACCGTCGAGATCCGCGGGACGCTCGGCATCGCCGGTGTGCCGACCTCGGTCGAGGCGGGCACCTACCGCGCGACGGTCACCTTCACCGCGTTCTGACCGGTTCCCGCCCGCCGGGGTCCGTTCCCGGCGGGTGGGTCCGAGGGAGGCGGGGCGCACGTCGCCCCGCCTCCCGTTCGGCCGTTCTCCACCACGACGCACCCCACCAGGAGTGACCCACCGCATGTACCGACACCTGAGCACCGTGGCCGTCCGGGCGGCGGCCGTCGTGGCGCTCGGCGCGGCCCTCGCGTCCGGCTCGACCGCCGCCGCCGGCGCCGCCGCGCCCGCACCGACCCCCGAGGCGTCATCGCAAGCCGACGCAGGCACGGCCCCCTTGGTCACGTTCGGCATCTCGCCGGCGTCGGGCGGCCGCCCCGACACGCGCAGCTACGTCGCGCTGACGGCGCCCCCGGGCTCGGTCGTCTACGACGACATCGCCGTGCTGAACCAGTCGGACGTCCCGCTCGACCTCGACGTCTACGCGGCCGACGTCGCGAACGACAAGGCGGGCACGCTGGGCCTGCCCGCACGCTCGGTCGCCCCGAGCCGCGCGGGTTCCTGGCTGACGCTCGGCGCGAGCACGGTGAGCGTCGCGCCGCAGTCGACGACCGACGGCATCGGGTTCGTCGTCGTCCCGGTGACGATCACGATCCCGGCCGACGCTGAGCCGGGCGACCACGTCGCCGGTGTCGTCGCGGCGATGACCACGCAGGGCGCAGGCGGGGCCAACTCGCCCGCCGTCGACCTCGAGCAGCGGACCGGCGCGCGCATCTACGTAACGGTCGACGGCCCGCTGGAGCCCGGCCTCGCGGTGACCGACGTCCACGCCGGGTACGACGCCGGGCGCGCCCTGGGCGTCGCCGGCCCCGGGGCCCTGACGGTCACCTACACCCTGACGAACACGGGCAACGTCCGGTACGGCGTCGAACCGTCGGTGCGCGCCTCCGGACCGTTCGGCCTGCTCGCGCGCACCGCGGACGGCACGAAGGTCGACGAGCTCCTGCCGGGCGCGTCGGTCGAGCAGACCGTCGCCGTCCCCGAGGTGTGGCCGCTGGTCATCGAATCTGTGACGGTCTCGGCCGCCGCCGTCTCGACGCTCGGGCGCGACGACCCGGGGATCGGCACCGTCACCGGCTCGACCCGCGCCTGGGCGGTGCCGTGGCCGCTGCTCGTGCTCGTCGTGCTGCTGCTCAGCGCCTGGCTCGTCGTGCGCCGTCGTCGTCGTCGCCCGACCCCCCCTGCCCCCACCGCCAACCCGCCCGCACCGGCCGTCCCTCAGCTGGTGCCGTGAGACCGCACGCCCGCACGCCCCGCAGCTCCCCGCACCACCCGACGAGAGGAACACGACTCATGAGCCTGACCCGACTGGCCCGCGCCACCCTGGGCGCAACCCTCGCCGTTGCCCTGGCCGGCATCGGCATGGGGGCGGCCCACGCCGCCGACCAGATCACCCCCGACCAGTACTTCGGCGGCACCCTGTACCTCGCGGACGGGAGCACAGGCGAGGACGTCGCGACGAACGCCACGGTCGCCTACGACTTCCAGGCGATCGCCCTGCCGAGCGCCGGTGACCTCGCGGGGAAGTTCCCGATCCCGGCCGGCGCCGAGACGGTGCGCACCTTCATCTCCCCGCAGGGCAAGGAGTCGACGCCGGCGCAGTGGAACGCGGCGGCGGACATCAGCCTGACGCCCGGGGGGATCTACCTGCCCAACGTGACCCCGATCAACCAGCTCATCATCGGCAACGGCACCCCGGCGGGCACCAACGCGGTGAAGTCTGCCGGCGGTGACTTCTCGGTCGGTATCGCCTTCCTCAAGACCAACAACCTCGCCGTCGTCGACCACGGCCTCTACTACATCCACGTCCACGTCACGGCGGGTACCGGCGCGTACACCTACGCGCAGGTGGCGGGTGCCGGCACGCCGCCCACCGACCCGCCCACCGACCCGAACGGGACCGGCCACGACCTCTCCGCGCAAGTGACCGAGCCGCCCGTCGTGGACGGAGTCCTCTCGCTCGTCGCGCCGGCGGCGTCGTCGTCGACCATCGGCAACCCGGCCATCGTCAACGGGCTCTCGAAGTCGACAGGTGCGCTGGGCCAGCTGACCGTCCAGGACGGCCGCGCGGCGTCCAAGCCCGGCTGGACCCTGAGCACCTCCGGCGTCGCGAACTTCGTCAACGGGGCCACGACGATCAACAAGCAGCAGCTCGGCCTGGCACCCAAGAACGTCTCCGGCGTCGCGGCGACGCTCGGCGCCGCTCAGTCCGCCGGTTCGGCCACCTACCCGAGCCTGTTCGCGGAGCTGCCCGCCGGCACCGCCGGCGACTCGGTGCTCGATGCCGACCTGACGTTCGTCGCGCCGACGGGCACGCCCGCCGGCACCTACACCTCGACGCTCACGGTGACGCTCGTCTCGAAGTGACGTCCTGAACCGAACGGCGTGGGCCCTGCGGCCCACGCCGTTCGCGCGTCCACTCCTGTGCCGTCCTGCGTTCATCCCGTCGTCGCGACGACGCAGGCCGGCCGCCACGTCGACGGGCGTGAATGAAGCATGCTCGTCCCGCTCCTCGACCGTCGGCACGCCCACGGTCCCGTCCTTCGTGCCGTGCTCGCGCTGCTGGTCCTCGTTGCCGCGGGACTCGCCGTGGCCGCGCCGGCCCGGGCCGACGACACCGTCGGGATCGCGGGAGCGCCCAGCAACGGGACCGACCCCGACGGGCGCAGCCGGTACAGCTACCAGGTGCAGCCGGGCCAGCAGGTGGCCGACTTCTACCTGGTGCGCAACACGGGCACCACCGACCAGTCGGTCGAGCTCGTCGCGACCGACGCATACAACACCGACGACGGTGCGTTCGCGCTCCTGGCGACCGACGAGGAGCCGAAGGACGCGGGTGCGTGGGTGACGCTGCAGGACGGCCAGAAGCGTCTGACCGTCCCCTTGGCTCCGGGTGCGCAGCAGGTCGTCCCGTTCACGGTGACGGTCCCCGCCGACGCCCGCCCCGGCGACCACGCCGCAGGCCTGGTGGTGTCCGCGAGCGCGGTCGAGGGCCAGGTGAAGGTCGAGCGGCGGGTGGCCACCCGGATGTACGTGCGCGTCGCCGGGGAGCTGCAGCCGGTGCTGACGGTCGCGAGCATCACCGCCTCGGCACCGGCTGGCGCGAATCCCCTCACCGGCCCCAGCACCGTCACGGTCACCGTCCACAACACCGGCAACGTGGCCCTCGGCGCGACCCTCGCCGCAGGCGCGACGACGTGGTTCGGCGTGTCCGCCGCACGGGCCGTCCACGAGGAGGTTCCCGAGATCCTGCCGGGCGCCACCCGGGTGGTCACGCTGTCGGTGCCCGGCGTCGGACGCTCCGGTCTGCTGCGGCCCTACGTCGACCTGCAGCCGAACGTCGACCCGGCCGCCCTCGACCCCGGGCCGCTCGCGCCCGTGCACCGCGACACCACGGTCGTCGCCGTCCCGTGGATGCTCCTGGGGATCCTGGCGCTCGCGGTCGGGGGCTGGTTCGCGCTGCGGGCCCGGCGCCGCCGCGAGACCCGACGGGCGCAGGAGTGGATCGCGTTCACGCAGGAGGAGGCGCGGCGCGCCGCGGCCCTGGACGTCGCGCGATGAGCGGCGCCCGCGCCCTGCTCGTCGCGGCGCTCCTCATCGTCGGCGGCCTCGTGCTGGCGACACCTGCCGCTGCGGCCGACCTCGACCCCGACGGTGGCGAGGGCATCGGGCTGCAGGCCGTCGTCGGCGGGTCCGCGCCGGCGCCGGCCCCGGGAGCCGGCTCCGGCCTCTCGGCCGGGTCGGGCTCGGTCCCGGCCGACGTACCCCTGCCTCCCGACGCCGCGGTGGCCGAGCCGGTGGTCCCGCTCGACGTTTCCTCGGTGCTCGATGTCAGCGGCCTGCGGACCACCTACCGCGCGGCCCTCGACCCGACTGGCGGCCGCCTCGTCGTGCGGTTCGTCGTGCGCAACTCTTCGCACCGGACCGTGGACGCGTCTGCGCGGTTCTGGGCGACGACCGTCGCGGGGCACCGCATCGGCTCGGCGCCGAAGGTCCCCGTGAACGGGCTCGCCCCGGGTGAGTCGCGCACGGTCTCGCAGGACATCGACGGGGTCGGCCAGTGGACCCTCGTCACCGCGCACGCCGAGCTGGCGCCCGTCGCGCCGGCCGGAGCGCCGCCGGTCGAGCCGGTGGTCCGCGACCGCTCGATGCTGGTCGTGCCGTGGGCCGCGATCGTGCTCGTGCTCGTCGTCGCGGCCGGCGTCATCTCAGCGCGCCTGTCGGGCGACCGGGGACGTCCCCCGGTGACGCAGCCCGTGGCCGTCGCATGACGACGACGACCGACCGCCCGGTCGCGCCTGACAGCACGGCCCCGCCCGGCCCGCCGCCAGAACCGCCCGCCGAGCCCCCTGCCCGTCGGCCGCGTCCGCCACGCAAGATGCCCCGGTCGGTCGTGCCGCGGGCCGAGCTGACGCCGGCACAGCGCGTCGCCCGCGGCGTCGCCGCCCTCGTCGCGACGCTCCTGCTGACGTTCGTCGTCTACCTGACGGGCTTCAGCCAGCTGCAACACCTCGTGCTGCAGGAACGCCTCGCGATCCAGTTCGGCGAGGAGGGCGAGGCGGGAACGACGCCGGTGTCGGAGGGCACGTTCGACGGGGTGCTTCTCGCCGACGGCGCTCCCGTGGCCCGCATCCAGATCCCGTCGATCGGGGTCGACGAGATCGTCGCCGAGGGCACCACGTCGGGCGTGCTCATGGGAGGGCCCGGGCATCGCCGCGACTCCGTGCTGCCCGGCCAGGAGGGCGTCTCCGTCCTGATGGGTCGCGCTGCGGCGTTCGGTGGACCGTTCGCCCGCCTGCAGGAACTGCCGCCCGGGGCGACGTTCACCGTCCTGACCGGGCAGGGCGTGCAGCGGTTCGAGGTCGTGGGCCTGCGCTACGCCGGGGACCCGAGCCTGGCGCGGCCGAAGGCCGGCGAGTCGCGGCTGATCCTGGAGACCGCCCGGGGTCCGGCGTTCCTGCCGCAAGGCGTGGTGCGGCTCGACGCCCGGCTCGTCTCGGACCCGCGGCCGCCGGGCGGCCGGCAGACCCGACCCGCGACGCTCCCGCCCGAGCACAAGGAGATGGCTGGCGACCCCTCGACCACGTGGGCGCTCGTGCTGGCCCTGCAGCTGCTCGTCGTCGTCGAGGCCGGCGCCGTCTGGGCCACCCGGCGCGTCGGCGCGCGCCAGGCGTGGATCGTGTTCGTCCCCCTGACCGTGCTCGCCGCGCTGCTGGTCGCCGACCAGGGTGCGCGGCTCCTGCCGAACCTGATGTGAGAACGGAGCGCGATGTCCACCCCCACCCCCACCGCCGAGATGACCCAGGTGCTGCCGCAGGTCGTCGACCTCGACCCCTACCTGGCGCCCGCGCCGCAACCCGCGACGCCCGAGCCCAGCGGACCGCTGTCGGCGCTCGAGGCCCGCAACATCTCCGCATGGTTTGGTGACCACCAGGTCCTCGACCGGGTCTCGACCACGATGCCGGCGGGCCTGGTCACGTCGCTGATCGGGCCGTCGGGCTGTGGGAAGTCGACGTTCCTGCGCATCCTCAACCGGATGCACGAGCTCGTGCCGTCGGCGTCGCTGGCGGGGGAGGTGCTGCTCGACGGCGAGGACATCTACGACCCGGAGCGCAAGCTCGTCGAGGCCCGTCGGCGGATCGGCATGGTCTTCCAGAAGCCCAACCCGTTCCCGGCCATGTCGATCTACGACAACGTCGTCGCAGGGCTGCGCCTGACCGGCGTGCGGGCGGGCAGGGAGTCGAAGGACGTCCTCGTCGAGAGCTGCCTCACAAAGGCGGGACTCTGGAAGGAGGTGCGCGACCGGCTGCGGTCGCCCGGTGGCGGCCTGTCGGGCGGCCAGCAGCAGCGGCTGTGCATCGCGCGCTCGCTCGCGGTCCGGCCGCGCGTGCTGCTGATGGACGAGCCCTGCTCCGCGCTCGACCCGACGTCCACCCGGGTGATCGAGGAGACGATGCTCGAGCTGGTCAACGAGGTGACCATCGTCATCGTCACGCACAACATGCAGCAGGCCGCCCGCGTGTCCCAGCGCTGCGCGTTCTTCCTCGCCTCGCAGGGCACGCCTGGCGTCATCGTCGAGCACGGCGAGACGTCGGCGATGTTCGGGTCGCCGCAGGACGAGCGCACCGCGGCGTACGTCGAGGGCAGGTTCGGCTGACGCTTGGGTGGACGCCCTCAGGTGCCGATGTACCGGCGAACGAGTGATTCGACCCGGTTCCTGTCCGCTTCGTCCCTAAGCACACGCTTGTTACTCGTGTGACTGGTGTGACAGGTGTTCACTAATGAGGTTCTGGCCGGTAGCGTCCCTCGGGGCGGCCAGGTGGTCGCACCGCTTGTCGACGATCACTGGAGGCGGCCCGACGGCCGCCCGGCTGGAGGAACGTGAGCCCGCGCGCCGCATCTCGGTACCGACTGCCATCGGTGCTGGTGGCTGCTGTGCTCGTCGTGCCGATGCTCGGAGGGGTGGCCGTCGCGACCCCGCCGGCTCCCACTCCGCCCACTGCCCAGGACGTGCAGGACGCCAAGGGCGCGGTCGCGTCCGCGTCCCGGTCCGTCGCGGGCATGGAGGTCCGGCTCGCGCAGCTGAGCGCCGCCACCGACGCGGCCGAGCTCAAGGTCCAGCAGCTCGGGGACGCGTACACGCAGGCCCTCGCCGACGCCGACACCGCGCAGCAGGCCTCCCGCGACGCGAAGGCGGCGTCCGCGGCGGCCGACACCGACGCCGAGACGGCCCGCCGCCAGCTCGTCGCGATCGCCCGCGAGGCCGCCCGGTCCGGTGGCTCGACGGACCTGCTGCAGGCCGTGCTGTCGGCCGACGGGTTCCAGGACGTCGCCAACCGCAGCGCGTCGCTCGAGCGGATCAGCGGCAAGACCGACGAGGCCGTGCAGAAGTACCGCGCCTCCCAGCTCATCTCGGGGATGCTGGCCAAGCGCGCCCAGACGGCCGCCGACAAGGCGACCGCCGCCAAGGCCGCAGCCGCCGACGCCCTGACCGCCGCCGAGCAGGCCCAGAGCGACGCCGTCGCCGAGCAGGCGTCCGCCGCCGCCGAGCGCGACACCCTCATCGCCCAGCTCGCTGCGGCCCGCCAGACGAGCGCCGAGGTCGAGCGCGCCCGCCAGGACTTCCTCGACCAGCAGCGCCGCGACCGCGAGGACGCCGCCGCGAAGGCCGCCGCCTACCGCCCGCCGCCCGCTGCGGTCGCCCCGCCCGCGGCCGTCACCCCGCCGGCGACCACGCCGCCGCCGGCGACCACCACCCCGCCGGCCACGACCACCCCGCCGGCGACCACCACCCCGCCGGCCACCACCACTCCTCCCGTCACGACGCCGCCCCCGGTGACCACCCCGCCCGCCGTCAAGTACGGCCTCGGCACGGGCACGTCGCGCAGCTCCGCGGGCACCGCCGCCGCCGCGCTGGCGTGGGCGCAGACGAAGATCGGCCTGCCCTACGGCTGGGGCGACGCCGGCCCGAGCTCCTACGACTGCTCCGGCCTGACGATGCGCGCCTACCAGTCGGTCGGCATCAACCTGAACCGCACCACCCGGGACCAGTACAAGCAGATCCTCAAGATCAGCTACGACGACATGCGCCCCGGCGACCTCATCTTCTGGTCCACCGACCCCAACAACGTCGAGGCGATCTACCACGTGGCCATCTGGGCCGGGAACGGCCAGATCATGGAGGCCCCGCAGCCGCTGGCCCCGCTCCGCATGATCAAGATGCGCTGGGCAAGCACGATGCCGTACGCGGGCCGCCCGTAACCCCCTGCGCTTCCCCGCAACGTCCGCGCTCGTGTGGCCTATAGCGCCGACGAGTGCGGACGTTGCGCAACCCATCTCAGCAACGTCCGCACTCGTGGTGGCTATGGCGACCACGAGCGCGGACGTCCGGTCAGGGTCGCCAGCCTGCTCGGCGGAGGGCTCGCTCCACGGCGTCCAGGTGCCGGTCCGGGTGCAGACGAAGACCGAGGCTCGGGATGCGGAGCACGACGTCACCGCTCAAGGCGATCTCGTTGTGACGCAGGCTGTCCTCGACCCACCGGTCGGCGTCGAGGTGCCCGACGCCGTCGATCTCGACGACCACGCGCCATCGGCTCCATCGGACATCCAGGTACGCCCGTCCTCCTCGAGCCTCGACCACGACCTGCCGATCGGGCTCGGGGAGCCCGCGCCGACGGCAGTGAGCGGCGAAGTCGAGCTCGTTGAGGCTCGCGACGCCGTGGTCGATCTCTTGCAACAGACCCCGGAGCAGGGTGCGACGCCTGTCCCGACGCACGAGATCGAGCGCCTCGGCCACGGCTGACACCGTGGTCAGGCGCTGTTGGATCGGACTGATCAGGAGCAGGGCGGCCTCGCGATCGGTCCTCGCCCAGAGCGCAGCCTGGACGGTCGCGGTCGCGGGCAGCATGCGGACGACTCCCTCGGTGGTCACGTCGTCGTCCCGCCAGCGCCTCGTCTCGTGGACCCGGACGCCGCTGGGCGCCGGCACCGGGTGCGACGACTTCGGCGCCGCGACGTGAATGTGTCCGTCGTCGGTGATCCCCTGGAGCCCGCACGCGAGCAGGGCCGTGATGCCTGCCAGTGCGGCCCGGGGCGTGCTCCCGACGATCGAGCGCGGCGCACACTCCAGCACCGCGAGCCACCAGTCGACGAGCGAGCCATGCGGGGAAGGGAGGACCGCGAGAGTCTGCCGGCCCAGGGGTCGCCACCGCTCGCCACGGATCTCCGCGCGCACCTGAGCAGCCGTGAGTCCCAGCGAGCTCAGCTGTGACCTGGTCAGCAGCCCGGCCTGCTGACGCGCGTGCGACCGCGCGAGCTCGCGGCGCGCTCGACGCTCCGTCTCGTTCGTCATGGGGAGACGGTCCTCGTCGCGTACCGCCCGGACAGCCGTCAGCCAGGACCTGTGGATGACCCGCCGCCGAACGACCCTGTGGACGGCTCACCAACGTCCGCACTCGTGTTGCCTATGACCACCACGAGTGCGGACGCCACCGGTGAGAAATGCGCAACGTCCGCACTCGTTCGCCGTATAGCGAACACGAGTGCGGACGTTGCGGGAAAGCGAACAGCCCAGCGTCAGTGGCTGTAGTAGTTCGTGTCGATCGCGCGCTGGCGGCTGAGCTCGATCTCGGCCTCGGCCTCGGCGCGACCCGTCCAGTGGGCGCCCTCGACGGACTTGCCGGGCTCCAGGTCCTTGTACACCTCGAAGAAGTGCTGGATCTCGAGCCGGTGGAAGTCGGAGACGTCGTCGATGTCCTGCCGCCACGCGGCGCGCTGGTCGCCGGTGGGGACGCACAGGACCTTGTCGTCGCCGCCGGCCTCGTCGCGCATGCGGAACATGCCGAGAGCACGGCAGCGGATGAGGCAGCCCGGGAACGTGGGCTCCTCGAGCAGCACCAGAGCGTCCAACGGGTCGCCGTCCTCACCGAGGGTGCCCTCGATGAAGCCGTAGTCGTCGGGATAACGGGTCGAGGTGAACAGCATCCGGTCGAGCCGGATACGCCCCGTTGCGTGGTCCACCTCGTACTTGTTGCGCTGACCCTTAGGGATCTCGATCGTGACGTCGAACTCCACAGCTCTCCTCCGCCCGTGCGTCCGCGCCCGGGGGTTTCCGGGCCGGCGGTCGCAGCGACACTCGTCGTGCGGCGCGCCGGGTGTCAGGGGCGCCTTCGTCTCGGACAGTAGTCTGACGCACCGAACGGCCGGGAACGAGTGGGGACAGGGCGGGGTGGGGTGACGATGACCACAGCGGGACGGGTGGTGGGCACGGGCATGCTCGTCGTGGTGCTCGCCGCGGGCGCGTACGCCACCGCTGACGCCTACGACAAGGTCCCCGGCCTGGTCACGCTGGCCGCAGAGCCCGCGCCGCCGAACCCGTTCCCGACGGCTCCGGGTGCGGTCGAGCCGGCGGCGCTGGTTCCCGCCCTGACCGATCTCGACCCGCAGGTCCCGCTGCCGGGAGGCCCGACGTTGCAGGCCATGGTCGACGGGCTCGTCGCCGACCCGCGCATGGGCACCAGCGTCGGCGTCCTGATCCAGGACCAGCTCACGGGGGAGACCTTGGCCAGCCATCTTCCCGACGAGGGCCGCACGCCCGCGTCGACGGCGAAGCTGGTCACCGCGATCGCGGCGCTGAGCACGCTGAGCCCGGACATGACGCTGCCGACGACGGTGGTGCGCGGCGACGGCAACCGGATCGTGCTGGTCGGGGGCGGGGACATGATGCTGGCCGCGGGCGCCGGCGACCCGGCCGCGACCGAGGGGCACGCGGGCCTGGCCGAGCTCGCCGCGCAGACCGCCAAGACCCTGCAGCTCGAGGGTGCGACGACGGTCGAGCTCGGAGTCGACGACGGCCTGTTCACCGGCCCGCGGCTGAGCCCGGCCTGGAACCCGGCGGACATCGCCGCGGGGTTCGTCGCACCCGTGACCGCGCTCGCCGTGGACACGGCCAAGATCAAGCCCGGTGAGTACCCGCCGCGCTACGCGGACCCGTCGCTCGCGGCGGCGCGGACGTTCGCGGTGCGGCTCGCCGAGAACGGCATCACGGTCACCGGCTCGCCGTTCCGGGCGGACAAGCCGGCGAACGGCCGCGAGATCGGGCGGGTCGAGTCGGCCACGCTGGACAAGATCGTGCACCACTTCCTCGACACGTCGGACAACACCATCACCGAGGTGGTCTCGCGGCTGGTGGCCATCGACGAGGGGCTGCCGGCGACGTTCGACGGCGGCTCGGCGGCGGTGCTGCACGCGGTGGACGTCGCGGGCGTCGACACCACGGGGTCCCACCTGGTCGACGCGTCCGGCCTGGGCGCGGGGTCGATCCTGCCGCCCAGCCTGCTCACCGGTCTGGTCCGGCTCTCCACCGACCCGGCCAACCCCGACCTGCGTGACGTCGCGACGGGCATGCCGATCGGCGGCCTGACCGGGACGCTCTCCGACCGCTACACGCAGTCGCAGGCGCGCGGGATGGTGCGCGCGAAGACGGGAAGCCTCCCGCACGTCACCGCCCTGTCCGGCACCGTCCTCGACGCCGACTCGCGCCAGCTCGTCTTCGCCGTCCTGGCCGACGCCACTCCCGACGGCGGCCAGTGGGGCCCGCGGGCAGCGATCGACGAGTTCGTCACCAGGCTCGCGGCCTGCGGCTGCCGCTGACGGCTCTTGCGCCGACGGCGGAACGCACGCGGCGTGCGTGACGGCGCCGGTTACCGTGACGGTGTGGAGCCCTCCGGGAACGAAAAGAGCCTCGTCGACTGGCAGAAGGCCGCGGCGATCGCGGGACGCCTGGCGATGCCCGGCCCGACCGCCGAGCGAGGTCAGCTGGAGAGCCTCGTCGACGAGCTGCGCGMCGCGGCCGGCCGCGCGGCGGGGCACGTGGCGCGGATCGCGCAGCTCGAGGCAGCGGACGGCACCGACCCGAAGGACGTCTCGAACGTGCTGGTGGTCGACCGCCCGCGCTGGGCGCAGGCCAACGCGGAGATGTTCGGCGTGATGACGGGCGGCGTCCAGGCGCCCGCAGGCCCCGGCACGCGCGCCGCGGGTGCGCTCCAGGTGGGCGGCGTGCTCGCGCTGCTGTCCACCAAGGTGCTCGGCCAGTTCGACCCGTTCACGCCGCAGGCGGGCTACCACGGGCGCCTGCTCCTCGTCGCGCCCAACGTGCTGCACCACGAGCGCAAGCTCAAGGTCGACGGCTCCGACTTCCGCCTCTGGGTGGCCCTGCACGAGCAGACCCACGCGATGCAGTTCGCGGCCGCGCCGTGGCTCGCGGAACACGTGCGGTCGCGTGCGGCGGAGCTGCTCGCGGACCTGACGGGCGAGGGCGCCCGGGCCGACCTCATGGGATCCGTGACGAAGGCGTTCGGTGACGGCGGGATCCTCGACGCGCTCTCGCCGGAGCAGCGGACGGTGTTCGAGGAGGTCGGCGCCGTCATGGCCCTGCTCGAGGGCCACGCCGACGTGACGATGGACGAGGTCGGTCCGTCGGTCGTGCCGACCGTCAAGAACATCCGCCGGGCGTTCGACGCCCGCCGCGACAGCGCGTCCCAGGGCAAGGGGCTCGACCAGGTGCTGCGTCGCCTGCTGGGCCTGGACGCCAAGCTGGCGCAGTACCGCGACGGGGCGAAGTTCGTCCGGGAGGTGCGCAAGAAGGTCGGGACCTCGGGGTTCAACGCGGTCTTCGCGTCCGCGGACAACCTGCCGCAGCCCCGGGAGATCGCCGATCCCCGCGCCTGGGTGCGACGGGTGCACGGGTGACCGGTCCCGCTCCTGCGGTCGCCGCGGTCAGGTCGGCGGTCGCCGCGGCCCTCGAGGACGTCGGCCCGGGCGAGCTGGTGCTCGTCGCCTGCTCGGGCGGGGCGGACTCGCTCGCGCTCGCGGCGGGCGCGGCCTTCGTCGGTCGGAAGGCGGGCTGGCGGGTCGGGGCGGTCGTCGTCGACCACGGTCTGCAGGAGGGTTCCGACGACGTCGCGCAGGCCGCCGCGGCCGCGTGCGAGGGGCTCGGGCTCGACCCGGTGCAGGTGGTGCACGTCGACGTGACGGGTGCGGGCGGCCCCGAGGCGGCGGCCCGCGCGGCCCGCTACGAGGCCTTGGACGGGACGCAGGCGACCGCCGTGCTGCTCGGCCACACCCTCGACGACCAGGCGGAGACGGTCCTGCTCGGCCTCGCGCGCGGCTCGGGCGCCCGGGCGCTCGCGGGCATGCCGGCGGTCCGGGGCCGGTTCCGGCGCCCCCTGCTCGGGCTGCGTCGTGCGGACACCGAGGCGGCGTGCGCGGCCCAGGGGCTCACGCCCTGGCAGGACCCGACGAACGACGGCTCGCACGCGGACGCGCCCCTGCGTAGCCGGGTCCGTGCCGAGGTGCTGCCCACGCTCGAACGCGTCCTCGGCCCCGGGGTCGCGCAGGCGCTGGCCCGGACCGCCGCCCAGCTGCGCGAGGACGCGGACGTGCTGGACGGCCTCGCCGACGCGCTCGTGCAGGAGCTGGGGGCGAACGCCGACGGGCTGGACGTCGAGGTCCTGGCGAACGCCCCGGACGCCGTGCGCCGACGCGCCCTGCGCACCGCGATCATCGCCGCGGGCAGCCCGGCGGGCGCGCTGAGCAGGGACCACGTCCTGGCCGTCGACGCACTGGTCACCCTCTGGCACGGGCAGGGTCCGGTCGCACTTCCCGGCGGGGTGGCCGCACGCCGGGCGTATGGCAGGCTTGCACTCGGCCAGGCGGACCTCAGCGCCCAGCCGTAGCACGACAACAAGGAGCGACTTCGGTGGACCCGGCGGACATGGGAGACGACCTCGAGCGGGTGCTCCTCTCTGAAGAGCAGCTGCACGGTCGTCTCGACGAGATCGCGGCGCAGGTCGACGCCGACTACGCGGGCAAGGACCTCCTCCTGGTGGGCGTGCTCAAGGGTGCCGTGATGGTCATGGCCGACCTCGCGCGGCGCCTGCACTCGCCGGTCCAGATGGACTGGATGGCGGTGTCCTCCTACGGGTCGGGCACCAAGTCGTCCGGCGTCGTCCGCATCCTCAAGGACCTCGACGCGGACCTCACCGGGCGCCACGTCCTGATCGTCGAGGACATCATCGACTCGGGCCTGACCCTGTCCTGGCTGCTGTCCAACCTGCGCTCCCGCGGCCCCGCGACCGTCGAGGTCGCGACCATGCTGCGCAAGCCCGAGGCGGCCAAGGTCGAGGTCGACGTGCGCTACGTCGGGTTCGACATCCCCAACGAGTTCGTCGTCGGATACGGCCTCGACTACGCGGAGAAGTACCGCAACCTGCCGTTCGTCGGCACGCTCGCGCCCAAGGTCTACGGGGCCTGAGCAGCGCCGGGACGCGCTCGCGCTCGTGTGCGCCCTCGGTGAACACGGTCGGGCGAGGCCAGGTTCATCGGGTAACTTCGAGCAACCAGACCC
This sequence comes from Cellulomonas sp. P4_A2, assembly GCF_056402515.1. Lineage (NCBI taxonomy): Bacteria > Bacillati > Actinomycetota > Actinomycetes > Micrococcales > Cellulomonadaceae > Cellulomonas > Cellulomonas sp. P4_A2. The sequence continues at coordinate 40,777 of NZ_JBFUHG010000011.1, forward strand.
GCGAGCGGAGGATGAGGGGCTCGGCCCCGATCACCCATGAACGTCAAGCGCCTTTCTCGTAGCCTCCTGCTGTGGATCTCCCTCGCGGTGGTCCTGGCGGTGTTCGGATTCAGCTCGATCAACCAGCCCAAGGTCAGCAGCATCGACACCTCCGACGGCATGTCCCTGATCGCGGACGGCAAGGTCGAGCAGGCCAAGATCACCGAGGGCGTCCAGCGCGTCAACCTCACGCTCGCCGAGGACTTCGTCAAGGACGACAAGAACTTCGGCAAGCTGGTCCAGTTCAACTACGTCGTCCCGCAGGGCGAGTCCGTGGTGAACGCGATCGCCGAGGCCAACCCCAAGGACGGCTACACGTCCGACGTCCCGCAGAGCCCGTGGTGGCTCAGCGTCCTGACGTTCCTGATCCCGCTGATCATCATCATCGGCCTGTTCTTCTTCCTGAGCTCGCAGATGCAGGGCGGCGGCTCGCGGGTGATGAGCTTCGGCAAGTCGCGCGCCAAGCTCGTCAACAAGGAGTCCCCGCAGGTCACGTTCGCGGACGTCGCGGGTGTCGACGAGGCCGTCGAGGAGCTGCAGGAGATCAAGGACTTCCTGGCCGAGCCCGCCAAGTTCCAGGCGGTCGGGGCCAAGATCCCCAAGGGCGTGCTGCTGTACGGCCAGCCTGGAACCGGCAAGACCCTGCTCGCGCGGGCGGTCGCCGGTGAGGCCGGGGTGCCGTTCTACTCGATCTCCGGCTCGGACTTCGTCGAGATGTTCGTCGGCGTCGGCGCCAGCCGTGTGCGCGACCTGTTCGACCAGGCCAAGCAGAACGCCCCGGCGATCATCTTCATCGACGAGATCGACGCGGTCGGTCGGCACCGTGGCGCCGGCATGGGCGGCGGGCACGACGAGCGCGAGCAGACGCTCAACCAGATGCTCGTCGAGATGGACGGCTTCGACGCCAACGCGAACGTCATCCTCATCGCGGCGACCAACCGCCCCGACATCCTCGACCCCGCGCTGCTGCGCCCGGGCCGCTTCGACCGCCAGGTCGCCGTGGACGCCCCCGACCTGAAGGGCCGCGAGCGGATCCTCCAGGTGCACTCGCAGGGCAAGCCGATGGCGCCGCACGTCGACCTCAACGTCGTCGCGCGCCGCACGCCCGGGTTCACGGGTGCGGACCTGGCCAACGTGCTCAACGAGGCGGCACTGCTCACCGCGCGCACGGGCCAGCAGATCATCACCGACGTGACGCTGGACGAGGCGATCGACCGGGTCATCGCCGGCCCGCAGAAGCGCACCCGGGTGATGAACCCCAAGGAGATCAAGATCACCGCGTACCACGAGGGTGGGCACGCCCTGGTGGCGACCGCGCTGCGGTACACCGACCCTGTCACCAAGGTGACGATCCTGCCGCGAGGCCGCGCGCTCGGGTACACGATGGTCATGCCGACCGAGGACAAGTACTCGACCACCCGCAACGAGCTGCTGGACACGCTGGCCTACGCCATGGGTGGCCGCGTCGCCGAGGAGCTCGTGTTCCACGACCCGACGACGGGCGCCAGCAACGACATCGAGAAGGCGTCGGCCACGGCCCGCAAGATGGTCACGCAGTTCGGCATGAGCGCCCGCCTCGGCGCGATCCAGCTGGGTCAGGCGTCCGGCGAGGTGTTCATGGGCCGCGACATGGGCCACCAGCGTGACTACTCCGAGGACGTCGCCGCGTCGATCGACCTCGAGGTGCGCGCCCTGATCGAGCGGGCGCACGACGAGGCCTGGGAGATCCTGGTCGAGTACCGCGACGTCCTGGACGCGCTCGTGCTCGAGCTGCTCGACAAGGAGACGCTCAACCAGGAGCAGCTCGCCAGGATCTTCGAGCCGATCACCAAGCGCCCGCCGCGCCAGGTGTGGCTGTCCAGCGACCAGCGCGCCGTCTCGGACCGCCCGCCGGTGATGACGCCCGCCGAGCTCGCAGCGCGCAACGGCAAGCCGATCATCCCCGAGGACGAGGCCGCCGAGGCGTTCGGGTTCCCCGGTGAGCAGATCGTGCAGCTCCCGCCCGGCCAGACCCCGGACGCGTGACCGTGGGCGACATCGGTCCCGCCACCGCGCACAAGGGCTCCGCGATCGGCGAGTACGACCAGGACCGCGTCGAGGCCGCCATCCGCGAGCTGCTCATCGCCGTCGGCGAGGACCCCGACCGCGAGGGTCTGCGCGAGACGCCGGCCCGTGTGGCCCGCTCCTACAAGGAGATCTTCGCCGGTCTCTTCCAGGAGCCGGCGGACGTCCTGACGACGACCTTCGACCTCGGCCACGACGAGATGGTCCTGGTCAAGGACATCGAGGTCTACTCCACCTGCGAGCACCACCTGGTCCCGTTCCACGGGGTCGCGCACGTGGGCTACATCCCGGGCGTCGACGGCCGCATCACCGGGCTGAGCAAGCTCGCCCGGCTGGTCGACGTGTTCGCGCGCCGCCCGCAGGTGCAGGAGCGCCTCACCGCGCAGATCGCCGACGCCCTCGTCGCCGAGCTCCAGCCGCGCGGCGTGCTCGTCGTCGTGGAGTGCGAGCACCTGTGCATGTCGATGCGCGGCGTCCGGAAGCCCGGCTCCCGCACCGTGACGTCCGCGGTCCGTGGGCAGATGCGTGACGTCGCGACGCGGGCCGAGGCCATGAGCCTCGTGCTCGGCCGCTGACGCACCTCGAGCGCCATGACGGGCACCCCTAGGCTCGGCAGGGTGATGGGTCTCCCGGACGTCGGTCGGACCCTCGTGATGGGCGTCGTCAACGTCACGCCCGACTCGTTCTCCGACGGCGGCCGCTGGTTCACGCCGTCCGCGGCCGTCGCGCACGGGCTCGAGCTCCTCGCGCAGGGCGCCGACCTGCTGGACGTCGGCGGCGAGTCCACCCGGCCCGGCGCACGTCGCGTCCCGGTGCAGGACGAGCTCGACCGCGTCCTGCCGGTCATCGACGGGCTCGTCGCCCGCGGCGCAGTCGTCAGCGTCGACACCACCCGCGCGGTCGTGGCGCGCGAGGCCGTGGCGCGGGGCGCGCGCCTGGTCAACGACGTCTCGGGCGGTCTGGCCGACGACGACATGTACGGGGTGGTCGCCGAGACCGGGACCGCGTACGTCGCCATGCACTGGCGTGGGCACGCGGACGTCATGGACGACCTCGACGACTACGACGACGTGGTCAGCGACGTCCGGCGCGAGCTGGCCGCCCGGGTCGCGGGCCTGCGCGCGGCCGGGGTGCGCGACGAGCAGGTGGTGCTCGACCCGGGCCTCGGGTTCGCGAAGGCGGGCGCGAGCAACTGGCCGCTGCTGGCGCGGCTGCCCGAGCTCGTCGCCGACGGCTTCCCCGTGCTGGTCGGCGCGAGCCGCAAGCGCTTCCTCGGACACCTGCTGGCGGGGGCCGACGGGGAGCCGGCGCCGCCCCTGGCGCGCGACCGCGCGACCGCCGCGGTCTCCGCCCTGGCCGCGGTCGCGGGGGCTTGGTGCGTCCGGGTGCACGAGGTGGCAGGCTCGGCCGATGCGGTACGGGTGGCCGCCGCCTGGCAGTCCGGGCGTGCCGTGGCCCCCACGGACCTGCCCGACGACGAGCTCGCAGTGGACGAGGACGCACGAACCGGAGGGAGCACGCGGTGACCACCGACGAGCAGTGGGAAGGCGGCGTCCTGGACGGCGGGGGCCGGCTGCTGGACCAGATCCGGCTCACGGGCATCACGGCCACCGGCTATCACGGCGTGTTCGAGTTCGAGCGCCGCGAGGGCCAGACCTTCGTCGCGGACGTCGTCGTGCACATGGACACCCGGCGCGCCGCGGCCCGCGACGACCTGGCGCACACCCTCCACTACGGCGTGCTCGCCGAGCAGGTCTCCGCGGTCCTGTCGGGCGAGCCCGTCGACCTCGTCGAGACCGTCGCCGAGCGCATCGCCGCCACCGTCCTGTCGCACGCGATCGTCCAGGCCGTCGACGTCAGCGTGCACAAGCCGCAGGCGCCCATCGAGGTGCCGTTCGGGGACGTCGTCGTGCGGATCCGTCGCGACCGCGCCAAGCTGCCCGCCGCCGAGCCGTACCTGCCGCGCACGCAGTCCGAGGCGCAGGCTCCCGTCCGGCACACCCCCACGCCGACGGCGACGTTCCCGGTGACCCCGGCGCCGGGCGCCCCGCTGGTCGCGGGGGTCGCGGCCGCGGCCGGGGTGCCTCCCGTTCCCCCGCCGCCCGCACCCCCCGCTCCGCCCGTCGTCGCGCCGCCGGTGCCGGTCGCCGCTGCCGGGGCCGTGATCCCGCCGACCATCCCGTGGTCGGACATCGTGCAGCCGATCGGTGCCGACCTGCCGGGCGCCCCCGGCGGGCTGTCGAGCGAGGGTCCGGACGGTGCGGTCGCCGCCGTCGTGCCGACGACCTTCGAGCCGACGGGGCTCACACCGACGCCGCTCACGCCGCCGCCTGCACCGGCGCCGCTCACGCCTCCCGAGCCCGTCGCAGACGTCGACGACGAGCCGTCTCCGTCCGACGCCCCGACCGGCGACGTCCCGCTCGTCGCCGCGGCTGCGGGTGCGCAGGACGTCGGGACCGGCGGCACCCAGCTCGTCGAGACGAGCAGCGACGCGGTCGTCGGCGAGATCGTGACCGACGCGCTGGACCTCGCGCCCGCCTCCGTCGCGGACGTGGTGCTGGCCCTCGGCGCGAACCTCGGGGCGGCGCAGGACACGCTGCGCGCCGCGGTCGACGCGCTCTCGCACACGCCGGGCCTCGAGGTGGTCCAGGTGTCGCCGCTCGCGCGGACGGCGGCGGTCGGTGGGCCCGAGCAGCCCGACTACCTGAACGCGGTGGTGCTGGCGCGCACGCTGCTCTCGCCGCGCGAGCTCCTGCGGGTGACCCAGGCGATCGAGCAGAACCACGGCCGGGTCCGCGAGGAGCACTGGGGGCCGCGCACGCTCGACATCGACATCGTCGTCTACGGCTCCGTGCTGGCCGTGACGGACGACCTCGAGCTGCCGCACCCGCGGGCGCACGAGCGTGCGTTCGTGCTGGAGCCGTGGGCGCAGGTGGACCCGCACGCGATCCTGCCCGGGCTCGGCGGGGGACCCGTGGCGGCGCTGGCCGCCACGGCGCCGGACCGCGAGGGCATCCGCTGGCTCGCGCTCGACTGGCTGACGGCCGCGCAGTCGACGGCGACGACCGACGACGATGCGACCGACGACGGTGAGGCACCGCCGTCGTGATGCACAGCACCCGCTGGCAGACCCTCCTGCTCACCGCGGCGGTGGTCGCGGTCGGCACCTGGATCGTCCTGCGTTCGATGGCCTCACGCGGCGCGCTGCCCCCGAACGTGCCGTGGCTCGTGGTCGTCGTCGAGCTCGGCATCGCGGCCGTCGTCTTCGTGCTCGGGTGGCAGGTGCGCCAGTACCTGCAGGGCAAGCGGCCCAACCTCGACGCGCTGCGCGCGGCCCGCACGGTCGTGCTCGCCAAGGCCTCCTGCTACACGGGCGCCCTGCTGACCGGCTGGTACGGCGGACAGGTGCTCGCGCTGCTCACGGGCACCGACGAGCCCGGCAACGGTGGGCGGACGCTGTCGGCGGCGATCGCGATGCTCGGCGGCGTCGTGCTCGCGGTGGTCGGTCTGGTGGTCGAGCGGTTCTGCCGGATCCCGCCGCCCGAGGCCGGCGCCGACTCGGCCCGCGAACGCCCGGCGCCGGACCCGACCACGCTGTGACGGACGCGCGCCGGCGCGATCCCGCGCGGTGACAGGATGGGCACCATGACCTCTGACGCGCTGCCGCCGAGCCGGGAGCCCTTCGACCCGAGCGACGTCACCTGGACCCCCGTGTCCCGCAAGCTGATCGGCGCACGGCTGACGGTCGCGGGCCTGTTCCTGGTGCCGCTGCTGGTCGTGCTCGTGGTCGTGGCGGTGGCGGCCGGCGAGGCGTGGCTCTGGTCGCTGCCGGCGTTCGTCGTGCTGCTCGGCGTGTGGATCGGCTGGCTCGTGCCGCGTCAGGTCGGTGCGATGGCCTACGCGGAACGCGCCGACGACCTGCTGGTGCGGCACGGGATCATGTTCCGCTCGATGGTCGTGGTGCCGTACGGGCGCATGCAGTACGTGGACGTCAACGCCGGCCCGCTGGCCCGCCGGTTCGGGATCGCGACGGTCCAGCTGCACACGGCCGCGCCCGCGACGAGCGCCGCGATCGACGGCCTGCCGCCGCACGAGGCCGCTCGCCTGCGCGACCGGATGGCCTCTCGGGGCGAGGCCCGGCTGGCGGGGCTGTGACCGAGCCGTTCCCCGGCGCGCCGCCCGTCGAGCACGAGCCCGTCGAGGGGCCTGACGCGATCGTCGGCTGGCGCCGGATGCACCCGATCACCCCGGCGCTCAAGGGCTGGCGGATCCTGGCGGTCGTCGTCGGCATCGTCGTGATCCAGTCCGAGAACCTGCGCGAGGCCGTCGACCTGCGGCACGGCCGCACGTGGCTCATCGTGCTGGCCGCCATCGCGGTGATCGCCCTGATCGGCTTCGCGTACTCGTCGCTGGCCTGGCGCGTGACCCGGTTCGCCGTGACCGACGAGGCGGTGCACCTGCGCACGGGCCTCCTGTTCCGGCAGCAGCGACAGGCCCGCCTCGACCGGCTGCAGGCCGTGGACGTGGTGCAGCCGCTGCTGGCGCGGCTCGTCGGGCTGTCCGAGCTGAAGATCGAGGTCGCCGGCGGCGAGGGCTCCAGCGTCTCGCTCGCGTTCCTGCGCGAGGCCGAGGCCGAGGTGCTGCGGGCCGAGCTGCTCGCTCTGGCCGCAGGTCTGCGACGTCCGGCCGTGGCCGCGCCTGCGCCCGTCGCGTCGGCGTCGGACGAGGGCGGCCTCCCGGTACCGACCACGACGCTCGCGCCGCCGGCCGTGTTCGACGCGGCTCCCGAGCGCGAGGTGTACGAGCTGCCGATGGCGCGGCTCATCGTCGCCACGCTGCGTTCCGGGGCGGTGCCGACGCTCCTGCTCGCGGCCGCCGGCATCGTCGTCGCCGTCGTCGTGTCCGGCGAGTTCGGGGCGCTGTTCTACATGCTGCCGGCGATCTTCGGTGGTGCCGCGTTCGTCTGGAACCGCGTCAACCAGGGCGCCAACTTCCGGGCGGCCATCTCGCCCGACGGCATCCGCCTGCGCCACGGGCTGACCGAGAACCGCGCCCAGACCGTGCCCCCCGGGCGCGTGCAGGCCATCCGCCTCACGCAGACCCCGCTCTGGCGCGGCAAGGACTGGTGGCGCGTCGAGATCAACGTCGCCGGGTACGGCCAGGGCAACGAGTCGCAGCGGGACACCGTGCTGCACCCCGTGGCCACCCGCGGCGAGGCGATGACCGCCCTGTGGCTCGTGCTGCCGGACCTCGGGGTCGCGGACCCGGTGGCCCTGGTCAACGCGGCGCTGGACAGCTCCGGCGACGACGCGGGCTTCACGGGGGCGCCCCGCAGCGCCCGGTGGGTCGACCCGATCGGCTGGCGGCGGCACGGCTTCCGCGTCACCGACCGGGCGCTGGTCACCCGGTCGGGGAGGTTCTGGCGGCAGGTCGACGTGGTGCCGCACGAGCGGACCCAGTCGCTGGGCCTCGAGCAGGGGGTCATCCAGCGCAGGCTCGGGCTCGCGTCGTTCGTCCTGCACTCGACGCCCGGTCCCGTCGCGCCCCGCGTGAACCACCTCGGCGCCGCGATCGCCGCCGAGCTCCTCGACGAGCAGGCGGCCCGCGCCCGCACCGCCCGCGCGACCGCGTCGCCCGAGCAGTGGATGCGCGCCGTCGGGGTCCCGACGCCGGCCGCGCAGCCCGTGGCCGACGTCCCGCCGACGCAGCCCGACGTCTCCGCGTCGCAGCCCGTCGTCGACATCCCCGCGACGCAGCCCGCGGCCGACCTCCCCACACCGCGACCCGTCGCCGACGTCCCCGCGGTGCACCCCCCAGACCAGGGACCGCCCGCATGAGCGACCCGGCCGCGCGACCGGGGCGGCTCGGGGTCGGCGTCGTCGGCGCGGGACGGGTCGGTGCGGTCCTCGGTAGCGCACTGCGCGGTGCGGGCCACCCGGTGGTCGCCGTCTCCGCCATCTCGGAGGCCTCCCGGGAGCGCGCCGCCGCGCTGCTGCCGGGCGTGCCCGTGCTGGACATCCCCGAGGTGGTCCGTCGCGCGGAGCTGGTCCTGCTCGCGGTCCCCGACGACGCGCTCGCGGGCCTCGTGAAGGGCCTGGCCGACGTGGGTGCCTGGCAGGCCGGCCAGATCGTCGTGCACACGTCGGGTCGGTTCGGCGTGGACGTCCTTGCGCCGGCGCGGGCTGCGGGCGTGATCCCGCTGGCGCTGCACCCCGCGATGACGTTCACGGGCACGTCGCTGGACCTGGCCCGCCTGGTCGGCTGCTCGTTCGCGGTCACGGCGCCGGGCCCGGTGCTGCCGATCGGGCAGGCGCTCGTCGTCGAGATCGGCGGCGAGCCGGTGGTGCTCGACGAGGAGGCCCGCGGCCTCTACCACGCGGCCCTCGCGCACGGCGCGAACCATCTCGTCGTCCTCGTCGCGCAGGCCGCCCAGGCGCTCGCGGCCGCCGGCGTGGCGGATCCCGGACGGATGCTCACCCCGCTGCTCGAGGCGGCGCTCGACGGAGCGCTGCGCGCGGAGTCGCCCACCGATCCCGCCACCGGCAGCCGGGGCGCGGGCGCGATCAGCGCGCTGACGGGCCCGGTGCGCCGCGGGGATGCCGGCACGGTCCGCGAGCACGGGGTGGCGCTGGCGGGGTTCGCCGCCCGCACGGGGGCGGTGGACGTCGTCGAGGGGTACCGTGCTCTGGCCCGATCGGCCGCCGCCAGGGCGCTCGCGGCCGGTCTGATCTCGGCGAGCGCGGCGCAGGACGTTCTGGATGGCATCAACGAGGGCTCCCCGGCGTTGCAAGGGGACGTGAGCCCGCAGGAGGACGACCAATGACCACGCAGACCACGACGCCGACCCTCGTGCACACGCGCGAGGAGCTCGCCGCGGCGCTGGCGGTGCAGGACGTGCAGGCGGTGCCGCGCACCGAGGGTCGTGCCGCGCACACGGCGAGGCCGCACCGGCGGGCCGTCGTCATGACGATGGGCGCGCTGCACGCCGGCCACCTGTCCCTCGTCGCGAAGGCCCGTGAGCTGGCCGACGCCGTGGTGGTGACGATCTTCGTGAACCCGCTGCAGTTCGGCGCCGGCGAGGACCTGTCCCGCTACCCGCGCGACCTGCACGGCGACCTCGCGCTGCTCTCCGGCCCCGGGCTGCTGGGTCCCGACGACATCGTCTTCGCCCCCGACCCGTCCGTGATGTACCCGGACGGCGACCCGATCGTGCGGGTCAGCGCTGGCGCGATCGGCGACGTGCTCGAGGGCGTGTCCCGCCCCGGCCACCTCGACGGCGTCCTGACCGTCGTGCTCAAGCTCCTGCACCTCACCCGCCCCGACGTCGCGCTGTTCGGCCGCAAGGACGCCCAGCAGCTGGCCGCGGTCCGCCGCATGGTCCGCGACCTCGACGTCCCGGTCGTGGTGCACGGCGCCCCGCTGGTCCGCGACGAGGACGGCATGGCCCTCTCGAGCCGCAACGCCTACCTGTCCGACGACGAGCGCCGTCGCGCGCTCGGGCTGTCGCACGCGCTGCGGCTGGCCGCGCGCAAGCAGACGGTCGACGACATCCGGTCCATCGCCCTCGACACCCTGCAGGCCTCCGGCGTCGAGGACATCGACTACGTGGCGCTCGTCGACCCCGACACGTTCGACGAGGTCGACGCGTCCTTCCGCGGTGGGGCGCTCCTGCTGCTCGCCGCGACCGTGGGGAGCACGCGCCTGATCGACAACGCCACCGTGGAGGTCACCGCGTGACGAGCCTTCAGCGCACGATGATGACCGGCAAGATCCACCGCGCGACCGTCACCCAGGCCGACCTGCACTACGTCGGCTCGATCACGGTGGACGCTGCGCTGCTGGCGGCCGCCGACATCCTGCCCGGGCAGCAGGTGGACGTGGTCGACGTGACCAACGGGGCGCGCCTGACCACCTACGCGATCGCGGGCTCACCCGGCCAGGTCTGCGTCAACGGCGCGGCCGCACACCTCGTCCATCCCGGAGACGTCGTGATCCTCATCGCCTACGGCGCGATGGCCGACGACGAGGCCCGCACCTACGCGCCGCGCGTCGTGCTCGTCGACGAGCAGAACCGCGCGGTGGCGCTCGGCGACGACCCCGGCCAGGTCCCGGACTGGTCGGACCTCGAACCGAGCGGGCTGACGCTCGCCGAGGGGCGCGCACTCGTCGGGGAGAGCCGGTGACGGCGCTCGTCGGCGACCCGGCCGAGGCCGKCCGGACGGCCACCGCCCTGGCCACCCGGCTCGCGGCGCCCGCGCCGGGCTGGACCGTGCAGGCCGACGCGGTCGTCGTCGGGTCGGGGATCGCCGGCCTGACCGCCGCGCTCGAGCTGCGCACGCGCGTCCCGCGGGTCCTGCTCGTCACCAAGGACATCCTCGCGTCGGGCTCCACGGTCTGGGCGCAGGGCGGGATCGCCGCGGCGCTCGACCCCTCGGACTCGCCGGCCGCCCACCTGCAGGACACCCTCGTCGCCGGTGCGGGCCTGTGCGACCCGCGCGCCGTCGAGGTGCTGGTCACCGAGGGTCCCGCCCGCGTCCGGGAGCTGGTCCAGCGCGGTGCCGTGTTCGACCGGGCACCCGACGGCACCATCTCGCTGACCCGCGAGGGCGGTCACCACGCCGACCGGATCGTGCACGCGGGTGGTGACGCCACGGGTGCCGAGGTCTCGCGCGCGCTCGTCGCGCAGATCGAGGCGGTGCGCAACGACCCGGGCATCGAGGTCATCGAGCACGCGCTGGTCCTGGACGTGCTGACCGGCCCGCCGGGACCGGACGGCCGGCCCGGCCGCGCGTGCGGCGTGACGCTGCACGTGATCGGCGAGGGCCAGCGCGACGGCGTCGGCGCGGCCCTCGGCAGCGCTGTCGTGCTCGCGACCGGCGGCATCGGCCAGGTGTTCCGCTCGTCGACCAACCCGTCGCAGGCGACGGGCGACGGGATCGCCGCGGCGCTGCGCGCGGGCGCGGTGCTCGGGGACGTCGAGTTCGTGCAGTTCCACCCGACGGTCCTGTGGCTGGGCGCCGGCGTGAAGGGCCAGCTGACGCTCGTGTCCGAGGCCGTGCGCGGCGAGGGCGCCCTGCTGCTCGACACCGACGGGGTGCGGTTCATGCCGGACGTGCACCCCATGGCCGAGCTCGCCCCGCGCGACATCGTCGCCCACGCCATCGTGCGCCGGATGGCGCTCACGGGCGCCGACCACGTCTGGCTGGACGCCCGGCACCTGGGCGCGGACTTCCTGCGCCGCCGCTTCCCGACGATCCACGACCGGCTGGCCGAGCACGGGATCGACATGGCGACCGACCTGGTCCCGGTCGCGCCCGCGCAGCACTACCACTCGGGCGGCGTCGTCACGGACCTCGTCGGCCGGACCACGGTGCCCGGCCTGTACGCCGTGGGGGAGGTCGCCTGTACAGGCGTGCACGGCGCCAACCGGCTCGCGTCGAACTCGCTGCTGGAGGGCCTCGTGTTCGCCACGCGCGCGGCACGGCACATCGCCACGCAGCCGCTCTCGACGGTCGAGCCGGTCGAGCGATCCGGGGACGCGGCGCTGGTGGCGGCGGCCTCCCGCTCCCGGGTCCAGCGCATCGCCTCGGACGGGCCGGGGGTCCTGCGCTCGGGCGAGGGGCTGCAGCGCGCGACGGCCGCCCTCGCGGCCGTGCCCACGGACGCGCACCTGCGCAGCGACGAGGGGCGCCGGCTGGCCGCACCGCAGGTGGCCGAGTGGGAGACGACGAACGTGCACCAGGTGGCGACCGTGCTGACCGCGACCGCGCTGGAGCGCGAGGAGAGCCGGGGTGGCCACGCCCGCAGCGACTTCCCCTCGCAGGTCGAGGCCTGGCGCCTGCGGCTGGAGGCCTCGCTGGACGCCGACGGCACGCTGACCACGCGCCGCGTGCCGCTCACGTGAGCGTCCGCTTCCGGCCCGCCCGCCTCGAGGATCTGGCGCGGGTCGTCGAGCTCATCGCCGACGACGTCGTCTCGGCCGAGCGCACCGGTTCCTTCGACGGCCGGCACCTCGCCGGCTTCGAGGCGATCGAGGCCGACCCGAACAACGAGCTGGTGGTCGCCGAGCTGGACGGCGAGGTGATCGGCACGATGCAGCTGACCTACGTCCCCGGGATCTCGCGGCACGGAGGAACGAGGCTGCTCGTCGAGGCCGTGCGCGTCGACGCACGCCTGCGCGGCGGCGGGATCGGCCGGCAGATGATGCTCTGGGCGCACGAGCGCGGTCGCGCGCGCGGCTGCGTGCTCGTGCAGCTGACGTCGGACAAGCGCCGGGCCGACGCGCACCGGTTCTACCGTTCGCTCGGCTACGAGCAGTCCCACGAAGGCTTCAAGCTGAGCCTGTGAGCCGTGTGCGCCTGTGCGCGCGGCGAGGGCGACCCTTCGCCCCGAGATCGCCCGTCCGCACAGCCGTTCTCGCGCCGAAGGGTCGATCTCGGCCGCGGCCGCACGGTCCCGGACGGACGCGGTCGTCCGGGTCGGGAACCGCTAGCGTGCAGCCGTGAGCATCACCGGACTCGACCCGGACTGGGTCGCCCGCACCGTCGCGACCGCGCTCGACGAGGACCTCGGCCCGGCTCCCGGCCGGGACGTCACGACGCAGTCGACCATCTCGCCGGACGCGACCGGGTCGGCGGACCTCGTCGCACGCGAGGCCGGTGTCGTGGCGGGGCTGGTGCTCGTGCCGGCGGTGCTGCAGCAGGTGGCCCAGCGCCTCGGCCTGCCGACGCCGACCGTCGAGCAGCGGATCTCCGACGGCTCCCGCGTGGTCCGCGGCGACGTGCTCGCAGTCCTCACCGGACGGCTCCAGGTGCTGCTCGTCGCGGAGCGGACCCTGCTCAACCTGGCCAGCCGCGCCTCCGGGGTCGCGTCGCACACCCGCCGCTGGGCGGACGTGCTGGAGGGCACCGGCGCCCAGGTGCTCGACACCCGCAAGACGACCCCCGGCCTGCGCGCGCTCGACAAGTACGCGGTGCGCTGCGGCGGCGGGACGAACAAGCGGATGGGCCTGTACGACGTCGCGATGGTCAAGGACAACCACGTGGTCGCGGCCGGCTCGGTGACCGCGGCGATCGACGCGATCCGGTCGCGGTACCCCGACGTCCTGGTCCAGGTCGAGGCGGACACGCTCGACCAGGCGCTGGAGGCGGTCGAGGCGGGTGCGCGGTTCCTGCTGCTGGACAACATGCCGACGCCGGTCCTGAGGCAGGTCGTGCAGGCGGTCCGGGCCAAGGACGCCGGCGTCGAGCTGGAGGCGACGGGCAACCTGACCCTCGACCGTGCGCGCGAGGTCGCCGAGACGGGGGTCGACTACCTGTCCGTCGGCGGGCTCACCCACTCGTCGCCGATCCTGGACCTGGCGCTGGACCTGGAACCCCTCGCCGCGACCGCACAGGACGCGCCGGTATCCTTGCCCGGTGACTGAGGCACCGACCGACGACGCCCCCGAGCAGATCCGCGTCCGGCGGGAGAAGCGCGAGCGACTCCTGGCGACGGGGCAGGAGGCCTACCCCGTCGGCGTCCCGCGCACCCACACGATCGCGCAGGTCCGCGCCGCGTACCCCGACCTCGAGGCCGGCACCGAGACGGACGACGAGGTCGGCGTGGCCGGTCGCGTGGTCTTCGTGCGCATCGGGGGCAAGCTCTGCTTCGCCACCCTGCAGGACGGCGAGGGCAACCGGCTGCAGGCGATGTTCAGCCTCGACGCGGTCGGCGAGGAGCGCCTCGCCGCGTTCAAGACGGACGTCGACCTGGGGGACCACCTGTTCGTGCACGGCCGCGTGATCTCGTCGCGACGCGGTGAGCTGTCGGTCCTGGCGGACGCGTGGCAGATCGCCGCCAAGTCGCTGCGCCCGCTGCCCAACCTGTACGAGGGCGTCGAGCTGTCCGAGGAGGCCCGCGTCCGGCAGCGCTACGTCGACCTGATCGTGCGTCCGACGGCCCGGCAGACGGCCCGCCTGCGCCCGGCGATGATCCGCTCGCTGCGCGACAACTTCCACGCGCGCGACTTCATCGAGATCGAGACGCCGATGCTGCAGACGCAGCCCGGCGGCGCCACGGCGCGCCCGTTCATCACGCACATGAATGCTTTCGACATCGATCTCTACATGAGGATCGCGCCCGAGCTGTTCCTGAAGCGTGCGGTCGTCGGTGGAATCGAGCGCGTCTTCGAGATCAACCGGAACTTCCGCAACGAGGGCGCCGACTCCACGCACTCGCCGGAATTCGCGATGCTCGAGGCGTACGAGGCCTACGGCGACTACGACACGATGGCGGAATTGACGCGCGATCTCGTGCAGCGTTCCGCGCTCGACGTTCTGGGTACGACGACGGTCGCGTTGCCCGACGGGACCGAGTACGAGCTGGGCGGCCAGTGGGCACAGCTCTCGATGTATGACTCGCTGGCCGAGTCGCTCGGCATTCCGATCACCCCCGAGACGTCGATGGACGACCTGCTGGTTCTCGCGGAGAAGTTCGACATCGAGGCGGACCCCAAGAAGATCAATCACGGCAAGCTCGTCGAGCTGTTGTGGGAGCACCGCGTCGGCGACGATCTGTACGCGCCGACATTCGTGCGCGATTTCCCCGTGGAGACCAGCCCGTTGGTCCGTCAGCACCGGTCGGTGCCGGGTGTCGTCGAGAAGTGGGACCTCTACGTGCGGGGCGTCGAACTGGCCACCGGCTACTCCGAGCTGGTCGACCCCGTGATCCAGCGGCAGCGGTTCGAGGCCCAGGCGCTGCTCGCGGCCGCCGGTGACGACGAGGCGATGCGCGTCGACGAGGATTTCCTCACGGCCGTCGAGTACGCGCTCCCGCCGAGCGGCGGCATCGGCCTGGGCATCGACCGACTTCTCATGGCGCTCACCGGGCTCGGCATCCGGGAGACCATCCTCTTTCCTCTCGTGAAACCTCTGGTGTGAGATGAATCCCCTGTTCACGGCCCTCGCGGCGCTGCTTCCGTCGATCGGCGTCGGCCTGCTGTTCTGGGTGGCGATCCGCGCGCTCGTCAATGCAGACCGCACGGAACGGCAGGCGTTGGCAAAAATGGATGCCGAGGAACGCATCGCCGAGGCCGCCAAGGCACGAAACATCAATGGGGAAACGCCGACCTCCAGCGTTTGACGCTCTCATGTGCCGATGCGATAGTGACCGCGTCCGCATTGTAATTTCAGCCAGACGGAGCGAACAATGGCGCAGAAGGTCCAGGTTCTCCTGGTCGACGACATCGACGGTGGAACCGCCGATGAAACCGTGACGTTCGGACTGGACGGCGTCACCTATGAGATCGACCTGACCGCCGGTCACGCGACCGAGCTGCGTGACGCGCTCGCCCAGTGGGTCGGGCACGCGCGCAAGGTCGGTGGCCGCACGGCCGGCAAGTCGGCCCCCCGCGGCCGTCGTTCGTCGTCCAGCGACGCGCAGGCGATCCGCGAGTGGGCCAAGGAGCACGGGCACCAGGTGTCCGAGCGTGGCCGCATCTCGGCCGAGGTCAAGGCCGCGTACGACGCGTCGCACTGACGCGAGCAGAGCAACGACCGGCCCCCGCCGGTCGACGACGAGCCCGGCGCCCCCGCGCCGGGCTCTCGTGCGTCAGGGGGAGCGGGTCAGAGGGGCCGCGTGCCCGTGAGCTCGCGGACCGCCGCGTACTGGGACCGCACGTGCGGCTGCGGCTCGGCGCGGTGGACGGCAGCCTCGGTGGCGGCACTCCACGCGGGCGCCTCGCCGGAGAGCACCCAGGCGGCCTGTCGGGCCGCCCCGTCGGCGACGTACTCGCCGGGCGTCGGGACGTGCACGTCGAGCCCGAGGACGGTCGGCGCGATGGCGCGCACGGCGGCGGACTGCGCACCGCCGCCCACGAGGAACAGCCGCTGCACCGGCACGCCCTGGGCGCGCAGCGCGTCGATGCCGTCGGCCAGCGCGCAGAGCATGCCCTCGACGGCCGCGCGGGCCAGGTGAGCGGGTGTCGTGTTGGCCAGCCGCATCCCGTGCAGGGCGCCGGTGGCGTCGGGCTTGTTGGGCGTGCGCTCGCCCTCGAGGTAGGGGATCAGGACGAGGCCGTCGGCGCCGGCGGGTGCGCTCAGCGCGAGCTCGGACAGGCCGTGGTGGTCGACGCCCAGCATGCGCGCGGCGGCGTCGAGGACCCGGGAGGCGTTGAGCGTGCACGCGAGCGGGAGGAAGGCGCCGGTGGCGTCGGCGAACCCGTTGACCAGTCCGGAGGCGTCGGCGGTCGGGGCGCTGGACACCGCCGAGACGACGCCCGAGGTGCCGATGGAGACGGCGACGTCGCCGGGGGCCAGGTCGAGGGCGAGGGCCGCGGCGGCGTTGTCTCCGGCGCCCGGGCCGAGCACCTGGCCGCCGAGCGCGCGGTAGCCCGCGTCGGAGGGACCGAGCACGCGGGGGAGCAGCGCGCCGTGGCCGAGGGCGAGCTCGAGCAGGTCGTGCCGGTAGGACCCGCTCGACGGGGACCAGTAGCCGGTGCCGGAGGCGTCCGACCGGTCCGTGACCAGCGTGTCCAGGCCGACGGCACCCGACAGCTGCCAGGTGATCCAGTCGTGGGGGAGCGCGACGGCGGCGACCTTCGCCGCGACGGACGGCTCGGCGTCGCGCAGCCAGCGCAGCTTGGTGACGGTCAGCGAGGCCACCGGGACGGACCCGACGGCGGACGCCCACTCGGCGGCGCCGAGCTCGTCGGTCAGGTCGGTCGCGGCGCCGGCCGAGCGCGTATCGTTCCACAGGATGGCGTCGCGCAGGACGCTCTCGCCCGCGTCGAGGGCGACGAGACCGTGCTGCTGGCCGCCGACGGAGATCGCGGCGACGTCGTCGAGACCCCCTGCCTGCGCGAGGGCGGACTGCAGGGCGTCCCACCAGTGCCGCGGGTCGACGGACGTGCCGTCGGGGTGCGGCGCCCGGCCGCTGCGCACGAGCGCACCCGTCGATGCGTCGCGAACCACGACCTTGCAGGACTGCGTCGACGAGTCCACCCCGGCAACGAGCGTCATGACGATCCCCTCAGACAGCGACGAAGACCCAGCAACGCGGACGCTACCGGGGAGAAAGGGCCGCAACGTCCGCGCCCGTGAGGGTTCAGGGCCTCACGAGTGCGGACGTTGCGGGGGCCGGGAGGCCGTCACCTGAAGGCCCAGGTGACGGCCTCCCGGTCAGCGGGCGCCGAGGGCGTGCTCGAGCGCCAGCTGGTTGAGGCGCACGAAGCCGAAGCCGCGCGCGGCCACCGCGTCCACGTCCAGCTCCTCGTACGCGGACGTGTCGGCGAGCAGGTCGCTCAGGGTCTCGCCCTCGGCGAGCGTCGGCTGCGCGAGCTCGTAGACGCCGGACTCCTCGAGTGCCGCCTGCACCTCGGGGTCGGCGCGGAACGCCTGTGCGCGCTCCTTGAGCAGGAGGTAGGTCGACATGTTGGCCGCCGCCGAGTCCCAGACACCCTGGGCGTCCTCCGTGCGCGACGGCTTGTAGTCGAAGTGCCGGGGACCGTCGTACGTGGGGCCGCCGGACGGGAAGCCGTTCTCGATCAGGTCCACCGTGGCGAACGCGGAGAACAGGTCGCCGTGCCCGAACACCAGGTCCTGGTCGTACTTGATCGACTTCTGGCCGTTCAGGTCGATGTGGAACAGCTTGCCGGCCCACAGCGCCTGGCCGATGCCCTGCGTGTAGTTGAGGCCGGCCATCTGCTCGTGCCCGACCTCGGGGTTCAGGCCGACGATGTCGCCGTGCTCCAGCTTCGCGATGAGCGCGAGGGCGTGGCCGATCGTGGGCAGGAGGATGTCGCCGCGGGGCTCGTTGGGCTTGGGCTCCAGCGCGATGCGCAGGTCGTAGCCCTTCTCCTTGATGTAGGCGGCGACCGTGTCGATGCCCTCGGCGTACCGCTCGTGCGCGGCGTATAGGTCCTTGGCGGAGTCGTACTCGGCGCCCTCGCGGCCGCCCCACATGACGAAGGTCGACGCGCCCAGCGACGCGGCGAGGTCGACGTTGCGGACGACCTTGCGCAGGCCGTAGCGGCGCACGCGACGGTCGTTCGACGTGAACGCGCCGTCCTTGAAGATCGGGTGGCTGAAGGTGTTGGTGGTGACCATCTCGACGGTCACGCCGGTCTCGGCGAGCGCCGACCGGAAGCCGTCGAGGATCTTCTCGCGCTCGGCGTCCGACGAGCCGAACGGGACGACGTCGTCGTCGTGGAACGTCACGTGCGCGGCGCCGAGCTCGGCGAGGCGGTGCACGGACTCGACGGGGTCGAGCCACGGCCGCGAGGCGCTGCCGAACTGGTCCTGAGCGTTCCAGCCGACGGTCCAGAGGCCGAACGAGAACTTGTCCTCCGGGGTGGGCTGCAGTGCCATGTCGTGTCTCCTCATCGAGATTGGTTTACGCGATGAATTTATCCCCGAATACCGTTAAGGTCAACCCCATGGCGCGCCAGGAGCAGATGAGGGACCAGAACCTCGCCGTCGCGCTGCGCATGATCGTCGAGGCGCCCCAACCGCTCTCGCGCGCGCAGGTCGCCGCTCAGGCCGGCCTCGCGCGGGCGACCGTGACCGGCCTGGTGGACCAGCTCGTCGAGGCGGGACTGATCCGCGAGCTCGAACCGACCCAGACGCAGCGGGCCGGCCGCCCGGCGGTGCCGCTGGTGGCACAGCGGGGGACGGTGGCCGGGCTCGGCATGGAGGTGAACGTCGACTACCTCGGCGTCCTCGTGCTCGACCTGTCGGGAGACGTGCTGGCCGAGCACGTGGAGCTCGAGGACCTGCGCGACTCGGACCCGCGGACCGTGCTCGACCGCCTCCAGCAGATCGCCGACGACGCCGTCGCGACCCTCGGTGACGTCGCCGTGGCCGGCTCCGTGCTCGCCCTGCCCGGGCTCGTCGACCGGGTCACCGGACCGCTGCGGATCGCGCCGCGACTCGGCTGGCGGGACATCGACATCGTCGCGCTGCTCGGCGAGAACGGCCGCAACGGTGGGGCCCGCGCGAATCCCACGCGGCTCGCCAACGAGGCCAACCTCGCCTCGCGAGCCGAGGCGCACGCGCGCCGCGGCGGATCGTTCGTGTACGTGTCCGGCGAGGTCGGCATCGGTGGCGCGCTCGTGCTCGACGGCGAGCTCTTCCGCGGCCGGCGCGGGTGGAGCGGCGAGATCGGGCACATCCGCGTGGACGGGGTCTCGCTCGAGGAGCTCGCCGGCCAGGACGCCATGCTGCGCAACGCGGGCATCGAGCCGACGGGACGCGTCGACGCCCTCCTGGCGGCCCTCGAGGCCGGCGACCGGCGCGCGCAGGAGTCGGTCGAGCAGGCGGGCAGGGCGCTCGGCGTGGCGCTCTCGGCGGCGGTGAACGTGGTCGACGTCGACGAGGTCGTGCTCGGCGGCACCTTCGGCCGGCTGTTCGAGCACGTCCGGGAGGCGGTCCAGGAGCAGCTCGACGCCTCCGTGATCTTCGCGCCGTGGGCACCGCTCACGGTCTCGCAGGCCCGCGCCGGCGCCTACCCCGCCATGACGGGCGCCGCGCTCGCCGTGCTGGGCGGCGTGCTGGCCGACCCGGGACGGTGGCTCAGGGGTGAGCGCACGTAGGCTCGTCCCCCGTGAGCAGCCTCTGGATCGGTACCTATCCCGTCGCCGGCGCCGGCACCCCGGTCGGACTCGGGGAGGGGATCTGGCGGGTCGACCTCGTCGACGGAGCCGTGCAGGACGCCCGCCAGGTCGTCGAGACCCCGTCCCCGTCGTTCCTCGCGCTGAGCGCGGACGGGTCGGTCCTGTACGCCGCGAACGAGCAGGCGGACGGCACGATCACCGCCTTCGACGTGGTCGGTGACTCGCTCGTGCAGCGGCAGGTCGTGCCCAGCGGCGGCGCCGACCCGTGCCACCTGCTCCTCGACTCCGACGGCGGTGCCCTGCTCGTCGCCAACTACAGCAGCGGCTCGCTCGCGGTCCTGCCGCTCGACGGGACCGGCGGGTTCGCAGGCGACGTCCGCATGCTCGGGCACGTCGGCGGCGGCCCGCACCCGCAGCGCCAGGAGGGACCGCACGCGCACTTCGTCGCGCACGCGCCCGGCGGCTGGGTGCTCGTGGTGGACCTGGGGACCGACGAGATCCGGCGCTACCGTCGCGACGACAAGGGCCTGCGCGACGACGGCATCGCGGTCACGTTCGAGCCGGGCACGGGCCCGCGCCACCTCGCGTTCTCCGCCGATGGCCGGTTCGCCTACGTCGTCGGCGAGCTCGACGTGACGGTCCGCGTGCTGGCCTGGGACGCGGCCACCGGCACGGGCACGCCCGTCCAGACGTTGCCGGCCATCGAGACCCCCGTCGCCGGCGCCCTGCCGTCCCACGTCCTGCTCGACGGTCGTCGGCTCCTCGTCGGCACCCGCACGGCCGACGTCCTGGCGGAGTTCCGCACCACCGACCATGGCCTGCTCGAGCACGTCGCGGACCACGCGCTGCCGGGCAGCTGGCCCCGCCACTTCGAGGTCGTGGACGGCTGGACGGTCGTGGCCGACCAGGTCTCGAGCGACCTCGCGGTGCTGGCCGCGGACGGCTCGGTCCGCGGCTCGTGGCCGCTGCCGTCGCCCGCCTGTGTGCTTCCTGTGCGGCCGTGACCGTTCTGTGATTGTCTGACGAACAGCCGCTCGAGACGCTCGCGCGGCGGGGCGCCGACGCCCCACCCGGAGCGCCTCCCCGCGGTGCTGGCCGAGCAACGACGCCCGGCCACGTCACGAGGGAGTGACCGTGCGTCGTCAGGCCGAGCGTCCGTTCCGTCTCCCCGCCAGCCTCGCCGCGGCCGCGCTGGTGGTACCGCTCTCGCTGGTGGGCATCGCCCCGCCGGCAGCGGCGGCGCCGGGCGACCTGGCCCTGACGGGCGTGGCGACCGCCGACAGGTTCCAGTCCGACGGCGACGGCACGTTCCCGCCGTCGGCGCTCATCGACGGCGACCCCGCCACGCGGTGGGCGAGCGGCAACGGTCCCGACGAGGACGTCCCGTACACGGCGTGGGTGCAGGTCGACCTCGGCTCGGTCGCAGCGGTCGACCAGGTCGTGCTCGCGTGGGAGGCGGCGTTCGCGGCGGACTACGACGTGCAGGTCGCGACGACCGCGCCGGACGACCCGGCGTCGTGGACGACCGTGGCGACGGACCCCGCGGGCGACGGCGGCACCGACGCGGTCGCCCTGGCGACGCCCGCCGACGCGCGCTACGTCCGCATCCAGATGAACCACCGGACCAGCTTCACGTGGGACCCGGCGCAGCTGCACTGGTACGGCTACTCGCTGTTCTCCCTCGAGGTCTACGGCACGCCGTCGCAGGTCAGCGCGGTCTTCGGGAACGCCGGCACGACCGTCCCTGCGGGTACGACGGCCGAGGTGCCCGTGATCCTGGCGACGGCCGCCGACGTCGAGACGAGCGTGCGGGTGACGTCGACGGGCGGCACGGGTGTCGCCGGGACGGACTACACGGCCGTCGACGAGGTGGTGACCTTCGCGCCGGGCTCGACGAGCGGCAGCGTGAGCGTCCCGACCGTCGACCACGGCCCGCTCGGCCAGGTGCACACGGTCGAGCTGACCCTGTCCGAGCCGACCGGCGGGCTCGCGCTCGGCGGCCGCACCACCACGGTCGTCACCATCACGCCGCACGGCGACCTGCCCGACGTCGGCGCGGTGACCCTGCTCGACGACTTCGAGTCTGGCGTGCCCGCGGGCTACACCACCTGGGGCATCAGCGCGCCGGTCACGCCGGTGCTGAGCCCGGGTCCCGCGCGCACCGGCAACGGCCTCGTCGCGACCGTCGGTGGCCCGGTGAACCCGGGCGACTGGTTCGGCTTCACCCACGACATCGCGGCCACCGACTGGTCGGCGCACGACGGCTTCACGTTCTGGTTCCTGGGCACCGGTGGCGGGGGGCTGCTGCGGTACGAGCTCAAGAGCGGCGGCCAGCTGTTCGAGCGGTCCGTGGTCGACGACTCCGCGGGCTGGCGGCAGGTCAACGTCGCGTTCTCCCAGCTGCGGCTCAAGGGCGACCCGGCCTCCGACGCGCGCTTCGACCCGACCGCGAGCACCGGCTTCGCGGTCACGCTCACCGACCTCGGCGCAGGCGCGTGGACCTTCGACGACCTCGGCCTCTACGACCGGGTCACGACGATCGAGGACGCCGAGGGTGACGTCCCGCTCGCGGCGCCGGGGTCCACCGTCGGCATCTTCACGTGGGGCTCGTCGGCAGACCTCGTGAGCCTGGGGGTCACGACGCAGGAGCGCCCGGGCCTGCCCGCCGGCAACCACGTGCTGTCCGGCAGCTACCAGATCCCGTCCGGCGGGTACGGCGGCTACAGCCAGAACCTCTCGGCCGGCCAGGACTGGAGCTCGTTCCGCGGCATCCGCCTGGCCTGGTACGCGTCGCAGAACACGCGCCCGGCCAGCCCGACGGCCGGCGACGACATCAAGGTCGAGCTCAAGGACGGCGGACCCGACGGCGAGCACTCCGAGCTGTGGGCTGCCACGTTCCAGGACAACTGGTCGTCCGACGGGAGCCGCTGGAAGATCGTCGACATCCCGTTCTCGGCCTTCGGCCTCAGCGGCTACCAGCCCGGCGACGCGGCCACGCGCAACGGCACCCTCGACCTCACGTCGGCGTGGGGCTACGCGCTGACCATGGTGCCCGGGACGGCCACCCCGGTCGGCTGGGCCGTCGACGACGTGCAGCTCTACGGCTCCGCGGTCCCTGCGCCGACGGCCACGGTCGCGGGCGGAACCGACGTCGTCCTCGTCGACCCCGGCGAGACGGCCCACGTCGCGGTGGTCCTCACGACGACCGACGGCCAGCCGCTGACGGCACCGGTGTCCGTCGCCTACGCGGGCGGCGACGGCACCGCCGAGGCGGGCACCCACTACGACGCCTTCTCGGGCACGCTCGACTTCCCGGCGGGCACGGCCTCGGGCGCGACGCAGACGATCGACGTCGTCACGCACGAGACGGCGGCCGTCGACGAGGCGCGCACCCTGTCCGTGGTCCTCACCGCCACGGGCGCGGTCGTCGGCACGCCTCCTCGCGTCGTGCTCAACGCGGTCGGCGCCACCTACCTCGACGCCTCCAGGCCGACCGCGGAGCGCGTCGACGATCTCCTCGGCCGCATGACCCTCGCCGAGAAGCTCGGCCAGATGACCCAGGCCGAGCGCCTCGGGCTGTCGTCGCCGAAGCAGGTGGCGGACCTGGCGCTGGGCTCGGTCCTCTCGGGCGGCGGATCGGTGCCGTCGCAGAACACCGCCGCCGGCTGGGCCGACATGGTCGACGGGTTCCAGCGCGAGGCGCTGTCCACGCGCCTGCAGATCCCGATCCTCTACGGCGTCGACGCGGTGCACGGGCACAACAACGTGGTCGGCGCGACGGTCTTCCCCCACAACGAGGGTCTCGGCGCCGCCCGCGACCCCGGGCTGGTGGAACGGGTCCAGCAGGTCACCGCGCAGGAGGTCCGCGCCACGGGCGTCCAGTGGGCGTTCTCGCCGTGCCTGTGCGTGACGCGCGACGAGCGCTGGGGGCGGTCGTACGAGTCGTTCGGGGAGGACCCGGCGCTGGTGTCGGCGCTCTCGGCGGAGGCGGTCACCGGCCTCCAGGGCCACGACCCGGCAGACCTCTCCGGCCCCGACAAGGTGCTCGCCACCGCCAAGCACTGGCTCGGCGACGGCGGCACGCGCTACGAGCCGTCGCAGGCGGGGTCCGGGTACCCGATCGACCAGGGGATCACGTACGTGGCGTCCGAGGAGGAGCTGCAACGCCTCTTCGTCGACCCCTACGAACCCGCCATCGCCGCGGGCGTCGGGTCGATCATGCCGTCCTACTCGGCGATGTCGATCGGCGGCTCGGACCCGGTCCGGATGCACGAGGACGGCGCCCTGAACACGGACCTGCTCAAGGGCGACCTCGGGTTCGACGGGTTCCTCATCAGCGACTGGGAGGGCATCGACAAGCTGCCCGGCGGCACGTACGGCGAGAAGGCCGCTCGGTCGGTGAACGCTGGCCTGGACATGGCGATGGCGCCGTACAACTTCGGCACGTTCCTGTCGACGATGACCGACAACGTCGGCTCGGGCGCCGTCAGCATGGAGCGGGTCGACGACGCGGTCCGGCGGATCCTCACGCAGAAGTTCGCGCTCGGCCTGTTCGATGAGCCGTTCGCGGACCGGTCGCTGGCCGGGGACGTGGGTTCCGACGAGCACCGCGCGGTGGCCCGTGAGGCGGCCGCCGAGTCGCAGGTGCTGCTGAAGAACGCCGACGGCGTGCTCCCGCTGGCCAAGGACGCGTCGATCTACGTCGCGGGCTCCAACGCCGACGACCTGGGCAACCAGGCGGGCGGCTGGACGGTGTCCTGGCAGGGGTCCTCGGGCGCGATCATCCCGGGCACGACGATCCTCGGCGGGCTGCGCGAGCAGGCGCCGGACGTGACCTTCTCCCAGGACGCGTCCGCCCCGATCGGGGACGCGACGGTCGGGGTCGTCGTCGTCGGCGAGACGCCCTATGCGGAGGGGCAGGGCGACGTCGGCAACAACGGCAAGAGCCTGTCGCTGAGCGCGGCGGACCGGTCGGCCATCGACACCGTCTGCGCCGCCGTGGAGTGCGTCGTCCTCGTCGTCTCGGGCCGCCCGCAGCTGGTCACCGACAAGCTCGACGCGATCGACGGGCTCGTCGCCTCCTGGCTGCCGGGCTCCGAGGGCGCGGGCGTGGCAGACGTCCTGTTCGGCGACCAGCCGTTCACGGGACGGCTCCCCGTCACGTGGCCCGCCGGCGCGGAGCAGGTCCCGATCAACGTCGGCGACGCCACCTACGCGCCGCTGTACGCGTACGGCTGGGGCCTGCGCACGGACGCGCAGCGGCCTCGCCTGGACGGGCTGACCGAGCCCGAGGTCCAGGCGGTGCTCGACGCGCCGATCTGGACGGGCGACGCGCTCGACCCGGCGAGGGCCGCCCAGGCCCTGCCGCTGCTGGCCGACGCGGCGGACGCCGTCGACGACCCGGGCCTCGTCGTATCCCTCGCGCGTGACCTCGCCCAGCAGGCGATGGTCGCGGGCTCCGCGGTGCCCGACGCCGCCGCCCTGTCGGCGGACGCGGAGCACGCGCTGATGTCCGGGGACGGCCGTGGTGCGGTCGCGCTGCTGGCCAGGGTGCTCGGCCTCTCGGCGACGGCGCCGGTGGCGTCGACCACCGCCCTGTCGCTCTCGTCGGGACTCACCGTCTTCGGCCTGCCGGTGTCCGCCAAGGTCACGGTGACCGCTCCAGGTGCCACGCCGACGGGCCAGGTCCAGGTGCTCGTCGACGGGTCCACGGTCGCCACCGGGGAGCTGACCGCCGACGGCACGGTCCGGGTGCCCCTGCCCGCGACGGTCGGGGTGGGCCGGCACACGATCACGGCCGTCTACGGGGGCGTCCCGGACGGCGACCCGCCGATCCTGGGCTCGTCGGCCACGGCCCGCACGCTCACGGTGACCAGGACGCTGCCCGCGGTGCGCACCGACGGCACGGACTGGTCGGTCGGCCGCTCCGACCCGAAGGTCGTCCACGTCCAGGTCACGGGTGTCGCGGGCGTCGAGCCGACCGGGTCGGTCACCGTCTGGGTGAACGGGATGCGCAAGGGGACGGTCGCGCTCGACCCCTCCGGCGACGCCGCCATACCCCTCGCGACCTCGACGAAGACCGCCGTGGTCGTCGTCACCTACTCCGGGGACGGCACCTACCTGCCGTGGGTCGCCTCACCCCACCTGCTCATCGTGCGGTGAGCCGCGGCTCTTTGAGCGAGAATGGAGGCCGACCCGTCCCCTGACAGGAGCCCCCGTGACCTACGCACCCCGCGTCGCCATGCTCTCGGTGCACACGTCACCGCTCGAGCAGCCGGGCACCGGGGACGCGGGCGGCATGAACGTCTACGTGCTGGAGCTGTCCCGGGCGCTGGCCGCCCGGGGTGCGCGCGTCGAGATCTTCACGCGCGCCACCTCGTCGGACCAGGCGGAGACGGTGACGCTCTCCGGGTCCGACGCCGCGGGACGCGCACTGTCGCCGGAGGAGGAGCGGGAGGTCCTGCTCGCCGACGAGGTCGAGGCCGGCGTGGTCCCGCCGATCCTGGTGCACCACGTGCCGGCCGGCCCGTTCGAGCGGCTCGACAAGAACGACCTGCCCGGTGTGCTGTGCGGGATGGCCGCGGGCGTCCTGCGCTCCGAGGCCGCGCGCCGGCCCGGCTGGTACGACGTCGTGCACTCGCACTACTGGCTGTCCGGGCAGGTGGGCGCGATCGCGGCCGACCGCTGGGAGGTCCCGCTGGTGCACACCGCGCACACGCTGGCCCGCGTGAAGAACGCGTCGCTGGCGCCCGGGGACCTGGCGGAACCGAACGTGCGCGTGATCGGCGAGGAGCAGGTGGTCGCCGACGCCGACGCGCTCGTGGCCAGCACGCCCGTCGAGGCCGAGGAGCTGGTCGAGCTCTACGGCGCCGACCCCGACCGCGTGCACGTCGTCGAGCCCGGCGTGGACCTGGACCGGTTCGTGCCCGGGGACCGGACCGAGGCCCGGCGCGCGCTCGGCCTGCCGCTCGACCGCCAGATCGTCCTCTTCGCCGGCCGCGTGCAGGCGCTGAAGGCCCCGGATGTCCTGGTCAGCGCGCTCGGCGTGCTGAAGGCCACCGGCCGGCCGGTCCCGCTGCTCGTGGTGCTCGGCGGCCCCTCGGGCAGGACGTCGGCCGTCCGCGAGCTCCTCGCGCTCGCCTCGATGACCGGGGTCGCCGACGACGTGATCGTGCACCCGCCCGCCGACCGCGACGCGCTCGCCCGCTGGTACCACGCCGCCGACGTCGTGGCGATGCCGTCGCGCAGCGAGTCCTTCGGGCTGGTCGCGGCGGAGGCGCAGGCCTCGGGGATCCCGGTCGTCGCCGCCTGCGTCGGGGGGCTGCGCACGATCGTCGACCACGACGTCTCCGGTCGGCTGGTGCGCGGCCACCATCCCGCGGTATGGGCCGACGTGCTCTCCGAGGTGCTGGCGTCGGAGGCCCTGCGCGCCACGTACGCGGTGGGCGCACGCCGGGTGGCCGAGCGGTTCGGCTGGTCGACGACCGCCGACCAGATGCTCAAGGTCTACTCGGTGGCCGGCGAGATCCGGGCGTCCAGGGTCTGATAGCCCTGCTCACGCCCGAACGCTCTGGGGCAGGATGGCGAGCATGACCTACACCCTCGTGCTGCTCCGCCACGGCGAGAGCGAGTGGAATGCGAAGAACCTGTTCACCGGCTGGGTCGACGTGCCCCTCTCCGAGAAGGGGATCGAGGAGGCCAAGCGCGGCGGGACCCTGCTCACGGACGCGGGCGTCCTGCCCGACGTCGTGCACACGTCGCTCCTGCGCCGCGCCATCACGACCGCCAACCTCGCGCTCGATGCCGCCGACCGCCACTGGATCCCCGTCCGGCGCTCCTGGCGCCTGAACGAGCGGCACTACGGCGCCCTGCAGGGCAAGGACAAGAAGCAGACGCTCGACGAGTACGGCGAGGAGCAGTTCATGCTCTGGCGCCGCTCGTACGACTTCCCGCCGCCGGACATCGAGCTGGGCTCGGAGTTCTCGCAGGACAGCGACCCGCGCTACGCCGGCGAGCCGATCCCGCGCGCCGAGGCCCTCGACCAGGTGCTCAACCGCGCGCTGCCGTACTGGGAGTCGGACATCGTCCCCGACCTCAAGACCGGCAAGACGGTGCTCGTCGCGGCCCACGGAAACTCGATCCGCGCCCTGGTCAAGCACCTGGACGACGTCGACAGCGGCACGATCGCCGGGATCAACATCCCCACGGGCATCCCGCTGCTCTACACGCTCGACGAGACGACGCTCAAGCCCACCAACCCGGGCGGGACGTACCTCGACCCCGAGGCAGCGGCGGAGGCCATCAAGGCCGTCGCCAACCAGGGCCGCTGAACCCGTCGCAACGTCCGCACTCGTGGGTCCTATTGCGCCCACGAGTGCGGACGTTGCTGTTTTCCCACCACTCACGTCCGAGCAGACGTGTGCCCTGACCTGCACCTGCTCGGACGTCCGGTGCTCACTGCTCGGAAGCCACCCGCCGCGACGACCGAGAGCGGCAGCTCCTCACCGACGCGGCACGAGCAGGTGCCGCGTTCGTGAGGAGCTGCCGCTCTCGCGGCCGGCGACCGGGTCCCCCCTCGGGACCGGTGCGTCGGCCTGCCCAGCCCGGGCAGACCCGGACCGGAGCAACCGGTCGGCCCGCGCGACCCCCGCGCCGGCCGACCGGAGGTGTCAGCCGGCCGTGCGGTCGAGCTCCTGGCGGCCGACACCGGTCACCAGGTAGGTCACGCGACGAGCGACGGAGACGCCGTGGTCGCCGAACCGCTCGTAGTACCGGCCGAGCAGGGTGACGTCGATGGTCTCCTGCGTCGTCCCGGCCCACGAGCCGCCCAGCAGGGCCGCGAACGTGTCCTCGTGCAGCTCGTCGAGAAGGTCGTCGTCCTGCTCGATGCTCTCGGCGAGGAGGACCTCACGGCTGGTGAGCAGGGTCGTGGTGCGACGAGCCACGCGGACGGCGGCGTCGTGCATCTCGGCGAACGTGCCGGACAGCGCGTGCGGCACGGCGTGCCGGGGGTAGCGCCCCCGGGCGACCTGCGCGACGTGGCGAGCCAGGTCGCCCATGCGCTCGAGCGACGCGCTCATGCGCAGCGCCGAGACGACGATCCGCAGGTCGGTGGCGACCGGCTGCTGCTGCGCGAGCAGCAGGACGCACCGCTCGTCGAGGTCGCGCTCCATGGCGTCGATGTCGAGGTCGTCGGCGATGACCGTCTCCGCCAGGGCGAGGTCGGCGGTCAGGAGCGCGATCCCCGCGTTCGTGATGGCGTGCTCGACCTTGCCGCTCATCGCCGCCAGGTCCTCGCCGAGCTGGTGCAGCTCGGCGTCGAAGATGTCCCGCATGTGCTCCCTCTCGTGCTGCGAGGGCAGGTGCCCCGCGTGGGTCAGGTTGGCATCGGTAGATGAACGAAGGGTCCCACCCAGGTGAACGGACGACGGCCGTTGCATGGGAGCTCCGCACGAATCCGGCGTAGATCACGGTACGTCGTCGATGTCCGGGACCATCGCCATCTCGGTCACGGGGAGGTCGAGATCGTGCAGCAGCGCCACCAGCCCGGTCAGGGCGACCGTGTCCGGCAGGCGGCACGACAGCACCGTCTCGTCCCCGACAGGGGCGCTGACGATGTCGAAGGACCCCAGGCGGTCGCTGTGCTGGTCGACGACGGCCTGAGGCCCGGCGATGCGGATGTGGTAGAGCACGGGACCCCCACGGAGCAGGCCTCCAGCCTCCCCGAGAGGTCGATGTGCGCGGCTCGCCCCTCAGGGGTGAGATAGCCACTAGCGTCGGCTGAGTCATCCGTCGCGGGTGAGCCGGTCGAGAGCAGGGAGTGCCGTGGGCGCCTCGGCGATCGCGTCGACGACAGCCCGGCGGCTGCTCGACGAGAGCACGACCTGATGCACCACGACAACGCCGTCATCGTCGGTGTCCTGCAGCTCGTCATCGGCGCCACGCCGGTGATCGACGGCATCACCGCCCTCTGAGAACAAGGAGCATCGCGCATGGCCCGCAACGTCACGGCCTGGGTCGGCTGGGTCTGGTTCGCCGCGTTCAGCATCCTCGCGGTCGGCCTGTTCAACCTGGTCGCCGGCTTCGCCGCCGCGCTGTCGCCGAACAACGTGCTGTCGTGGACGAACGACGGTGTCGCGGTCGTCGACGTGTCCGCGTGGGGATGGGTGCACGTGATCCTCGGGGCGCTGCTGGTCGTCGTCGGCCTGTATCTGTTCTCCGGCGCCGCCGCGGCCCGCATCGCGGCCATCGTGCTGGTCGTGCTCAACCTGGTCGCGCAGTTCGTCTCGCTGCAGACCACCCCGTTCTGGTCGCTCGTCATCATCGTCGTCGACCTGGTGATCCTCTGGGCGCTGACCGTGCACGGCGCCGAGGTCGAGAAGGCAACCCGCTAAGAGCACGACGAGAGGAACTGCGATGACCACGTTCACAGCCTGGAAGTTCGACACGGCCGACGGTGCCCAGAAGGCCGCCGAGGCGCTGCAGGGTGCCTCGAGGGACCGCCTGGTCAAGATCGTCGACCACGCCGTCATCAGCTGGCCCGACGGCGCCGCCAAGCCCGACATGCACCACTCGCACGAGGACAAGTGGCGCGGCACGGGCTGGGGGGCCTTCTGGGGCGTGCTGTTCGGCGGCCTGTTCTTCGTCCCGCTGCTCGGCGCCGCGGTCGGTGCGGCCGCGGGCGCGATCACCAAGGCGATGAGCGCCGTCGGGATCGACGAGAACCAGCTCAACACGATCCGCGAGCAGGTCACGCCCGGGACGTCGCTGCTGTGCGCCGTCACCGAGGAGGGCGACCTGGACCGGCTCGGCGAGCGGTTCCACGGGCTGCACTCGACGCTCGTCGCGACGAACCTGACCGAGGCGGAGCGCTCCGTGCTGATGGAGACCTTCGGCTGAGACGCGTGAACGCCCGGTGAACGCTCGACGGCAGGAGAGGCCGTGGGCGGGTTCGCGGCCCGATGCATGCCGGAACCCGCCCTAGGGTTGGTCCTGTGGACGGAGTGGAGGGGATGTCGCTGCTGCTCGCCGGCGGGCTCGGCCTGCTGGTGGGCGTCGTGGCGACCCTGGCGTTCCGCTGGAGCGAGCGCGCCCAGCGCGGCCCTGCGCCGGCGGGCCCCGGCCCGGAGCTCGACGAGGGCCTGGTCCGCACGCTCGCCGTGCTGCGGTCCGCCGCCGTCGTGCTCGACGACGGCGACCGCGTCGTGCGGGCGAGCGCTCCGGCCCACGCCCTCGGCATCGTGCGGGACGGCCGCATCGCGCCCGCAGCGATACGCGACATGATCGCCGCGGTCCGACGCGACGGCGTGATCCGTGACGAGGAGCTCGAGGTGCCGCGCGGCCCGGTCGGCCCAGGCACGCTGCTGGTCCAGGTGCGCGTCGCGCAGGTCAGCGCCCAGCACCTGGTCGTGCTCGCCGAGGACCTGACGCAGGCCCGCCGGCTCGAGGCGATCCGCCGCGACTTCGTCGTGAACGTCTCGCACGAGCTCAAGACGCCCGTCGGCGCGCTGTCCCTGCTCGCCGAGACGGTGCAGGACGCGGCCGACGACCCCGAGGCGGTGCGCAGGTTCGCGGGCCGCATGCAGGCCGAGGCGACCCGGCTGTCGGCGCTCGTGCACGAGATCATCGAGCTGTCGCGCCTGCAGGTGGCGGGTGCGCTGGGCCAGGCCGGGCTCGTGGACGTCGACACGGTGCTGTCCGAGGCCGTCGACCGCGCGCGCACCGCCGCCGAGGCCAAGCACGTCCGGCTCGACATCGGCGGGGTGCACGGCACCCACGTCCTGGGGCAGCACGAGCTGCTGGTCACCGCGGTCCGCAACCTCCTGGACAACGCGGTCGCGTACTCGGGCGAGGCCGCGCACGTCGGCGTCGGCGTCCGGCTCGTCGACGACCTCGTCGAGATCGCGGTCGTCGACAACGGCATCGGGATCAGCGCGGCCGAGCAGGAGCGGGTGTTCGAGCGCTTCTACCGCGTCGACCCGGCCCGCTCGCGCGACACCGGCGGCACCGGCCTGGGGCTGTCGATCGTCAAGCACGTCGCCGCGGACCACGGCGGCGACGTCACCGTCTGGTCGCAGCCCGGACGCGGTTCGACCTTCACGCTGCGCCTGCCGCAGGCCGAGGTCGCCTCCGCCGTGACACCCACCATCCCTGACCAGCCTGCCAGCCCCGAAGGAGCACCCGTGCGCAGGAGCGCCTCATGACCCGGATCCTGCTCGTCGAGGACGAGGAGT
The DNA here is from genome assembly GCF_056402515.1 of Cellulomonas sp. P4_A2. NCBI lineage: Bacteria > Bacillati > Actinomycetota > Actinomycetes > Micrococcales > Cellulomonadaceae > Cellulomonas > Cellulomonas sp. P4_A2. The sequence continues at coordinate 72,703 of NZ_JBFUHG010000011.1, forward strand.
CCTACCGCGACCCGCTGGCCTACCAGCTCGAGCGCGAGGGCTTCGACGTCGTCACCGCGGCGACCGGCCCCGACGCTCTGCTGCGGTTCGACGAGCAGGGCGCCGACCTGGTCCTGCTCGACCTCATGCTCCCCGGCCTGCCGGGCACGGAGGTGTGCCGCCGGCTGCGGCTCGTCAGCGACGTCCCGGTCATCATGCTCACCGCCAAGGACGACGAGATCGACAAGGTCGTCGGCCTGGAGCTCGGTGCCGACGACTACGTCACCAAGCCCTACTCGTCGCGCGAGCTGCTCGCCCGGGTGCGCGCGGTCCTGCGTCGCCGGGAGACCGCGGTCCCGGTCGGCGCTCCCGCCGCCTCGCCGCTGCCGGACCTGGAGGACGACGAGCTGCTCGTCGCCGGACCGGTCCGCATGGACGTCGAGCGGCACACGGTCCGCGTCCGCGGCGAGCTCGTGGCGTTCCCGCTCAAGGAGTTCGAGCTGCTCGAGATGCTGCTGCGCAACGCCGGGCGCGTGCTGACGCGCGGCCAGCTGATCGACCGCATCTGGGGCTCGGACTACGTCGGCGACACCAAGACCCTCGACGTGCACGTGAAGCGCATCCGCGCCCGCATCGAGGTCGACCCCGGCAACCCCGCCCTCGTCCTGACGGTGCGCGGACTGGGCTACAAGTTCGCGGACGACGTCGAGGACGAGTAGCTCGCCCGACCGAGAACGCCCCCGTGCAGCAGCACGGGGGCGTTCGTCGTCCCGGGCCCGAATGTGCCTGTGACCACGGACACAATCAGCGGTCGAACCGCCGATCGCAGGGCACTCGTCGGCCACCGTTCACCTGGGGTTCACCCGATCCCGTCCGGACGGTCACGTCCGCTTCCTACCGTCAGCCTCGCCGCGCACACATCGGTGCGCACATTGATCGACAGGACGGACCACAGTGAAGCTTCCCCTCCTCGGCCGCATCGGGGCGGTTGCCCTCGTCGGCACCCTCGCCCTCACGCTGTCGGCCTGCGGATCGGACAACGCGGTCGACAGCGACTCCTCCGCCGGGACCGGCTCCTCCGAGGCCCCCGCCTCGACCCTGTCTGGCTCGCTCAACGGCGGTGGCTCCAGCGCGCAGGAGAAGGCGCAGCAGGCCTGGGTCGCCGGCTTCCAGACCGCGAACCCCGACGTCACCGTCAACTACACGACCTCCGACTCGGGCGCGGGTCGCAAGGGGTTCCTCGACTCCTCGCTCGACTACGCCGGCTCGGACAGCGCGCTGAACGACGAGGAGCTCGCCTCCTCGACCGAGCGCTGCTACGGCGGCGCCGGGATCGACCTGCCCGTCTACGTGAGCCCCATCGCGGTCGCCTTCAACATCGACGGCGTCACCGAGCTCAACATGTCGGCCGACGTCGTCGCCAAGATCTTCTCCGGTGCGATCACCACCTGGGACGACCCGGCCATCACCGATCTCAACCCGGACGCGACGCTGTCCGGCCCGATCACGGTCGTCCACCGCTCCGACGACTCGGGGACGTCCAAGAACTTCCAGGACTACCTGTCCAAGACTGCTCCGGACGTGTGGACCTACGAGGTCTCCAACACCTGGCCCGTCCAGGTCGGCCAGGGCGCCAACGGCACCTCGGGCGTCGTCCAGACGATCCAGGCCGCCCCCGGCACCATCGGCTACGCGGACGCGTCCGCCGTCGGCTCGCTCGGCAAGGTCTCGCTCGGTGTCGGCAGCGAGTTCAACGCCCCGACCGCCGAGGGTGCCGCGGCGACCGTCGACGCCTCGCCCCGCGCCGAGGGCAAGGCCGACGGTGACATCGTCATCAACGTCGACCGCACCACCACGGCCGCGGGCGCCTACCCGGCGATCCTGGTGTCGTACCTGGTCGTCTGCAACACGTACGACACGCAGGAGAAGGTCGACCTGATCAAGGGCTACGCGAACTACGCCGCGAGCGCCGAGGGCCAGGATCAGGCTGCTTCCGCAGCCGGCTCCGCGCCGATCTCGGACACGCTGCGCACGGACGTCCTCGCCTCGATCGACGCGATCGCGGTCAAGTAGCAGCTCCGCTCGCAACGTCCTCGTCCCCGGTACCTGGCCGTCTGGTCGGGGATCCTCATCCTCGCCGTCCTCGCCTCGGTCGCGATCTTCCTGATCATCGAGGCGTGGCCCGCACTGAAGAACCCCGACCTCGCGTCCGAGGTCGCCTGGATCCCGCAGGGCGGCAACCTCTGGTCGGTCGTCGGGCCGCTGATCTTCGGCACGGTCCTGGCCGCCATCGTCTCGCTCGTCATCGCTGTGCCGATCGCCGTCGGGGTCGCGCTGTTCATCTCGCACTACGCACCCCGCCGGATGGCGTCGATCCTGGGATACGTGGTGGACCTGCTCGCCGCCATCCCGTCGGTCGTCTACGGCCTCTGGGGTGTGCTGGTGCTGGCGCCCAAGGTGCAGCCGGTCTGGCAGTTCCTCGTCGACTACTTCGGCTGGATCCCGCTGTTCGCCGGCGACGCCCAGGGCAACGCGTCGAACCCGCCGCGCGTGCTGATGACCACCTCGATCGTGCTCGCGGTGATGATCCTGCCGATCATCACGGCCGTGAGCCGCGAGGTCTTCCTGCAGACCCCGCGCCTGCACGAGGAGGCCGCGCTCGCGCTCGGCGCCACTCGATGGGAGCTCGTCCGGATGGCCGTCCTGCCGTTCGGTCGCTCGGGCGTCACGTCCGCCGCGATGCTCGGCCTCGGCCGCGCGCTCGGCGAGACCATGGCCGTCCTGATGATCCTGTCGCCGGGGCTGCTCTACTCGTTCAAGCTGCTCGTCGCGAGCCAGCAGCAGACGATCGCGGGGAACATCGCGGCGAGGTTCAACGACGCCAACGACATCGGGCGGTCGACTCTGATCGCGACCGGTCTGGCGCTCTTCGTCATCACGCTGCTGGTCAACCTGGCAGCCCGCGCGATCATCGCGCGGAACAAGGACTTCTCGGGAGCGAACTGACGTGGCCACCGCACAGCTCACCCCCGAGGCCGCCTCGCTGCGCGAGGCCCTGACCCGGGTCGACGGCTCGCGCCGGCGCAAGGACCGGTTCATGCAGTGGCTGATCTACGGCGCGTTCGCGCTCGCGGTCATCCCGCTCATCTCGCTCGTCTGGAGCGTGCTCACCAACGGCCTCGGCCGGTTCGACCTCTACTTCCTGACGCACTCGATGCGGAACGTCTACGGCGGCATGGACGCGGGCGGCGTCTACCACGCGCTGCTCGGCACGATCCTCATCACGGCGCTGACCGTGATCATCTCGGTCCCGATCGGCATCATCACGTCGATCTACCTGGTCGAGTACGGGTCGGGCACCCTGGCTCGCGCGGTGACGTTCTTCGTCGACGTCATGACGGGCATCCCGTCGATCGTCGCCGGTCTGTTCGCCTTCGCGTTCTTCTACCTGGTGGTCGGGCCGCAGTCGATGAGCGGGCTCGTCGGAGCCGTCGCCCTGTCGGTGCTGATGATCCCCGTCGTGATCCGCTCGACCGAGGAGATGCTGCGGCTCGTCCCGAACGAGCTGCGCGAGGCGTCGTTCGCGCTCGGCGTGCCGAAGTGGCTGACGATCATCCGCGTCGTGCTCCGCACCGCCGTGGCAGGCATCACGACCGGCGTGATGATCGCGATCGCCCGCGTCATCGGTGAGACGGCCCCGCTGCTCATCACCGTGGGCGCGACCGACTCGATCAACCGCGACCCCTTCCACGGCAACATGATGACGCTGCCGGTGTACGTCTACCGGCAGTACGCGGCGGGCCTTGTGCCCTGCGCCCCCGGTGCCGAAGACTGCATCCCGACGATCAATTACGACCGGGCATGGAGCGCAGCACTCGTGCTGATCCTGTTCGTCATGCTGCTCAACCTTCTGGCGCGCGGCGTGAGCCGCTGGTTCGCGCCCAAGACCCGGGCCTGAGCCCCCACAAGGAGATCGACGACCATGGCACAGCGAATTGACGTCAAGGACCTCAACATCTACTACAGCGACTTCCTCGCCGTGGCCGGTGTGGAGATGTCCGTGGAGCCTCGCTCCGTGACCGCCTTCATCGGCCCGTCGGGCTGCGGGAAGTCCACCTTCCTGCGCACGCTCAACCGCATGCACGAGGTCATCCCGGGCGCCCACGTCCAGGGGTCCGTCGCGATGGACGGCATCGACCTCTACGGCGCCGACGTCGACCCCGTGGCGGTCCGCCGGCAGGTGGGCATGGTGTTCCAGCGCCCCAACCCGTTCCCGACGATGTCCATCGCCGACAACGTGCTCGCGGGCATCAAGCTGAACAACAAGCGCATCTCCAAGAGCGACGCCGCGGACGTGGTCGAGCGCTCGCTCAAGAGCGCCAACCTCTGGAACGAGGTCAAGGACCGTCTGAACCGGCCCGGCTCCGGCCTCTCGGGTGGGCAGCAGCAGCGTCTGTGCATCGCGCGCGCCATCGCGGTCAAGCCCCAGGTGCTGCTCATGGACGAGCCGTGCTCGGCGCTCGACCCGATCTCCACGCTCGCGATCGAGGACCTGATCTCCGAGCTGAAGAACGACTACACGATCGTCATCGTCACGCACAACATGCAGCAGGCCGCGCGGGTCTCCGACCGGACGGCGTTCTTCAACCTCAAGGCCACCGGGCAGCCCGGCCGCCTGGTCGAGATCGACGAGACGTCGACCATCTTCTCCTCGCCGCGCGAGCAGGCCACGGAGGACTACATCTCGGGCCGCTTCGGGTGACCTGACAGCGAGCACGACGCACGACGAAGGGGGCCGGTCCGCCATGGACCGGCCCCCTTCGTCGTGCGGGTCAGCTGTCGGACGGCACCGCGTCCGCGTACTCCGGCAGGGTGCCGTCGACGACGGGGACCTCGAGGTCGGCGCTGCCCGCGTCCTTCGTCGCGACGGTGACCGTCACGACCGCGCCGGGCGGCTCGGGGACCGACTCGAAGACGATCTCCTCGTCCGTGTCGGAGTTGCCGCCGGGGGCGCCGAGCAGGACGGTCTTGCCCGCGGGCACCTTGACGGTCTGGTCGTCGTCACCCAGCGAGATCGTCACCGTCTGGTCGTCGCCGCCCTTGTTCTGGAGCGCGCCGAGCAGGGCGCCCGGCTTGCCCTGGGCCTCGGACGCGATCAGGAAGTTGATCGCCTTGATGTCGCCGATGTGGCCGCCCGTGCCGTCGGAGGAGTTGTACTCCAGCTCCGTGGTCATCTGGTTCGTGGCCGAGCAGCCCGTGAGCGTCAGGGCGGCGGCCAGACCGGCGACGGCCAGGCCGGTCGCGGTGCGGAACCGGCGGGTGCGGGGGCGGGGCGAGGTCACGGTGACTCCTGGGTGGCGTCGGACTGCAGGCGGAGCAGCGTCCGCCGGGGTGAGCAGGTCTGTGGCGCAAGCGTAGCCCGGGACGAGGGCTGCGGGGCGCTGAGCCCGCGCTGTGAGTCGGCTCGACGACGAGCGCGTGACCTGCGGCGACGGGGTACTACGTCCGGTAAAGACCGGATTTCCGCGTGATAAGATACCCCTCTGCGAAAGGGGACACCTGCAGATGACTTTCACTGTTGGGGAGACCGTTGTCTACCCGCACCACGGTGCGGCATTGATCGAAGAGATCAAGACCAGGACCATCCGCGGAGAGGACAAGCTCTACCTCAAGCTCAAGGTCGCTCAGGGAGATCTCACCATCGAGGTCCCCGCTGAGAACGTCGACCTGGTGGGCGTTCGTGACGTCGTCGGGCAGGAAGGTCTGGACCGCGTGTTCGAGGTGCTCCGCGCCCCGTACACCGAAGAGCCGACCAACTGGTCCCGCCGCTACAAGGCAAACCTCGAGAAGCTCGCGTCGGGCGACGTCATCAAGGTGGCCGAGGTCGTCCGCGACCTGTCCCGCCGTGACGCCGACCGTGGCCTGTCCGCGGGCGAGAAGCGCATGCTCGCCAAGGCCCGCCAGATCCTCGTCTCGGAGCTCGCACTTGCCGAGCACACCGAGGAGGAGAAGGCCGAAGCGATCCTCGACGAGGTCCTGGCGTCCTGACGCCAGGTGACCGTCGCTGCTGTCCTGACTGCCGCCGGGAGCGGTAGCAGGTTGGGTCATCCCCTCCCGAAGGCACTGGTGCCGCTGGGGGGTCAGTCGCTCGTCGTGCACGCCGCCAGGAACCTCCTGGCGGCACGCGCGGCGGGCGATCAGCATGTCCGGGCGCTGGTGGTCACCGCGCCCGCTGAGCACGTGTCCGCGGTCCGCGAGGCCCTGACCGGGCTGGACGTGCAGGTCGTCGCCGGTGGGCCGACGCGGCAGGCGTCCGTGGCGGCCGGGCTGGCGGCGCTGACGTCCCTCGTCGACGGGCTGTCCGAGGAGTTCTCCGTGGTGCTCGTGCACGACGCCGCACGCCCCCTGGCGCCGCCGTCCCTGATCGCGCGCGTGATCGACGCGGTCCTCGACGGGCATGCCGCCGTCGTGCCCGGGCTGCCCGTCACCGACACGATCAAGCGGGTGTCGGCGGGCGGCTCGGTCGAGCCCGTGCTCGAGACCGTCCCGCGCGCCGACCTGCGGGCCGTGCAGACGCCGCAGGGGTTCTCGGCGGAGCTGCTGCGGCGGGCGCACGAGACGTTCGCTTCTGACGCCCTCGACGAGTCGACCGCCGCGTCCGACGACGCGGGTCTGGTCGAGCGTCTCGGGGAACGGGTCTGGGTCGTCGCCGGCGACGAGCGGGCCGCCAAGATCACCACGCCGCGCGATCTCGCCGTGGCGACGCTGCTGCTGGAGGACCGATGAGCGCCGCCCTGCCCCGCACCGGGATCGGGATCGACGTGCACGCCTACGCGGCCGACCCCGCCGAGGGTGCCGTGCTGCACCTCGCGGGGCTCGCGTGGCCCGGGGAGCGGCCGCTGGAGGGCCACTCCGACGCCGACGTCGCCGCGCACGCCTGCGCGGACGCGCTCCTGTCCGCCGCGGGTCTGGGGGACCTCGGGTCGAACTTCGGCACGTCCGAGCCGCAGTGGGCCGGCGCCGCCGGTGCCGTCCTCCTGGCCGAGGCGGCGTCGCGCGTGCGCGCCGCGGGGTTCGTCGTCGGGAACGTCGCCGTGCAGGTGATCGGGAACCGGCCGAAGATCGGTCAGCGCCGCGCCGAGGCCGAGGCGGCGCTCTCGGAGGCCGCCGGGGCGCCCGTGAGCGTGTCCGCCACGACGACCGACGGGCTCGGGCTGACCGGCCGCGGGGAGGGCGTCGCGGCGATCGCCACGGCGCTGGTGGTCGCGGCCGACTGATCCGCGCGGTTCGTCGTCGCGACGGACTCCTCCGCGTCGGCCGGCGGTGCGATCGGCTGGTCCGCGTCGTTCGTCGCGACGGCCTTGCGCCGGGACCGCGTGCTGCCCAGCAGGACGCCGCCCAGCACGAGGGCGCCCCAGGCCAGCTCGATGACGCTCGTGCGCTCACGCAGCAGGAACCACGAGGCGGCGATGCCGGCGACGGGGACGAGCATGGAGAACGGGGCGACGGTGCTGGACGGGTGCCGTCCCATCAGGCCGGTCCAGAGCATGCCGCCGCACAGGGTCGCGACGAGGACGGTGTAGGCCAGCCCGGCGAGCGCGAGCAGGCCCTGGGTGCTCGTCAGACCGGTGAACGAGTCGCCGATCGCGGCAGGCCCCTCGATGAGCAGCGACAGCGCCAGCATCGGCAGCGGCGGCACGACCGACATCCACAGCAGCAGACGAACGGGCTCGTGCGGGCTGGCCTGCATGGCCTTGCGGCTGCCCAGGTTGCCGATCGCCCAGCCCAGGCCGCCCGCGAGCGTGAGCAGCACCGGGACCAGCGTGGCGCCGCCGTTCAGGCCTGCCCGGTGCGCGGCGATGCCGCCCAGACCCGCCACGGCGAGCAGGATGCCGACACCCTGCCGGGCCGTCAGCCGCTCCCGCAGGAACGTCGCCGCCAGGACGACCGTGAACGGTGCCGACGACTGCAGCACCAGCGACGCGAGCCCCGTCGGCATCCCGTTGGCCATCGCCAGGTAGAGGAACACGAACTGCAGGACGCCGAACCCGGTCCCGTACAGCAGGATCCAGCGCCAGGGCGCCGACGGACGGGGGACCAGCAGCAGCGTCGGGACCGCGAGCAGGGCGAACCGGAACGCCACGAGGAAGAACGGCGGGAACTGCTGCAGCGACAGGTGGATGGCGGTGAAGTTCAGGCCCCAGAGCACGGCGACCAGTGCGGCGAGCAGGCGGTCCCGGGTGGTCATGCGACGAGTGTGTGTCCGGGCTTTTGTTCAGCGCCAGCGAAAGATATTTATCCGACGATGTAGCGTGCCTACATGGATGCTCGCGCGCTCGAGACGCTCCGCACCGTCGGGTCGCAGGGCGGCGTGACCGCCGCGGCGGCCGTCCTGCACCTCACGCCGTCCGCGGTGTCGCAGCAGGTGGCCGTGCTGCAGCGCGAGGCCGGGGTGCCCCTCACCGAGCGGGTCGGGCGCGGGCTCCGGCTGACCCCCGCGGGCGAGGCTCTGGCCGCGGCCGCCGTGGACGTCGCAGTGGCCCTGGAACGCGCTCAGGCGGCCTGTGACGCCTTCCGGGAGCGTCCCGAGGGCATCGTGAGGGTGTCGGCGTTCCAGAGCGGCGCAGAGCTGCTCCTGCCCGGGCTGCTGACCCGCGTGGGGCTGCTCGACGGCATCACGCTGGAGTGCACCGACGAGGACGTGGCCCAGGAGGACTTCGCGGCGCTCACCGACCGGATCGACATCGTCGTCGCCCACCGGCCCGAGGACGCGCCCGACTGGCCGGGCGTGCAGGTGGTGCCGTTGCTGCGCGAGCCGCTCGACGTCGCCGTGCCGCTCGACCACCCGCTCGCGTCGCGCGCATCCGTCCACCCGACCGACCTGGCCGACGCGTCGTGGATCTCGGTGCGCGTCGGCTTCCCGATCGCCTCGCTGGTCACCGAGGTCGCTGGCCGGGCCGGGACGGCGCCGCGCATCGTGCACCGGGTCAACGACTTCCACGTCGTCGAGGCGCTCGTCGGCGCCGGGCACGGCATCTCGCTCCTTCCGCGCTACACGTTCGGCGGAAGCAGGCGGATCCGGCTCGTCCCGCTGGAGGGCGTGCGGGCCGGCCGCCGGATCGACGCCCTCCTGCGTCGCGACCGCGCCGAGCGCCTCGTCGTCCGCCGCGTCCTGCACGAGCTCCGGTCCCTCGCCGCGCAGATCGCCCCGCCGGGCTGACCGACGTCGCGCGTGACGATGCACGAGTCCTGACCTGCGCACCCGCCCCGCGACCGTTCGGCAGCGGCGCGCGGACGCGTCGCGATCGGGGCCTGCGGCCGTTCGGGGTGTTCCGAGGGGGTGTCGCTCGTTCGGGGTCGCGTCCGGGTGACCGGTGGGTGAGGTCCGGGTCTGCAGGCTGGCGTCCGATTCGGACGAAAGGTACGTTCCTGCCGTGACCCAGACCGCCGACGCTCCCACCCAGCAGCTGCCCGTCGTGCGCGCGGCGGGCACCCCGGGCGGACAGCGGTTCGACGACCCCCGCGGGTTCGTCCCGCTCGACGTCCTCGAGGCCACGCGCGCGGGCCTGATGGGCCTCGACGACCACGCCCCACGCCAGCTCACGGGAACCGCGCCCCCGGTCCCGGTGCTGACCCGCACGGTCTGACCGGTCGGCACGGTACGGCGTCAGGGCAGCAGGACCAGCTTGCCGCTGGCGTGGCCGGTCATGCCCTCGGCGTGGGCCTTGGCGGCGTCCTCGAGCGCGTAGGTCTGCGCGACCCGCACGTCCAGGGACCCGTCGGACGCCAGCTCCGCCAGCTGCGCGCGGGCGGCCTCCCGGACGAGAGTCCCCGGGTCGGCGCCCGGGCCCCCACCCAGCGCCCGGATGCCCAGCTCGCCGGCCCGCCGGAACCCCGCGATCGTCGCGACGCGCTGCCGGTCCTCGACGACGGCGACGGAGGTGTCGAGCGCCTCGTCGGTGCCGACGGTATCGATCGCGACGGTGATCGGCCCGGTGGTCCGGACCGCGTCGTCCAGCCGGTCGAGCAGCCCGTCGCCGTAGGCCACCGGGATCGCGCCGAGCGCGCGCAGGTCGTCGTGGTGCCGCGTGGACGCGGTCGCGATCACCTGGGCGCCGCGCAGGACGGCCAGCTGCACGACCATCCGTCCGACGCCCCCGGACCCGCCGTGCACGAGGACGACGTCGCCGTCGTGGGTGCCGGTCGCGGACAGGGTGTGGACCGCGGTGGCCCCGGTGAGCAGGAGACCGGAGGCGGGAGCCCAGTCGAGGTTGGGCGGCCGGCGGACGGTCACCTGCTCCGAGACGACGATCCGGTCGGCGTAGCCGCCGTCGACGCGCCACGCGATGACCTCGTCGCCCGGCGAGAGCCACCGGACGGACGGACCGACGGCGCTCACGACGCCGGACACCTCGTAGCCGAGCCGCATCGGGAGCCGGCTGGGGTCGGCGCTGCCCCCGCCCGAGTACCGCTTCCAGTCGATCGCGTTGACGGCTGCGGCGCGGACGTCGATGAGGACGTTCCCGGGACCGGGTTCTGCGGTGTCCACCTCGACGACGCGGAGGACCTCGGGCCCGCCGAACGCTGTTGCGACGACGGCTCTGCTGCTGACTGCCACGGGCTCAGAGTGCACCCGTGCGCGGCCGTTGACCAGGGTGTGCGCCCTGTGAGGGCTTTACGCGCCGAAGAGGCGGGACAGGTACGGGTTGCTGAACACGCCGTCCGGGTCGGCCTGTTGCCGGACTCGCTGCGCGTCGGCGAACCGGGGGTACAGCTGGCTGAGGCGGTCGGCCTCGAGCCAGTGCATCTTGCCCCAGTGCGGACGGCCCCCGACGGCGGCGACGATCTGCTCGACCGCACGGAAGTACGTCTCGAACGGCAGGCGGATGTACTGGTGCACGGCGATGTAGGCGGTCTCGCGGCCGTGCGCCGTGGACAGCCACAGGTCGTCGGCGGCGGCGAACCGGATCTCGACGGGGAACGGGACGCGCTCGCCCGAGGCCTCGAGCCAGCGGTCGATCTCGGTCAGCACCGGGACGAGCTGGTCGCGGGGGATCGCGTACTCCATCTCGCGGAAGCGCACGCGGCGGGGGCTGACGAAGACCTCGGGCGCGGGGGCGACGAAGCGGCGCGAGCTCAGCGCGCGGGCGGACAGGCCGTTGATGCCGGCCGTCGTCCGCGGCGCGATCGTCGCGATCGCGTTGACCGCGGCGAACAGGCCGTTCGACATCAGCTCGTCCTCGATCCAGCCGCGGACCGGGTTCAGCGGCCGCTCGACCTCGTCGGGAACCCTGTTGTTGCGCTTGGTGAGGGTGCGGCGCGTGTGCGGGAACCAGTAGAACTCGAAGTGGTCGTTGCCCTCGACAAGTCCGTCAGGTCCGTCGAGGCGCTCGAGCACGCGGTCCAGGGGCCAGGGTTCCTCGACGGCCTCGAGCTTGAACGCGGGGACGACCTCGAGGGTGACCGCGGAGAGCACGCCGACGCTGCCCAGGCCGAGGCGGGCCAGCTCGAACAGCTCGGGGTTCTGCTCGGGGCAGGTCTCGAGAACCTCACCCTTGGCCGTGACGATGCGGGCGCCGACGACCTGCGTCGCGAGGCCCCCGAGACGGGCGCCGGTGCCGTGCGTGCCGGTCGAGATCGCGCCGGCGACCGACTGCTTGTCGATGTCGCCGAGGTTGCGCATGCCCAGGCCGCGGGCAGCCAGCTCGGCGTTCAGGGCGCCGAGGCGGATGCCCGCGCCGACCGTGACGTGTGTCGTGCCATCGATCTGGGCCGCGACACGCTCGAACGCGTTCAGCCGATCGAGGTGCAGGTGCATGCCGTCCGACGCGGCCACGGGGGTGAAAGAGTGCCCGGCGCCCACCGCCCGCACCTGCAGACCCTCGTCTGCCCCGCTCCGTACGGTTTCGACCAGTTCGTCCTGGTCAGCGGGGTAGACCACGCGCTGAGGGGTCGCCGACGCGGTGCGCGACCAGTTGCGCCACGCCACGGAGCCGGACGGGTGTCCCATGGAATAGAGGGTCCTATTGGTCAACTGTCCAAGTCAAGTGCGCCCGGTCCTTGACTATCGTCACGGTGGGTATTGAAACTGTGCACTGGGGAGGCGTCGGCCTCACCCGCCGGTGTTGCACCAACCGGTGGGGCCGCCGTTCGAGGGAGGGGACCTTCGTGAATCGTTTGCCTGTCGCTGAAAGACGTGAGCAGCTCATCGAGGCTGCACTCGCGGTCGCGAGCCGGGACGGCATCGACGCCGCCACCGTGCGGGCGGTCGCGGCCGAGGCCGGCGTGTCGTTGGGCGTCGTGCACTACTGCTTCCAGGACAAGGACGAGCTGCTGCGCGCGATGGCGCACGCCATCACGTCGGCCAACCTCCAGCGCAGCCTGGGCGAGCTCCCGCCGGAGGCCGGGGTCGCGGACATCATCGACGGCACCATCGACGCGCTCTGGGACGGCATCAAGGACTCGAGAGGCTCGCAGCTGCTGAGCTACGAGCTCACGACCTCCTCGCTGCGCCACCCGGAGCTCAACCAGGTCGCGATCGAGCAGTACCGGGGCCAGTGGGCCGCCGCGGAGCAGGTCCTGCGCGGCGTCGAGCAGGGAGCCGGCGTGACCTTCACGGTCCCGCTCGAGACCCTCGCTCGCACGGTCGTCGCGGTCGTCGACGGCTACTCGCTGGCCTGGCTGGTCGACGGCGACGAGGAGAAGGCCCGCGAGGGCATGCACGGCTTCGGCAAGTTCCTGCTCTCCATGACCGTCGCCAACCCCTCTGGCGACCTGGACGAGCTGCTGACGACCGGCGACGAGGCACTGCCCGCGTGAGCGCTGTCGTCCCGGCGGCGGCCGGACCGGACCGCCGGGCGCGCGTCGCCGTGTCCCTCGGCTTCGGCGCCCAGGGATTCGTCCTCCTCCTGATCCTGCTGAGCCTGGACTCGTTCAAGACGCGGTACGGCGTCGACGACGGCGCGATCACGCTCGCCGTGCTCGGCGTCCTGCTCGCCGCGGCCGCAGGAACCTTCGTCGCCGACACGGTGAGCCGGCGCGGGGGCAGCCGCGTCGCGCTCACCGCGGGTCTGGTCGGGATCGGCGTGATCGTGCCGATCATCGCGGTCGTGCCCACGTTCGCCCTGGTGGTCGTCGCGTTCGTCGTCTACGGGCTGTCGCTCGGCATGGTCGACGCCTCGCTCAACATGCAGGCCATCGCGGTGCAGCGCGCCTACGGCCGGCCGCTGACCTCGGGCTTCTACGCGTCGTGGTCCGCGGGAGCCGTCCTGGCGTCGTTCGCCGTCGCCGCGTCCGTGGCAGCGGACCTCCCGCTCGAGCCCGTGCACGTGCTGTTCCTGCTCGCCGCGCCGGTGGCCTGGGTCGCGGCGGCGCTGGCGATGCGCGACGGGGCACGGACGCAGGATGCGCCCCTGGCGGGCGCCGACGACCCGCCGCGGGCGCACGTGCCCTGGGGTCCGATGCTCGTGCTGGCCGTCGCCGTCGTCGCGTACTTCGCGGTCGACAACGCGACGCAGACCTGGGGAACCATCTACCTGCTCGACGCGCTCGACGCGGCCGACTGGGTCGCGCCGCTCGTCATCGCGCCGTACCTGGGCGCGACGCTCGCGTCCCGGCTCGTCGGCGACTCGGCCGTGCGGCGCTGGGGCCGCGTCCGCGTCGTCCGAGTCTCGTCGCTCGTCGGCGCCGCCGGTCTGCTCCTGGTCATCACGGCACCCGGGGTCGTGGCGGCGACGATCGGCTTCGCGGTCGCCGGCGCCGGGCTCGGCCTCATCGCGCCGCTGTGCTTCTCCGCGGCCGGCGCCCTCGCGCCCGACCACGCCGACGCCGTCATCGCCCGGCTCAACGTCTTCAACTACGTCGGGACGCTGCTCGGGGCCGTCATGGTCGGCGCGATCGGGAACGCCACGTCGTTCCGGATCGGCTTCCTCGTCCCCGTCGCGCTGGTCGTCACCGTGGCCGCCCTCGCGGGCCGGTTCGCGACGCCCGCCGCCCGACGCCCACCTACGCCTGAGGAGGTGCCCGCGTGAAGCTGGGCGACCGGCTCGACACCGCCACCCGAGGACTGCCCGCACCGCTGGCAGTCGTCGACCTCGATGCTCTCGACGCCAACGCGACCGACCTGGTGCGGCGCGCGGCCGGCACGCCCATCCGCGTCGCCAGCAAGTCCGTGCGCGTCCGGGCCGTGCTGCAGCGCGTGCTCGCCCGCGACGGCTTCGCGGGCGTCATGGCGTACTCGCTGCGGGAGGCGCTCTGGCTCGTCTCGCAGGGTGTCGACGACGTCCTGATGGGCTACCCGACCGTCGACACCGACGCCATGGACAAGCTCGCGGCCGACCCCGCCGCGGTCGCCGCCGTCACGCTCATGGTCGACGACCTCGCGCAGGTGGACCTCGCGGCCCGCTCGGCGTCCGCGCACGGCGTCACGATCCGGCTCTGCCTGGACGTCGACGCGTCGCTGCGCGTCAAGATCGGACCGCTGGCCGCGCACCTCGGCGTGCGTCGCTCGCCGGTGCACTCGGCGGCCGACGCCGGGGCGCTCGCCCGCGCGATCGCCGCTCGTCCGGGCGTCGACGTGGTCGGCGTCATGTTCTACGAGGCCCAGGTGGCCGGTCTGCCCGACTCCAGCGCGGCGGTCCGCGCGGTCAAGCGCCTGTCGATCGCGGACCTGGCCTCCCGCCGTGCCGCCGTCGTCGCCGCGGTGCAGGACGGCGTCGGGCACGAGCTCTCCCTGGTGAACAGCGGCGGCTCCGGCTCCGTCGCGAGCAGCGCCGCCGACCCGGCCGTCACCGAGGTCACGGCCGGCTCGGGCCTGTTCGTGCCCACCCTGTTCGACTCCTACCGGTCGTTCACGCCTCGCCCTGCCGCATTCTTCGGGCTCGACGTGGTCCGCATCCCCGCCGCGGGCTTCGCGACCGTGTTCGGTGGCGGCTACATCGCGTCCGGCCCGTCGACGAAGTCCCGCCAGCCGCGCCCGGTCTGGCCCGGCGGGCTGTCGCTGACCAGCCGCGAGGGCGCCGGCGAGGTGCAGACGCCGCTGCGCCTGTCCGGCGGTGCCGACCTGCGCGTCGGCGACCGCGTGTGGTTCCGGCACGCCAAGTCGGGCGAGGTCATGGAGCGCTTCGAGTCGGTGCACCTGGTCCGGGACACCACCATCGAGGCCACAGTCCCCACGTACCGCGGCGAGTCCCACACCTTCGGCTGACCGCCCCGGCCCGCACTCGTCGGGCCGACGACGAGCACGAACGCGGACGTCGGGGATCCCCGGCGGGCGCGGGGCGGGGCGCTGCGCCGGTAGCCTTGCCCGCGTGACCCTGCGCCTCTTCGACACCGCGACCCGGACGGTGCGTGACTTCGTACCGCTCGTTCCCGGCGAGGTGGGCGTGTACCTGTGTGGCGCGACCGTGCAGTCGGCGCCGCACATCGGCCACCTGCGGTCGGCCGTCGCGTTCGACGTGCTCGTCCGCTGGCTGCGCCGGTCGGGCAACAGGGTCACGCTCATCCGCAACGTCACCGACATCGACGACAAGATCCTCGCGAAGGCCGCCGACGCGGGCGAGGCGTGGTGGGCCTGGGCGATGCTCAACGAGCGCGCGTTCAGCGAGGCCTACGACGCCCTCGGGGTCCTGCCGCCCAGCTACGAGCCGCGGGCGACCGGGCACGTGCCCGCGATGATCGAGCTGATGGTGCGGCTCGTCGAGAAGGGCCATGCCTACACGACGAGCCCCGGCGACGTGTGGTTCGACGTCCGCAGCTACGGCGAGTACGGCGCGCTGACCAACCAGCGCGTGGACGACATGATCCCGGCGCCGGACGGCACGGTCGACGACGACGCCAAGCGCGACCCACGCGACTTCGCCCTCTGGAAGGCCGCGAAGCCGGGGGAGCCCGACACGGCGAGCTGGGACACCCCG
This sequence comes from Cellulomonas sp. P4_A2, assembly GCF_056402515.1. Classification (NCBI taxonomy): domain Bacteria; kingdom Bacillati; phylum Actinomycetota; class Actinomycetes; order Micrococcales; family Cellulomonadaceae; genus Cellulomonas; species Cellulomonas sp. P4_A2. The sequence goes on from NZ_JBFUHG010000011.1 coordinate 88,596, forward strand.
TTCGGCCGCGGCCGGCCGGGCTGGCACCTGGAGTGCTCCGCCATGGCGCAGCGCTACCTGGGCGAGACGTTCGACATCCACGGCGGCGGCCTGGACCTGCGGTTCCCGCACCACGAGAACGAGCAGGCGCAGTCGCGCGCGGCCGGGTACGGGTTCGCGCGGTACTGGCTGCACAACGGCTGGGTCACGCAGGGCGGCGCCAAGATGAGCAAGTCGCTCGGCAACGGCCTGCTGGTCACCGCGGTGCTGGCCAAGGAGCGCGCGTCGGTCCTGCGGTACGCGATGACCGCCGTCCAGTACAGCTCCATGCTCGAGTGGTCCGACGACACCCTGCGCGAGGCCGAGGCGACGTGGGACCGGCTCGCGGGGTTCGTCGAGCGGGCCGCCGAGAAGGTCGGTGTGGCCGACGACGCCGAGGTGGCGTCCGCGAAGCTGCCCGACGACTTCGTCGCCGCGATGGACGACGACCTCAACGTCCCGGCCGCGCTCGCGGTCGTGCACGAGCACCTGCGCACCGGCAACTCCGCGCTCGCGCGCGGGGACGCCGCCGAGGCCCGCGAGTCGATGGTCGTGCTCCGCGCGATGCTCGACGTGCTCGGCCTCGACCCGGCCGGCGAGCACTGGCGTGCCACGACGGGCGACGAGCGCTACGTGCACGCCCTGGAGTCGGTGGTCGCCTCCGAGCTCGAGGCCCGCGCGCAGGCCCGCGCCGCCCGCGACTTCGCCACGTCCGACGCGATCCGGGACCGCCTCGCCGCGGCCGGGGTCGTCGTCGAGGACTCATCTTCCGGGGCGCGCTGGTCTCTGGCCGCGCGCACCGACGTCGACGGCTGACACCAGCCGGACCCCACACGCTTCAGAACAAAGGAACACAGCATGGCTGGCAACTCCTCCCGCCGCGGGGCCACCCGCAAGGCAGGATCCAAGAAGACCGCGAGCGCAGGCACCGGCGGCAAGAACCGCCGCTCGCTCGAGGGTCGCGGCCCGACGCCCAAGGCCGAGGACCGCGAGTACCACCCGGCGCACAAGGCGAAGATCGCGGCCGAGCGCCGCGCGGTCGCCGGGACGCGCGGGACCTCCGGGCGGCAGGCGGCGGGGGCGTCGCGCAGCGCGGCCGGCTCCAAGGGCGGGCGCAAGAGCTCGACCCACGAGATCGTGTCCGGCCGCAACAGCGTGGTCGAGGCGCTGCGCGCGGGCATCCCGGTGTCGACGGTGTACATCGCCTCGCGCCTGGAGGCCGACGACCGCACGCGCGAGATCATCGCCGCGGCCGGCAACTCGAACTACCCGCTGCTCGAGGTCAGCCGCTCCGAGCTCGACCGCCTGACCGACGGCTCCGTCCACCAGGGCGTCGCCATCCAGGTCCCCCCCTACGAGTACGCCGACGACGACGACCTGCTCGACGCGGCCGCGGAGTCGGACCGTGCGGCGCTGATCGTCGCGCTCGACGGCGTGACCGACCCGCGCAACCTCGGCGCGGTCCTGCGGTCCGCGGGCGCGTTCGGAGCGCACGGCGTGCTGGTGCCCGAGCGGCGTGCCGCCGGCGTCACCGCGTCCGCGTGGAAGGTCTCCGCCGGTGCCGCGGCACGCGTGCCGGTCGCCCGCGTGACCAACCTGGTGCGCACCCTGCAGGGGCTCAAGCAGGCCGGCGTGTTCGTCGTCGGGCTGGACGGCGGCGGCGACACCACGATCACCGAGCTGCCCTACGCGACCGACCCGCTCGTGCTCGTCGTCGGCTCCGAGGGCAACGGCCTGTCCCGCCTGGTGCGCGAGCAGTGCGACGCCATCGCCTCGATCCCGATCACGTCCGCGGTCGAGTCGCTCAACGCCGGCGTCGCCGCGGGTATCGCCCTCTACGAGGTCGCCCGCCAGCGCGCGGTCTGACGCCGCAGTCGGCGGCCGCACCGCCGCTGGCCCGCCGCGGACGTGCCGCACGGCCGCAGGCCCGCCGGAATCGCCGACGGCGCCCGAAATGCGCGACAGCGCCAGCCACACGGGGCGCCGTCGCAGGCCCGGGGCGCCGTCGGCGGGTGCGCTTCAGCGGGTGGCCGTCAGGCCGGCCGTGGCCAGGTGGGCGGCGAAGCGGTTGCGGTCGAGTGCGACGTCCCAGGTCCAGCGGACCATCCTCGCGCCGCCCGCGCGTAGTCGATCCTCCCGGAGCTTCTCGGCCCAGAGCCGCTCCTCGAGTGCTCGGCGGTCCTCGACGCCGTCGACGCGGTACTTGATCCGCCCGTCGAACTCTCCGATCAGGCGCAGGTGGCGCCACCAGAAGTCCACCCGTCCGACGGGACCTCGAACGTCCTTCAGCGGCTGCTGAAGAGTCGGGAGCGGGATGCCGATCTCGATCATCCGGCCGCGGCTCAGGGACTCGCCCGCCGACTCGGCCAACCCCGACGCGTGCTCGAGGACCCGCCGCGCCGCTCGAGCTCCGCGCCTGGTGCCGAGCTCGTCGAGCGCTGCCGCGAGATCGGCGTGGGTGGTGAGCTGGTGGTGCAGGGCGTGGTCGGCGGCAGCGAGACCGGTCACGAACGTGGAGGTCCGCGCGAGGTCGACGACCGTCCTGGCCGGCCCGGTGACCAGCAGCCCGTCGACCTGGACGGCGGGCACCTCGTTCGTCGAGTCGCGGCGGACGACTCCCGGCTTCGACCGTCCGCCACCGCGTCGCTGGGTCGCGACCTCGATCGACGACGGCCAGGCGCCGACCCGCGGGAGGCCCCAGACTGCCGCCGCCGACGCGTGCGAGAACACCGCGCCGGGCATCTCCTGGGCCGCCGCGCGGACGCGAAGGAGATGCCGCTCGCCCGGTGCCGCCGACCGCCAGCGGGCTGCGCCGACGTAGCAGCCGCGGCGGACCCTGACGACGACGTCATGGGCGACCTCGTGCGCGAGCCGACCGTGGGTGAGCCCTACGGCCAGGGCGTCCTGTGTCGTGAACACCCCACGACCGACCAACCCGTCCAGCTCGTCCGCTCGGTCCACCGCACGAGCCTGTCACCGCGCTCGGATGCGTATCGCGTCGCGTCCACAGGGCGCGCTGACGGCGCCCGGTAGACGCGACGGCGCCACACGCACGGGGCGCCGTCGCGTCCCGCGGGCGCCGTCGGCGGCTCCGACCCGCCTCGGAGGGCAGGTGGCGGGCGGTGGCCCGGTCAGCCCAGGAGCGGGTCGTCGATGCGGGGGATCATGCCTGTCTCGGGGATCTCGCCCGCCTGCACGCCGAGGATCGCCTGCTCGTCGGGACGGTTGGGCAGGATGTCCTTGAGGTAGCTCTTCACGGCCTTCTTCATGGACACGTCGTGGCCGGCCTGCTCGGACAGGTACCACCGGTGGTCGAGCAGCTCGTGGTAGATCTGCGCGGGCTCGAGCTTGCCGCGCAGGTCGCGGGGGACGGCGCGGACGGCGGGCTCGAACACGTCGGTGAGCCAGTCGTGGGCGACGAACGACTCGTCCTCGCGCTGCCGGTCGGTGGCGGCCCTGTACTCGTCGAGGTCGTTCAGGAGCCGGCGGGCCTGGTTCTCCTGCACGTCCAGGCCGGTGAGGCGCATCAGGCGGCGGGAGTGGTGCCCGGCGTCGACGACCTTCGGCTGGATGACCACGCGCGTGCCGTCGACGTCGGTGGTGATGTCGAGCTCGCCGACGTCGAAGCCCAGGTCGTTGAGGCGGTCGATGCGGGCCTGCACGCGCCAGCGGTCGCCGTAGCCGAACGTCTCGGGCTCGGTCAGGGCACGCCACAGCTCCTCGTACCGCTCGGCGAGGGCGTCCCCGATGGCGACGGCGTCGACGTCCTCCTCGAGGAACTCGCCCGCCTGCAGGTCCATGAGCTCACCGATGATGTTCACGCGGGCGATCTCGAGGTCGTACCCGCGCTGGCCGTCGGTGAGGCGGTCGTGCAGGTCGCCCGTCTCGGCGTCGACGAGGTACGCGGCGAAGGTCTCGGCGTCTCGTCGGAACAGGGTGTTGGACAGCGACACGTCACCCCAGTAGAAGCCGACCAGGTGCAGCCGGACCAGGAGCACCGCGAGGGCGTCGATCAGGCGCGTGGCCGTGTCGGGCTGCAGGACCTGGCTGAACAGCGCGCGGTAGGGCAGCGAGAACGAGAGGTGCTGCGTGATGAGGCAGGCCTCGAGGCGTTCGCCGGAGGCGTCCGAGCGGCCGGTGATCACGCCCACGGGCTCGACGCCGGGGACGTCCAGGCGCCGCAGCTGGCGCAGCAGCTCGTACTCGCGGTACGCGACGGTCTCGCCGATCTCCTTGACGGCGATGACCCGCCCGGACATCTTCACGAACCGCACGATGTGCCGCGAGATGCCGCGGGGGAGGGCGGCCAGCGTCTCGGCGGGCCAGTCCTCGAGCGGGAGGTGCCAGGGAAGGTCGAGCAGCGCCGGGTCCGGCGAGGCCGCGGTGATCTGCAGCGCGTTCATGACGACCATTCTCCCAGCAGGTGCCAACACCAAAGGGACGGCCCCGGCGAGTGCCAGGACCGCCCCTCGGCGATCAGACGATCAGATGGCGATGCGCTCGCCCGAGCCGGCGTGGAACAGGTGGGACTCGCCCGCGCGGATCGCGATGTAGATGGTCTCGCCCTTGGCGGGCACCTGGCGCGGGTCGACGCGCACGATGACCTGGGCGTCGCCGGCACCGGAGTGCACGTCGGCGGCGTGGCCGAACTCGTTGGTCAGCGAGCCGTAGACGAACGCGTCGGAGCCGAGCTCCTCGACGATGTTCACGATGACCGGGATGCCGCCGGGGGTGCCGGAGGGCACGACGTCCACGGACTCGGGGCGGAAGCCGACGGTGATGTGGTTCTTGTCGTCCTCGGTCAGCTGGCCGATGGCGTCACGGGGGATCGGAACGGCGGTCCGGCCCAGGTTGGCGTTGCCGTCGAGCACCGGGAACGTGCCGATGTTCATGGCCGGCGAGCCGATGAAGCCGGCGACGAAGACGTTGGCCGGGGTGTCGTACATGTCGCGCGGCGTGCCGACCTGCTGCAGGAGGCCGTCCTTGAGGACCGCGATGCGGTCGCCCATGGTCAGGGCCTCGGTCTGGTCGTGCGTGACGTAGACGGTGGTGACACCGAGACGACGCTGCAGCGACGCGATCTGCGTACGGGTCTGGACGCGGAGCTTGGCGTCGAGGTTCGAGAGCGGCTCGTCCATGAGGAACACCTGGGGCGAACGCACGATGGCGCGGCCCATGGCGACACGCTGACGCTGGCCACCGGAGAGGGCCTTCGGCTTGCGGTCGAGGTACTGCGACAGGTCGAGGATCTTGGCAGCCTCCTCGACGCGCTGGCGGATGTCCGCCTTCGGGGTGCCGGCGATCTTGAGCGCGAAGCCCATGTTGTCCGCCACCGTCATGTGCGGGTACAGCGCGTAGTTCTGGAACACCATCGCGATGTCGCGGTCCTTCGGCTGGACGTCCGTGACGTCGCGGTCGCCGATGAGGATGCGGCCGGAGTTGACGTCCTCGAGGCCCGCGAGCATGCGGAGCGAGGTGGACTTACCACAGCCGGAGGGGCCGACGAGGACGAGGAACTCGCCGTCCTCGATGTGCAGGTCGAGCGCGTCGACCGCGGGGCGCTCGGTCCCCGGGTAGATCCGGGAAGCCTTGTCGAAAGTGACCGTTGCCATGACTGATCAATCCCTTCACCGGCAGGTACGTGCCGGACGATCCGTTGTGAAGAGTGTCAAAGGTGTCCTCGATGACACGGGCCGGATGCAGGGTGTACATCGGCGACCCGCGGTCATCTTGCCACACCACGCCGGAACCACCGCAATCGGGCGTGACGTGCACCACACGTGCGGGTGGCTCTCACACCACCTTCACCCGAGTGCCAGGCCGGAGCCGTCGCGGAACGTGAGCAGCAGCCGCCCGCCGTGCTCCTCCGCGTCGTCGAGGGTGGCGTAGCCGCCGCCCAGCAGCGAGCGGACGTCGGCGGTGCCGGCCGTCCGTCCGTCGACGAGGTCGAGAGTGCGCAGCTGGAGGTCGTCGGTGAGGACGACGACGTGCAGGGGGTCGGCGCCCAGGTAGACGGGCGTCGCGTCGACGTGGGCGCGCCAGCGCTCGTCGCCGGACCGTGCGTCGCGGGAGACCACCGAGGTGGAGCCTGCCGTCACCACAGCGCCGTCGAGCACCATCAATGGGCCCGTGGTCCCTTCGGCCCGCCACAGCTCCCGGCCGGTCGTCGCGTCGCGCGCGACCACGACGGAGCCGCCCTGACCGTTGCGCAGCAGGACGACGTTGCGCGCGCTCCCGTCGTCGACCGCGAGGTCGGCCTGCGAGCCGTCCACGGCGACGTGCTTGCCGCGATCGGTGACCAGCACGCCCGCCGGGTGGGCCAGGCTCTGGAACGGCGTCCAGGCGAGGGTGTCGGAGCGCCCGAGCTCGGTCCAGCCCTTGGGTCCGACCGAGTGCGGGGTCAGCGGCTCCCCGTCGGGCGACCACAGCCACGCGTGCCCGTCGCCGGCGAGCAGGACCCGGTCGGCGTCGGCGCTCAGCGTGGTCTCGCTGTCGATCGTGGTGCTGCCGATGCGCAGGGGCTCCGAGGCCGCGACCGACGGCGTGCTGTCGCTCCAGACGCGCGCGCCGGTGCCCGGGTCGGTGGCGCGGACGTCCCAGTGGGTGTGGGTGCTGTCGTCGGCGACCGGGCGCGCGACCACCACGAGGCCGTCGCTGGCGGCCCAGAGCGTCCCGGCGGGCAGGATCCGACGGGAGATCACCGAGCCGTCGTTGGGGTCGAGGACCATGAGCGGCGTGCCGACGACCTGCCCCGGGCCGGCGAGGTCCGCGCCGCAGACCGCGCGTTCGGCCGGGAGGGTCGCGCACCGCACCCAGACGGACGGGAACGTGCCGCGGGCCTCCGGCGGCAGCGCGTCGTCGATCGGGAACGGCGTGGACCACAGGTGTGCGCCGGTGTCCGGGTCGATGCCGCGCAGCTCGACGGCGCCCTGGCGGTAGCGGGTGCCGATCGTCCACCGGCCGGCGGTGTCGTCGGCCACGAGGGTCACCGCGTCGGCGGGCGTCCAGCCCCAGAGCGTGGAGACGTGCTCGGGGAGCGCCTGCAGGACGCCGGGCACGCTGGCCAGGTACGCCAGCCGGTCGCGCGCGCGGACGTCGAACAGCGTCTGCGCGCCGACCAGGGCGAGCACGGCGAGCACGGCCGCGACGGCCAGCCAGGGTGCGCGCCGCCGGATCCAGTCGCGCCGGGCGCCGACGACGTCCGAGGTCGTGACGGGCTCGCCCTCGTCGATCTCGAGGACCTGTCGGTGGCCGCCGAGATGGAGGCGCTGGCTCTCGCTCATGGCGGCGACGTCATCCCAGGACGGCGACCGCGCCGTCGGTCATCCACACGAACAGCCGGGGGTCGCGGCCGGTCGACTGGAACCCCTGCGGGACCAGCGTCGAGCGACCGTCGGTGACGGCGTCGTGCAGGTCCGCCGTCCACGCGAGCTGCCCGTCCGCGAGCGAGTACGCCTCCAGGGTGATCCGCAGGCCGGGCACCAGCAGGTACCGGCCGTCGGTCGAGAGCTGGGAGGGTCCGACGTCGAGCTTGGTGGTCCAGCGCACCTCGCCGGTCCGGGCGTCGACGGCGCTGAGGTCGCTGAACGCCAGCACGTACACGACGCCGTCGAGCAGCAGCGCGGTGGTGACGGCGTCGTCCTTGTGCCACAAGGTCTGTCCGGTCTTGGCGTCGCGCCCGCTGATACCGAGAACCCCGGACGGGCCGTCGCCGACCGTCAGCACCACACCGGGCGCGGAGCCGTCGTCGACGGGGAGCCAGGCCGCGGTCTGGTCCATCGGGACCTCGGTCCCGTCGGCGAGCAGCAGCTTCCCGGAGTACCGGTTGCTCGACGAATAGGTGCTCAGCACGTACGCCCCGGCCCGAGCGCCCTGGAGCCACGAGCCGGACTCGAGCGGGACGTCGCGAACGAGCGTGCCGTCGTCGTCGAGGATCCACGCGTCGGTGTCGACGCTGAGCACCACCTGGTCGCCGAACGTCGACATGTAGGCACCGCCCGACGCGTTCGCCGCCGACGGCCCGTCCTCGCGGCCCAGGACGTCGACCGGGGGCGTCGTCCAGGTCCACTGCTGCGTGCCGTCGCGGGCGTCCGCGGCCACCACCTTCCACCGGACCGAGCTGGCGTCGTCGCGGGCCGGCTCGCCCGCGTCGTCGACCCGCGTCGCGACCACGATCGCGTCCTTCGTGAACGTCACGCCCGACGTCCCGGCGATCGAGCGCGTGGACAGCACGTGCCCGTCGGAGGGGTCGAGCACCCAGATCGTGGTGTCGGGCAGGCCGACGACGTTCTCGCCGTACTGCTGCGACAGGCAGGCGGCCAGCGGTCCGTCGTCGCGGGGGATCTCGCTGCAGCTGACCCACGTGCTCGGCTGCGTGCCGTCCGGCTGCGGGTTCGGGACGGGCAGCGACACCGGGGTGGTCCACCGGGTCTCGCCCGTGTCCGGGTCGAGGGCGACGACGCGCACGCCGCCGTCGTCGTCCGTGGCGCCGCCCACCATCAGACCGTGCACCATCGACCCGCCCTGCATGACGGTGCCGAGCTCGGGCGGGGCCCGCCAGATCACGCCGATGTCGGGACCGGTGGGCGGGATGACGCCGGGGACGTCGGCGAGCGCGGCGATCCGGCTGCGCTCGCGGGCGTCGAGGACGGACTGCGCGCCGACGAGGCCCAGGACGGCCACGACGGCGACGGGTACCAGCCAGAGCGCGTGCCGACGAGGCCACGAACGCGGCCCCGGAGCCGAGCCGTCGGAGGGCGCTGCCGTGACGTGGACGTCGATCTCGTCGACGAGCTCGACCTCGCGCATCCGGCCGGTCATGGGGCGGACGGTACGCCTCGGTCCTGTCCGGGGCCAGCGCCCCGGCGTCAGAGGGCGTCGGCGAAGGACCCGAGCGCCGCGACGAGCTGCTCGGGGGTCTGGACGCGGAAGCGCGCGACCGTCGTCCCGTCGCCCACCTTGACCGTGACGTCGTCCGGACCCAGGGCCTCGAAGGCGTGCTCGTCGGTGACGTCGTCGCCCGCGTAGAGCACGACGGCAGCGCCGAGCTCGTCGCGGAGCGCGACCAGCGCCTCGCCCTTGCTGGCGCGCAGCACCGAGATCTCCACGACGTCCTTGCCGTGCAGCACGCCCGTGCCCAGCTCCTCGCCGAGCGCGATCGCCTCGTCCTCGGCCGGACCGGCCACGGCGCTCTCGGCCAGCCGCGTGTGCACGACGACCGCCGTCGGCTTGGTCTCCACCCACACGCCGTCGCGGCCGCGCGCGATCCGCAGCGCCTGCGCGCCCAGGGTCGCCAGCCGGTCGGCCTGCTCGTCGGACAGCTGGACGACGTCGCGGTCGAGCCCGAACGTGGTGACCCGCGCCCGCTCGGCGCCGTGGCTGCCGATCAGGAACGTGCCCGCGGGCACCTCGGCGAGCGTGTGCAGGTCCGCCATGGAGCGTCCGGACACCAGCGCGAGCGAGATCCCGTCCGACGCGGCGAGCCGGGCCAGCGCCTCGACGCCCGCGGGCAGGATCCGCGACGCCGACGGGTCGTCCTGCAACGGCGCGAGCGTCCCGTCGAAGTCGAGCGCGACGAGCACGGGCCGGCGACCGTCGGCGGCGGCCAGCTCCTGAAGAACGTCATCCAGCGGCATGCGGGCCTCCGATCGGCACCGCGTTGAGAGCAGCGAGGAAGTCCTGCGACCACGCCACGACGTCGTGCCCGAGCACCCGGCGGCGCAGGCTGCGCATCCGCTTGCGCGAGTCGCGGGCGTCCATGTGCACGGCGTACCAGATGGCGTCCTTCATGCCGTCGATGTCGTGCGGGTTGACCAGGACGGCACCGCTCAGCTCGTCGGCGGCCCCCGTGAACTCCGAGAGGACCAGGGCGCCGCGATCGTCGGAACGGGCCGCCACGTACTCCTTGGCCACGAGGTTCATGCCGTCGCGCAGGGCGGTGACGAGCATGACGTCGGCGGCCAGGTAGAGCGCCGCCATCTCCTCCATGGGGAACGACTGGTGCAGGTACTGCACGGGCGCGTGGCCCACCTGCCCGTAGTCCCCGTTGATGCGGCCCACGAGCAGCTCCACGTCGTCGCGCAGCTGCTGGTACGCACCCACGTTCTCCCGGCTCGGGCTGGCCACCTGCACGAGCGTGGTGCTGTGCGGGGACAGCCGGTCCTCCGCGAGCAGCTCGCCGTACGCCTTGATGCGGTGCCGGATGCCCTTGGTGTAGTCGAGCCGGTCGACGCCGAGCAGCAGGAACTCCGGGTCGCCCAGCTCGTGGCGGATCTGCTTGGCGCGCTCCTGGACCTCGTCGGTGCGCGCCAGGTCGTCGAACGCGTGGGAGTCGATCGAGATGGGGAACGCGGCCGCGCGCACGTGCCGGTCCACGCGGCCGTCGGCGTCGTTGAGCGTGATCACCTGCCCACGCGTGGTCAGGTCCGTGTACCGACGGACCACGCGCACGAAGTTCGCGGCGTCGCCGCCCCGCTGGAAGCCGACGAGGTCCGCGCCGAGCAGCCCCTCGACCACCTGCTTGCGCCACGGCAGCTGCGCGAAGATCTCGAGCGCAGGGAACGGGATGTGGTGGAAGTAGCCGATGCGCAGGTCCGGACGCAGCTCGCGCAGCATCTTCGGGACGAGCTGCAGCTGGTAGTCGTGCACCCAGACGGTGGCGCCGTCGGCGGCCTGGTCCGCGGCGGCCTGGGCGAACCGTCGGTTGACCCGCTGGTACACGTCCCACCACTGCCGGTGGAACTGCGGGGGCGCGATGACGTCGTGGTAGAGCGGCCAGAGGGTGTCGTTGGAGAAGCCCTCGTAGAACTGCTCGATGTCGTCCTCGGTGAGGACGACCGGGATCAGCTCGGTCCCGTCCACGTCGAAGGGGTCGAGCTCGAGGTCGGGCGCGCCGCCCCAGCCCACCCAGGCGCCCGACGTGGACGCCATGACGGGTGCGAGCGCGGTGACCAGACCCCCCGGCGAGCGGGTCCAGGTCGGTTCGCCGTCGTCGTCGAGCGAGACGTCGACCGGGAGCCGGTTGGCGACGACGACGAAGTCGTAGCCGGGCACGTCGGAAGGCACCTGATCAACTCCTCGGGATTCCGCACGACCTTATCGGGCGGCACGCCGGCGTGCGGTACGGAGCGCCGCCATGCTCACGGCTCGCCGTCGCCGTACCGTGCACGGATGGAGCGGATCGGACTGACACCGGGGTCGGAGATCGGCGGATACACCGTCGTCGCGCCGCTCGGTCAAGGTGGCATGGGGACGGTCTACCGCGCGGTGGACGGCGCCGGCGACGCGGTCGCGCTCAAGCTGCTGCACACGCAGATCGGCACCGACGCCACGGCCCGGGCCCGGCTGCGTCGGGAGGTGAGCGCGCTGCAGAAGCTCCGGCACCCGGGCGTCGCCGCGATCCTGGACGCCGAGGCCGACTCGACCGAGGCGTTCCTGGTCACCGAGCTGATCCAGGGCGACAACCTCGAGGAGCACGTCCGCGAGCGCGGCCCGCTGGGCGCCGAGGACCTGCTGGACCTCGCCGAGGGCCTGCGTGACGTGCTCGAGGCGGTGCACGGCGCGGGCGTGATCCACCGCGACCTCAAGCCCTCCAACGTGCTCGTCACCGACGACGGACCGGTGCTCATCGACTTCGGCATCGCGCAGGCCGCCGACGACTCCCGGATGACGTCGGCCGGCCTGGTGATCGGGACCCCCGGCTACCTGGCGCCCGAGCTGCTCGACGGCGACGAGCCCAGCGCCGCCACCGACTTCTGGGGCTGGGCCGCGGTCCTCGCGTTCGCCGCCACGGGCCGCCCGCCGTTCGGCACCCGCCCGCTCGAGGCCGTCCTGGCCCGGGCGCGTGCGGGAGAGGTGGACGTCGACGGGCTCGGCCCTCTGACCGCGTCCGCGTTGCGACGAGCCCTCGCGCCCGCCGTCGAGGAGCGCACCAGCCCGGACGACGTCGTCGCGGCGCTGACGCTCGTCGTCGCCGAGGGCGAGCCGCTCGCCGACGACCCCGAGACCACTGCGTTCGGCCCGCAGGACGTCGTCGGGACGACCGTCCTGGGAACCGAGCCGCCGACGGTCGCGGTGGCTGCCGGCGCCGGTTCCGCCGCTGCGGCCGGTGCCGGGTCCGTCGTCTCCACGGCGCCGCCGGTCAACGACGGCCTCACGCGTCCGTTCGACCCGACGGCCGGGACGGACGACGAGTACGAGGAGGACGAGGACCTCGAGGACGACGACGAGGACGGCGTCGACTGGATCGAGGAGGACCTGGACCTCTCCGAGGGGGAGGGCCCGGAGGGCTCCGGCTACGTGCGCCCGCCCGCGTTGCGCCGCTGGGGCACCCTCCTCGCGTTCGCGGTGCTGGTCGGCTCGGCGGGTGCGATCTACCCCGGCATCACCCTGATCGCGTTCCTCGTCGTCGTCATCGTGATCCGGACCATCGGGTCGACCGTCGAGTCGATGCACGCGCACCGGGAGCGTGTCGGCGTCCGTCGCTCGGACCACGCGCGCGCGGTCGCGACCGGTCCCTGGCACCTGGTGCGGTCGCTGCTCGGGCTCGTGCCGTCGCTCCTCGTCGCCGGCAGCGTCGTGGTGATCCTGCTCGGCGTCGCCTGGTGGCTCATCGGGGAGGGGCACTGGACGATCGGCGGGTCGCCGTCCGGCCAGGAGCCGCAGGGCAGGACCGCGACCCTGCTCGTCGCGGCCATCCTCATGATCGGCGTCTGCATCGTCTGGTGGGGGCCGCTGTCCCGGATGACCCGCGTCGGCGCGCGCCGGGTGCTCGCGGTCGTCGCCCCGGGGCGCAAGGGAGCGCTCGTCGCGATCGTCGTGCTGCTCGGTGTGTCCGCGATCTTCGTCACACTGATCCTCACCGGCACGGACATCACGTGGGCCCCGTTCCCCGAGCCCACGCTGCCCTGACCCCTTACGCGCCCGTGCGCAGGCTCCGTGACACCGCAGGGGAGTCTCGCCATGCAAAACGGCCCTGGCGCACGGCGGTCCCAGACCATTGGGTGAGGCCCTGACCGGGGGCCGGCGGGACGGGAGCATGGGTGGCGCGAGCGGCGGGCGGGGACGGGCAGGCCGGCGACGACGTCGTCGAGGGACGACGCAGCAACGGCGACCTCGTGCGGTTCGACCACCGCACCGGGACCCTGGGCGTGCACCGCGGCGACGTGATCATCGCGTGGTTCCGGCCCGACGAGGGCTACGAGTTCTTCCTGCGTGAGGTGGCCAAGTGACCAGCCCGTTCGACGCCGCCTTCACCGCGTTCGTGCGGGGTCGCGGGCTCTGGCGCGACGACACCCCGGGGGCGGTGCTCGAACGGTGGTCGAGCTTCGTGGAGGAGTGCGAGCACGGGTACCGCGAGGACGAGTTCGCCTACGCCAACGAGGTGATGTCGCGGACCACGCTCGAGGCCGCGCTGCGTGCGCCGGAGCTGGCGGACTTCCCCGAGACCGCCGTCCTGCGTGCCCGGGTCGCCGAGATCGACGCGCGCTTCCGGCCGCTGCTGGTGGAGCACGCGCACCGGGGGATCGACGTGGACGAGTGGTGGCTGCGGGGCATCGTCAGGTTTGCCGGGCACCGGCTTGCGCGCGAGTGGAAGCAGTCGTTCGGGTTCGACGTCGAGGTGGTCCGTCAGTCGCGTGCCTGACGTCCCACAGGCGCTACCCCTACGCTGTGCGGCATGACGGCGCGAGGACGGGCGATCGACGCGCTCGTGCATGCCCGTCGGCCGGTCGTGCCGCTCGCCGGCGCCCTGGCCCTCCTGGCGTTCACGGCGGGGATCGCGATGCAGGGGCGGGTGCTCCTGCACGACTGCGTGAGCACGGGCGGTGCCTTCGGGTCCCTGGGCCTGCGCCTGGCCGTGCTGCAGGACGTCGCCGACTGCCCCGAGGGGGCCTACGGCCTGGGTGGCGTCTCGCGCGGTGCGGTCCTGCTGCTCAGCGTCGCGCTGCCGGTGCTCGTCGGCTACGCGCTCCTGACCGCGTGCGGTGTCGGCCTGTCGGCCCTGCTCGTGCGGGCGGCCCGCCAGACGCGTGCGCTGCTCCGCTCGGTCCTGCCCCGCCGCGCTGCCGACGCCTCCTCGGCGCCCGTGCGGCCCGGGTCGCTCGTCACGGTCGCGCGCACGTCGGTGCCGCGCCCCCGGGTGCTCGTCGGGAGCATCGCGCGCCGCGGTCCGCCGCTCGTCGCGGCCTGACCGCTCTCGACCCGACCCCGTACGAACCCACAGCCACTGGAGTGCACCATGCCCACGAACGAACCACGTCCCACGAAGGCGGTGCGGCGCGACGAGGCCCGCGCCAAGGCCGCTGAGATGCGCAAGGCGCAGGAGGCCAAGGCCAAGCGCAACCGCCTCATCGGCATCGCGGTCCTCGTCGTCGCCGTCCTCGCCCTCGGCGGCATCGTCTTCTCGATCATCAACAACCAGAAGACCAACGAGGCGAACAACTCCGAGGTCGTCTACGGCAGCAACTCGGCCGACGTCATCCCGCCCGCCCTCGCCGACGTGACCGCCCCGGCGCCCGCCGGCGACAACGGCGGCATCCCGGTCAGCGGCACGGGCGCCGACGCGGTCGGCACGGTCGGTGACGGCGACGTCGTGCTGAGCATCTACTTCGACTTCATGTGCCCGATCTGCGGCCAGTTCGAGCAGATCAACGGCGACGACATCGACACGATCCTGGCCGACGGTGGCACGACGATCGAGTACCACCCGATCTCGTTCCTCGACAGCAAGTCCTCGGGAACCAACTACTCGACGCGTGCCGCCAACGCGGCCGCCGTCGTCGCCGACAAGGACCCGGAGCACTTCGCCGAGTTCGTCAGCGCGATGTACGTCGACCAGCCCGCCGAGGGCTCGTCGGGCCGGACCGACGCGGAGATCGCCAAGATCGCCACCGACCTGGGCGTGCCGCAGGACGTCGCCGACTCCTTCACCGACACCGTGAACGGCTCCTACGAGACCGGCTCGTCCGACAACCCGACCTCGCACGACGGCACGTGGCGCACGTTCGCCCCGTGGGTCATGGCCGGCACGAACCAGCTGCAGATCGACCAGGGCGCCATCTCGACGCCGACGGTCCTGATCAACGGCGAGAAGTTCGAGAACTGGCAGACGCCGGGCGCGCTGCTCGACGCGGTCAACGCCGCCAAGTCCTGACCCGAGGTGATCGCGGGCGCGTCTCCCTGGTGGGGGCGCGCCCGCGCGTCTCGATCGGGCTACTTCACCCTCCGGCCGGGTCGCTTGCTTCCTTATGATCTCCGAGCGTGGCGTGACCGCCGTCCGCGGTCAGAGCCTCACTGCCCCGCCCCGTCCTGAGGAGGCCAGTTGTCCACAGTCAGGCGCATGCTGAGACCGGTGAAGTCCGCGGCGAAGGCGGTGCTCCCGGACCGCGTCGTGGGCCTGCGCAAGGGCGCGAGGATCTCCAGGGGGTTGCGTGAGGCCTACCGCTACGACCGCGAGCGGTACTTCCAGTACTCGTCGTCCATGGGGCCCCACGCGAGCAGGCAGAACCTCGCCAGCCGCGTGACCGAGCGCTACCACAACCTCGAGAAGGGGCTCGCGCTGCCGGCGCCGGAGCCCGGGCACGGCCTGAAGAACGCCCTGGCGCTCGTCGGGTACCTGCGGACCTACCGCGCGCGCTACGGCGACGACGAGGTGACCGCGGCGGCCATGGGCGCGCTGCGGGCCTACCAGGCGTTCAACGCGGACGACGCGGCCGTCACGGCGGCGCTCGCGGCCGAACCCCTCGACGCGTTGTCCGACGAGGCCGCGGCACGGCTGCCGATGACCGGAGGTGTGCGCGAGCTCCACCTGTCGCACCTGGACTCCGCGGTCGGGTCGGTCGACCTCGACTTCTTCACCACCCGGCGGTCCGTGCGCCACTTCGCGGCTGGAGCAGTAGCGCAGGAGGACCTCGAGTTCGCGGTGCGCGCCGCCCAGTCGAGCCCGGCTGTCTGCAACCGCCAGTTCTGCCGGGTGTACGTCACGCAGGACCCGGATGCGATCCGGGATGCGCTGGCCATCCAGGGCGGCGCCCGAGGCTTCGCCGAGAACGTCCCGTGCGTCGCGGTGGTGACGGCGTCCCTGCGCAACTTCTGGGGCCCCGGTGAGCGGATGCAGGCGTGGACCGACGGCGGGATGTTCCTCATGTCGTTCCTGCTGGGTCTGCACGTGCGTCGCCTCGGCACCGTGTGCCTCAACTGGAGCAAGGGGCCAGACATCGATCGGCGCTTCCGCGAGCGTTTCGACCTCGAGCCGGGCGACGTCATCATCGCCTGCGTCGCGATCGGGCACCTGAACGACGTCACGACCGTGGCTTCGTCGCCACGCCCCCCGGTCGCCGACGCGCTCCGTCCTCTCACGCCGTAGGCGGCGGTGCGGGCCGGGCCGCAGTCCTCGGTACTCTTGTCGCTGCCCGCCTCCTTAGCTCAGTTGGCCAGAGCACCTGTCTTGTAAACAGGGGGTCATCGGTTCGAATCCGATAGGGGGCTCCCAGATCACGGACGCTTCAGCATCGCCACCAGCTCGTCGAGCTGCTCGCGGTACTGCGGCGCCCGTGGGTAGTTCAGGTGCGTCCCGATCGAGAACAGGTAGGTCGTGGTGTCCTCCTCCTGCGCCGGCCGGTCGATGGGGGAGCCGACGTAGTCGTCGACGGGGAAGCCGATGTAGTCGGTCCGTCGCCACAGGCTGCGCCAGCGCAGGTCGCCGTTGCCGGGCGTGGTCAGGGAGTCGACGACGGTCAGACCGGGCGGCGCGGGGGTCGGCGGCGCGAGGGTCCACGGGTCGGCGGCCCAGACGCGGGGCGCCCGGATGGCGTGCGTGCCGAGAGCACCTGGCCCCAGGAGCTCCGGGAAGAACCGGCCGAACAGGGGCCGCAGCTGGGTGCCGTAGGTGAGCAGGGCGACGCGGCGGTCGGTCGGGCCCGACCCGTCGACCGCGTCCCACCGCGCGAAGAGCGCGCCGACCGCCAGGACGGCACCGAGGCTGTGCGCGGACAGGACGACCGACCGCGGCGGCAGGGACGCGCGGTCCTTCTCCGCGACGTCGAGCCCGCCGAGCCAGCTGTCGATGCGCGAGCGCAGCTCCGGGACGGCGCGCTCCGCGTAGCAGGGCGGTGCGAACGGGTGGGCTGCCCGGGGAAGGAAGCACATCAGGTCCCAGAGCAGCCCCCACGGCCGGGTCAGCGACTTCTTCGAGCCCGCGAGCACGACGCTGGTGAAGAGCAGGCCCGCGGCGAGGCCGATCGCGGGTCCGGCCCAGGCGGTCATGAACGACCAGAGCTGCCCGCCGTCCTCCTGGAGCTGGTCCCGGAACCCGCGCAGCACGAGCGACGCCGCGATCGCGAACCAGAAGATCGTGCCGAGGGTGCCGACCACGCGTTCGGCGCGGTGCGCCAGGGCGGCGTTGTGCCGGCTCGCCTGGAGCGCGCCGTCCACCGTGCTCTGGCCGCCGGGCACGTCCGGCACAGGGATGCGCCGCAGGACGGCCGCGCGCAGGAGCATGACCACGATGAAGAGCGCGAGGACCGCGAGGCCGAGCACGCTGACGATCGCGAAGTCGCGGTAGGCGGCCGAGGGTGTGAGGTGCACGGCGTCGGTCAGCGTGATCTGGACGGGCCGCCGCAGCGTGTCCGCCGCATCGAGGGCGGCCTGCACGTCCTTGTCCAGCGCGACGTTCTCGGGTGCCCCGGGCCGTTCGAGCCAGGCGGTGACGCCGGCGACGAGCGCGGCGCTGAGCACCATCGCCGCTCCCGCGGCGATGCTCAGGAACACGAACGGCGCGTGCCCGCCGAAGCCGATGAGCGCGCGGTTCGGCTGGCGCGAGTTCGCGACGAGCGCCACCACGACCAGGATCACGGCGGCCGCGACCGCGACGCCCCACAGCACGGGGGACGCCGTCGTGTCGTCCCACCACACGGCGGCGACCGACGCGAGGGCGGCGACCGCCGTCAGTGACCCCCACACGAAGGCAGGCAGGCGTCCGCGCAGCCCCACCGCGACCAGGCACAGCACCACGAGGATGCCGACGAGCACGGTCGGGACCGCGTCCAGCCCGACGAACGGCACGGTCCCCGTCGCCGGCAGCTGGTCGGCGGACAGGTCGGGCGTGACGGCCTGATCGCCCGTGCCGGCGACGAACAGCTCGCACGCGGCGAACACCACGACCGAGATCAGCAGCGCGACCACGTCCGGCCCGCGGCGGACGGGCGGCGGCTCCTCGTGCATGGTCCGGCGGTCGATGCCGGCGGGGTCGATCCGGAGCATCGCGACGCGGAGCGCGGCCACGAGCAGCAGGAGCGCCGCCACCACGACCAGGACGGCCCAGCGCGTCGACCCGTCCTGCGACTGCCAGGCGGCCGGGTCGAGGCAGCCGTTGGTCCCGAAGTCCTGGCCGAACCAGCACTGGGGCGTGGCGTAGTAGAGGTAGTGCCAGGCGAGCACGAACGTCAGCAGGGCGAACGCGGCCGTGAGGTGGTTGAGCCACAGCGCGCTCGACTGCTTGGCGTGCGCCCAGAACCCGTGCCGGGCCAGGACCGGCCAGCGGCCCGCGTTGGCCTTCTCGGTGAGGTCGCTCGTCCCACCGGTGGCGTTCGTGATCGAGCGCCGGCTCTCGTAGCGCACGTTCCCGGTCGAGCCGACGGCGCCGAGCGCGAGGACGGCGAGCGCCGCGAGCAGCGCGAGCACCGCGGTGCGCGGTCCGGCGTCCCACCGCGCCCACGAGTCGAGGAACGAGGGCATGGCGGCGCACACCTGCACGTGCGCGACCGGTTCGGCCGTCATCGGGCCGTAGCACTGGGCAGCGATCGTCCACAGGAAGACCGTCGCTGCGGTGGCCACCCAGAGCAGGGTGAGCACGAGGCCGAAGAGGCGGACCAGCGCGCCGGCCGCCGAACCGCGACGCTTCCCGCGGGGTTCCGTGAGGTCGAGCGTCCAGTACGCGACGTTCGCGAGCCCGAAGGGGATGATGACGACCCACAGCGCCCGGATCACGCCCGCGACCGTGCCGCTGAGCGCGCCGAGCCCGGGGACGCTCGCCAGACGCGCCATCGCACCCCACGAGTACGCCTCGCGTCGCACCCCGAGCGGGACCTGACGGGGGTCGTCGGCGGGGAGCTTGGCGACGGCCGCCTGGGCCGCCTCGGTCGGTACCCAGAAGGAGCCGAGCTCGTCGCCGTCGACCTGCTCGACCTGCCCGGGCGTCAGCTCGAGCATCCCCGCAGGCGGCGTGTTCGAGATGCCGTGGATCCGCAGCTCCAGGACGGCGGGCCCCTGCTCGGCAGCCGGCTCGGGCGGCGGCTTGCGCCGCAAGGTGGCGAGCAGTCCCATGACGGTCCCCCCGGTCGGCCGGGCCGGACGGCCCTGGTCGACGCTATCGGCGCCCCGCCGGGGCGGGAATGTCCCGAATGCCGTTTTCACCCACCGGCGAGGACGTCATTCCACGCGCAGGTCCAGCCCCATCGCCTCGACGATCACCACGGCCTGCGGCAGCGTGATGATCGCGCGGTCGAGGTTCACGGTGGCGGGGTCGATGCCCGACAGGAGACTGCCGCGCAGGTCGCAGCCCGACAGGTCCGACAGGTGCAGCCAGGCGGACGTGAGGTCGCAGTCGCGCAGCGTGCCGCCTGGGGCGCGCAGTCCGGTCAGGTCGGCCTCGCGCAGGTTGACGCCGGTGAACGTCGCCGAGTGCAGGTCCGCGCCGGGCATCCCGACGAACGACCAGTTGCCGCCCTCGACCTTGGTGATGTCGAACGTGCAGCCGTCGAACAGGGAGCCGATCAGCTTGCAGCGCTCGAAGCGGGCGTCGAAGAACGTCGACCGCGAGAACGTGCAGTTGATGAAGGCCGCGTCGGTGTGCGCCGAGGCGTTGAACTTCGCGTGCCGGAACGTGCACTCCTCGAAGGCCGCGCCGACGCCGAACGACTCCGTCAGGTCGAGGTCGACGAACTCGACCCGGGAGAACGTCGCGCCGGAGAGGTCGCGGGCGTACCAGTCCTCGCCGCGGACGGTGCTGGTGGTCAGGGGTGCGGGCTCGCCGCCCCGGCGTTCGGCCATCCGTCGATCATGGCCCATGCCGCCGACATGCAGGTCAGCTGGTGGGACCGGTCTGCTCGAGCAGGCGCAGCGCCGCGCTCACCCGCGGGTTGCGCTTGGGGTCGCTGTCGATGCCGAGCGTGGCGTACATCCCGTTGACGTGGTTCTGTACGGACTTCTCCGTGATGCCGAGGCGGTCGCCGATGCCCGCGTTCGACAGGCCCGACGCGAGCAGCCGGAGCACCTCGTACTGGCGGTCGGTCAGGCGCGCCACCGCCGATCCGGCGCGCGGGGTCATGCGCGCGAGCAGGGCCGGGTCGAGGACCGTCTCGCCGGTCGCTGCCGCACGCACGGCGCCGATCAGGACCTCCTCGCTGGTGGAGGAGTTCTTGGACAGGTAGCACCAACCGGCGGCGACGTCGGGGGGCAGGTCCAGGAGCAGGTCCATGGCGTCGTGCGCGGAGAGCAGCAGGATGCCCAGCCCGGGCATGCGACGGCGGAGCGTGACACCCAGCGCGATGCCGTTGCCGTCGGGGAGGTCGATGTCGAGGATCACGACGTCGACCAGCCCCGGCCTGATCATCCGGGCGGCCTCGGTGGCCGTGCCGATCGCGACGACGACGTCGAGCCCGAGCGTGGATGCCAGGGTGTGCTCGAGCATCGATCGGAACAGCGGCTGGTCCTCGACGACGGCGACGCGGATCGGTTGGTGGCTGGGTGTGCTCATCGGCACCAGTATCGTCGGGAACCGCTCGGTTGTGCGCCCACGCGCCCGGTCGGACCGGACGAAATCGGTGGATTCCCGCGGTGGCACCGCCCGCGACGGACGAAGGAGCGCAGATGACGATGCCGTCGGCGGACTCGGCAGCGGCCGTAGCCGTGCGCCTCGACGACGAGCGACGGGACCGTCGCACGCTCCTGCGCGGGACCGCCGGCATCGCGCTCGGCTACGGGTTCGGTGCCGCGCTGCAGTCCACCTACGTCTACTCGGTCTACGTGACCAACTGGACCGTCGCGCCCGTGTGGAGCCGGATCGCCGCGAACGTCGTCGGCGTCCTCGCCCTGGTCGGGGCGCTCGCGCTCGTCCGGGCCCACCGCGCGCGCGGCGTCATCCTGGTGCTCGGTGCGGTCGTCGTGTCGGCCTGCGTCGGCGCGGCCGCCCGGTACGGCACGCAGCTCGCCCTCGGCATCTACGCCGACCCCGAGGGTGCTGTGCGCGACGCCGAGCTGTTCAGCGGCTTCCTCATGGGCACGATCTCCGGCCTGATCGGGATGTGGGCCATGGTCTCGCGCCGCGCGATGCGGGACCGGATCCGCGCGGGGACCCGCGACGCCGTGCACATCGAGGTGGCCGTCAAGGCGCTCGAGCAGGAGGAGATCCGGGTGCGCCGGGCGGTCGCCGAGGGGCTGCACGGCACGCTCCAGTCGAAGCTCGTGCTCGTCGACGCACGCCTCGCCTCGCTGCTCGCCCGGCACGACCAGGACGCACTCGACGACGAGAGCCGCGCGAGCGTGGAGTGGATCCGTGCCGAGCTCGACGAGGCCCGCGAGATCGACGTGCGCGAGATGAGCCGGCTCCTCTACCCCGAGCGCCTCGAGCTGGGCCTGGTCCCGGCGCTGCGTGCGCTGCTCGGCAGGATCCCGGCCAGCGTCGCCACCCAGCTCGTCGTCAGCGACGCCGTGCGCAAGCTCGACGACCCCGAGAGCGGCTCGCTCACGGTCAGCGAGCGCCTGCTCGCCGTGCGCGTGGTCGAGGAGGGCATCACCAACTCGCTCAAGCACGGTCCTGCCGCATCCGTCCGGGTCGTCCTGGACGTGTCGGACGGCCTTCTGCACGTCGGCGTCCAGAACGACGGCGAGCTCTACGACCCGACGTCCGCGGGCATTCCGTCCGGTACCGCCCGGCTCGACACGAGGTTGTCGCTGGTCGGAGGGCGACTCGAGCTGAAACCCGGAGGTGATAAAGGCGCCCACCTGGACGCCTGGTTGCCGCTCGGGACGGGTGCGCTGTAGCAATTCTTGAATGCCCTTTGTCGCATTCCTCCGAATTGCCATGGGTGAAAGAAACGGGCATGTCTGGCCCCCCAGGTGCTGCCACCTAGGACCAAACGAGTGAAGTTGCCGAAGACACATACGTTCACGGACAGCCGTCCAACGGTCGTCGTGAGCGGGTGTCGGTGAGTCGCCGATTCCCGGCCGCTTACCCATCAGGAGATCACCATGAGCACCAAGTCCAAGAAGTCCCGCAAGGGCCTCGCCATCGGCCTCGCCATCCTCGGTGTCGCGGGTCTCTCGCTCGCGTCGGCGTCCGCGCTGAACCTGACGGGTGCGCCGCAGCTGCAGGCCGGCGTCAAGGACGTCACGGGTTGCCAGACCAGCTCCATCGCCGTCGCCTTCACCGCTCCGGCGCTCACCGCGGGCACCTACACGTCGGCCAGCCTGACGCTGACGAGCTTCGACGCCGGCTGCGCGCTGCCCGCGGTCGCCGCCAAGTACAAGGTCGCGCTGCTCGGTTCGGGCAACGTCCTGCTCGGCACCGAGTTCACCGGCAACGTCGCGGGCGGCGTCCTGACGCTCCCGCTCAGCGCGGCCCAGTCGGCGGACGCCATCACGCGCGTCGCCGTCACGATCTACAACTGATCGAACCCTCGACGGACCTGATGTCGTGAGCGAGACGGCTCTGCACGCCGCACCTGACGCCCCTGCCGGGCGCCGGGTGCGGCGTGCTGTCGTCTCCGTCCTCTTCTGGTCCTTCGCCGTCGCCGCGGCGGTGCTGCTGTGGCCCGCCAGCCTCGGTGGCTGCACGCAGCTCATCGTCGTGTCGGGCCACTCGATGGAGCCGACCTACAACACCGGGGACCTGGTCGTTGCGCGCTGCGGCGAGCCGGCCGTCGGTGACGTCGTCGTCTACCAGCCCGAGGGTCTGAACGGTCACGTCATCCACCGCGTCGTCGGTGGCGACGGGACCGCCGGGTGGCTGATGCAGGGCGACAACAACGACTGGATGGACCCCTTCACGCCGACCGACGACGAGGTCGTCGGCATCGCGCAGTTCCACCTGCCCCGCATCGGGCTGGTCACCACGGCGCTCGCCTCCCCGTTCGTGTGGGCGTCGCTGCTCGTCATCGCCATCGCCCTGTTCCTGTGGCCCCGTGGCGAGGACGACGACGAGTCCGACGAGACCGGGTCCGACGAGACCGAGGCCGCCGACCCCGACGAGCCCGTCGACACCGACCTGGCCGAGATCTTCGCCGGCGCGGACACCGCGGACGCGGACTCGTGACCGCGCGCACCTCGGTGCGCGCCGCGCTCACCCAGCGCCACCGCAACGCCCTCCTCGCCATGCTCGCGATCCTCGTGCTCGCCGTCGCGAGCGCGTCGGTGTCCAGCGCCTCCGCGCTGACGCTCATCGGCGGCAAGGCCCCGAAGGCCCAGATCGCGGACCGCTGCACCTCCCAGACGGTGAGCGTCACGACGCCCGCGACGTCGGGCACCGCGAGCAGCCTGACCGTCGGCAACCTCGACACCACCGGGTGCGCGGGCAAGACGCTCGTCGTCGCCGTGTACGACCCCACGGTCGCCACCTGGGCCGCCGCGAAGAAGCTCGAGGTGACCGGGGTCGTCAACGCCGCGACGATGACGCTGACGTCGACCTCGTCGTTCACGCCCTCGTCGTCGCAGAAGGTCTACGTCACCCTCGGCGGCTGGCCCGTGGCCGGCACCTGGACGTACTCGAACCCGAGCACCGCGCCGCTGGTCACCTGCGTCGCGCTGAACAACCCGTCGCTGACGTGCACGGCGACGCTGACGAGCCTGGACAAGTGGGGTTCGCCCTACTCGGACTACAACGCGTACTTCGCGGTCTCCAGCCCGTCGGCCTCGACGAACGTGCAGTGGCAGATCACGATCAACCTGGCCAGCTCGAGCTTCCCGTTCGTCGCGCGGTCCATGCACCACAACAACCAGTCCGCGCTCGGTGCCGGGTGGACGTGCGCGCAGATGCCGATGCTGGTGCTCACCGGGCAGGCCGGCCCCAACACGGCGCTCGTCGGCGGTGGCAAGACCGTCAGCGTGTACCTCAACGGTCACGCGACCGCGGCCGCCGGCGACGACCTGTACGTGTGCCCGTGAGGACGCGCGGGAGGTCGAGGCGCTACGCGTGGCTCGTGGCCGTGGTGGGTCTGCTCGTGCTCGCGCTCCTCGGTCAGTCGATGGCGAGCGCGGCGCGCATCACGATGACGTCGAAGCTGAAGCCCTTCAGCTCCGGCCAGAACCGGTGCACCTCGCAGACGGTCGCGGTCATCACCAACAACGTCCCCGCGACGAGGCTCGTCGTCAACAACATCGACGCGGCGAACTGCGTCGGGAAGACCATCTCGGTGTCGGTCTACAACCCCAAGCTCTCGTCGACCTGGTCGGCCGCGCAGCTGGCGTCGGCGAGCGCGACGATCACCACCACCACGACGACGTCGATCACGATGAACGTCGGCTCGTTCACGGCGATGGTCGCGCAGCGCGTCTACGTGACGATCGGCGGGTGGCAGCTGCCCGGGACCTGGACCCCCGGGACCCCGACGACGACGCGCACCGTGTCGATGCGGGAGAACCAGCACGGCAAGTGCCTCACCGTGAACGCCGGCAACAACGGCAGCAGCAACGCTGCGCTGGCCGACGGTCAGCCGGTCGTGATCGCCACCTGCGCGAACGGGGCCGTCCCGACGAGGCAGCGCTGGGCCCAGATGAGCGACGGCACGCTGCGCGCGGGCGGCTTCTGCCTCGCGGTACCGAACAACACCGCTTCCGACGTCAACTACCTGCAGATCAAGAACTGCGCGGCGCTCGCGGGGATGCAATGGACGATGGACAGCGCGAGCTCCGACCCGGGCACGTTCCAGTGGGTGTCGGGACTGTGGTGGACGCCGGACCCGACGAACAACGGGTGCCTCGACAACGAGGGCGAGGCGGCCACAGACGGGACGCCCCAGATCCTCTACCACTGCATCGATTACCACGGGAACCAGGAATGGGCGCTCACCCTGATCAGCGGGGCCGCAATTCCGTAGAAGGCTGAATGCCCGACGGACCGACGAGCTCAGTCCAGCGGGCTGAGCTGCGGCCGCTTGGGCACGCGCAGGTCGCCGCTGGACCTCCCGCGCAGCCGCCGGGTGGCCCACGGGTAGACGTGCACCCGGACCCACTCGGCGTCCTGCCGGGCGCGCGCGAGGCGCGGGGTGGGAGGGAGCGGGGTCAACGGGTCGTCCCAGTCGGGCTTGTCCGGCTGCAGGCCGAGGCCGACGAGGGCGGCCTGCGCGACGCGGGCGTGGCCGTCGCTCGTGAGGTGGATGCGGTCCTCGGACCACATGCGCCAGTCGCGCAGCGAGCGCATGCCCCACGTGTCCAGCACGTAGGCGCCGTGCCGCCGGGCCATCGACCAGATCAGCGAGTTGTAGATGCCGACCCGGCTGCGGGTGGCGTTGACCAGCGGGCTGCCGAAGGCGTCGTACCCGGTGCCCAGCAGGACGTCGACCCCCGCCTCGCGCAGCCGCACCACGCGGGCCTCGAGGTTGCGCGCCATCCGGTCGATGTCCGCGGTCGGTCGCAGGATGTCGTTGCCGCCGCCGACCAGGCTCACCAGGTCCGGCTGCATGCCGAGCGCGACGGGCACCTGGTCCACCAGGATCGAGCGGAGCAGCTTGCCGCGGATGGCGAGGTTCGCGTACTGGAGCGTGGGCTCGCCGGCCGCCTTGCGACGCTCGGAGAGGTGCGACGCCAGCAGGTCGGCCCAGCCCCGCTGCGGGGCCTCCATGCCGTCGGGGGCGTCCCAGAGTCCTTCGGTGAACGAGTCGCCGATGGCGACGTAGCGGGACCAGCGCGGGACGGGGGAGTGCTCAGTCACGTCGCCAGTCTGCCAGGGCCCCCGGGCAACCGTTCAGGCGAGCGACCAGTCGACCGGCGATGCTCCCTGCGCGACGAGCAGCGCGTTCACCTTCGAGAACGGCCGCGACCCGAAGAACCCTCGGCTGGCCGACAGCGGGCTCGGGTGCACGCTCTCGACGGTCGGCACCGAACCCAGGGCCGGCTTGAGCGACTGCGCGTCGCGCCCCCAGAGCAGGGCGACGAGCGGGCCGCCGCGTTCGACGAGGGCGGCGATCGCGCGGTCGGTCACCGTCTCCCAACCCTTGCCCCGATGCGACGCGGGCGTGCCCGGACGCACCGTCAGCACCCTGTTGAGCAGCATCACACCCTGGTCGGCCCACGGGCTCAGGTCGCCGTTGACCGGCGGAGCGACCCCGACGTCGGCGACGAGCTCCGTGAAGATGTTGCTCAGCGAGCGGGGCAGCGGACGCACGTCGGGCTGCACCGAGAACGACAGGCCCATCGGGTGGCCCGGGGTCGGGTAGGGATCCTGGCCGACGACGAGGACCCGGACCTGCGCCATCGGCCGACGGAACGCGCGGAGCACGTCGTCGCCTGCCGGGAGGTAGCCGCGGCCGGCGGCGACCTCGTCGCGCAGGAACTGGCCCGCAGCCCGGATCTGCGGCTCGACCGGCGCGAGGGCGGCTGCCCAGTCGGGTGCGACGAGCTGGTCCAGGGGTGCGGCGGCCACGACGGCGAGGATAGGGGGTGAGGTTCCCGCGTGTCGTCGCGGGACGCGCGGGCAGGAATGACACGGGTGTCATTCCGGCCTACGATGACGGAGGCCGATCAGCTGTACGAGCACCAGGAGGATGCATGGACGCCGCGACGATCTCGATCGACTCGCACCCGTCCGCCCTCCCGGACGACCGGTCCCACGGCCAGCTGTCGGAGCGCGACGAGCAGGTCCTCGCGTTCGAGCGGCAGTGGTGGAAGTACGCGGGCGCCAAGGAGCAGGCCATCCGCGAGCTGTTCGACATGTCGGCCACGCGGTACTACCAGGTGCTGAACGCCCTGATCGACGACCCGGCCGCGCTCGCGCACGACCCCATGCTCATCAAGCGCCTCCGCCGCATGCGCTCCTCGCGCCAGCGCGCCCGCACGACCGCCCGCCGCCTCGGCGACGCCTGAGCCCGAGCACCGGTGGACCTGCTCGGCGGGCCCGTCGTCTGTCCCGCTGCACGTGACATGCGCGACCGTGCGCGCCGGTTGTCGCCCCGCGCATGGTCCGAGCCGTTAGCCTGTCCGGCGTGAGCAAGGCCGACACCCACTACGCCGAGGACGAGTTCGACGTCCCCAACCCCGAAGCAGCCCGTGGCGTGCACCGGGCCCCGCGCTCGGCGTGGAGCCGTTGGTGGCCGTTCGTGGCGGTGCTCGTCGTCGCGCCGCTCGTCGCCTACGGGCTCGTGACGCTGGCCGCCAACCAGGGAGACCTGCCCACCAGCGGGAGCTCGCAGGGCACCGACCCGTCCGCGTCCGACGGCGCGACCGCCCCGGCGGACGGCGCGACGGACGGCACCGGCGAGACCGCGCCCGCCGAGCCCGAGGCGCCCGCCGTCAACATGGCCGCGTCGATCGAGGTGCTCAACGCCGCGAAGATCTCCGGCCTGGCCGGCGACCAGGCCAAGAAGCTCACCGACGCCGGGTTCACCGCGGTGACGACGGGCAACTTCACGGGGACGGCCCCCGCCGACTCGGTCATCTACTACGCCAGCGAGGATCTCGCGCCCACCGCGCAGCTCGTCGCGACGACCCTGGGCGTCCCGACCGCGACCCTCTCGGCCGCGGACGCGGGGACGGGCATCTCCGTGGTCCTGGCCAGCGACCCCTCCAGCTGACGAGGCCCGTCGCAGGGGTCAGCGGAAGTCGTCCCACGACCCTGGTCGGCGCGGGACGCCGCCACTAGGCTCTCCGGCACCGGGCGCCGGCGGAGCGCCCGGCACACCCGAGTTGCGTCGAGGAGCACCGGATGGCTCAGGGCACTGTGAAGTGGTTCAACGCGGAGAAGGGCTACGGCTTCATCACCCCCGTCGGCGGGGGGCCCGACCTGTTCGTCCATTTCAGCGCGATCCTCATCGACGGCTACCGGTCCCTCGACGAGGGCCAAGACGTCGAGTTCGAGGTCGGTCAGGGCACCAAGGGCCCGCAGGCCGAGCAGGTCCGAGCACTCTGAGCTCGAACACGTCGGGCGACGGGCCGTCCACCTCCGGGTGCGCGGCCCGTCGCCGCGTCCGCGGGTGCCCGGCGTGACGAGGGTCGACGTTGTCGTCGTCGGCTCCGGGCCCAACGGGCTCGCGGCGGCGGTCACGCTCGCGCGGGCGGGTCTGTCGGTGCAGGTGCTCGAGGCGCAGGACACCGCGGGGGGCGGCGCGCGAACGCTCGACCTCGGGCTCGCGGACGGCGTCGTGCACGACATCTGCTCGGCGGTCCACCCGATGGCGGTGGCGTCCCCGTTCCTGCGGGAGTTCGACCTGCCGGCCCGCGGCGTCGACCTGCTGCAGCCGGAGGTCGCCTACGCCAACCCGCTCGACGGCGGCCGGGCCGCGCTGGCCTACCGCTCGCTCGACCGCACGGCCGGCGGCCTCGGGGTGGACGGCCCCGCCTGGCGCGCGCTGCTCGGACCGCTCGTCGACGACCCAGACGGCGTGCTCGCCCTGGCGCTGGGCGACCACCGGCGGGTCCCGCGGCAGCTCACCACGGCCGCGGCGTTCGGGTTGCGCCTCCTGGAGCAGGGGACGGCCGCGTGGGGAGCACGGTTTCGCGACGAGGAGGCCGCGGCACTGCTCACCGGCGTGGGCGCGCACGCCATCACCCGGCTCCCGTCACCGAGCGCGGCCGGTACCGCGCTCCTGCTGGCACCGCTGGCCCACGCGGGCGGCTGGCCCGTGCCGCGCGGCGGCAGCGGGGCGATCGTCGAGGCGCTGCTGGCCGACCTGCGCACGCACGGCGGCTCGGTCGTGACGGGGACGCCGGTGGAGCGTGCCGCCGACCTGCCGCCGGCCCGCGCGTACCTGTTCGACACGTCGCCGCGCACCGCGGTCCGGGTGCTGGGGCGGCGCGTGCCCGTGCGCACGGCCCGCGGCCTGGTCGCGTTCCCGCGCAGCCGCGGGGCGGCGGCCAAGGTCGACCTCGTCCTGTCCGGGCCGGTGCCGTGGGCGCACCCCGAGGTCGCGCTGGCCGGCACGGTGCACCTCGGCGGTAGCCGGGTGCAGGCGGCGGCCGCGGAGGCGGCGGTCGCGTCCGGCCGCCACGCCGAGCGGCCGATGGTGCTGGTCAGCGACCCGGGGGTCGTCGACCCCTCGCGCGTCACGCCGGCGGGCCTGCGGCCGTTCTGGGCCTACGCGCACGTCCCGGCCGGATCGACGCTCGACGTGACCCGCGCCGTGATCGACCAGGTCGAGCGTTTCGCGCCCGGGTTCCGGGACCTGGTGGTCGCCTCGCGCTGCGTGCCGGCAGCGCGGCTCGCCGATCACGACGCCAACCTGGTCGGCGGCGACATCTCGGGGGGCGCGGTGTCGCTCTACCGGATGTTCGCGCGGCCGCGGCTCGCCTGGGACCCCTCCGTGCTGGCACCCCCTGCGGCCGGGGTCGCAGGTGTCTGGCTCTGCTCGTCGTCGACCCCGCCCGGCCCGGGAGTGCACGGCCTGCCGGGCTGGTACGCCGCCCGCCGGGCGCTGCGCGACGGGTTCGGCATCCGCACGCCCCCGTCGCTGGCGCCCTGGGACTGAGGAGCGTCCGAGAGCCTGCGACGGCGACCGCCGACCCGGACATCTGGTGTGGGATCTGCGTCTCACGGGCACCGCTCTGGGCGAACGCTGCTTGCACTCTCGGGGGTCGAGTGCTAACCATTGGACTTAGCACTCTCCGGTGGAGAGTGACAGAATCACCACGGCCGTCCGGTGAGGGCCGTCGCACGCGGGACAAGACCGCGAGCGGCGTGCTCGTCCGTCGCGGGCACCTACGGCCGACCCGAACCCAGTGAAGGATCACAGCCCCATGGCCAAGATCATTGCCTTCAACGAGGAGGCCCGTCGCGGCATCGAGCGGGGACTCAACATCCTCGCCGACACCGTCAAGGTCACCCTCGGCCCGAAGGGCCGCAACGTCGTCCTGGACAAGAAGTGGGGCGCCCCCACGATCACCAACGACGGCGTCTCCATCGCCAAGGAGATCGACCTCGAGGACCCCTTCGAGAAGATCGGTGCGGAGCTCGTCAAGGAGGTCGCCAAGAAGACGGACGACGTCGCTGGCGACGGCACCACCACCGCCACCGTCCTCGCCCAGGCGCTCGTTCGCGAGGGCCTGCGCAACGTCGCGGCCGGCGCCAACCCCATCGCTCTGAAGAAGGGCATCGAGAAGGCCGTCGAGGCCGTCACCGCTGCCCTGCTCGCGCAGGCGAAGGAGGTCGAGACCAAGGAGCAGATCGCCGCCACGGCCGCGATCTCCGCCGGCGACCAGGCGATCGGCGACCTCATCGCCGAGGCGCTCGACAAGGTCGGCAAGGAAGGCGTCATCACCGTCGAGGAGTCCAGCGCGCTGGGCCTCGAGCTCGAGCTCACCGAGGGCATGCGCTTCGACAAGGGCTTCCTGTCGGCGTACTTCGTCACCGACCCGGAGCGCCAGGAGGCCGTCCTCGAGGATGGCTACGTCCTGCTCGTCGAGGGCAAGATCTCGAACGTCAAGGACCTGCTGCCCCTGCTGGAGAAGGTCATCCAGTCCGGCAAGCCGCTCTTCATCGTCGCCGAGGACGTCGAGGGCGAGGCCCTGGCCACGCTCGTCGTCAACAAGATCCGTGGCACGTTCAAGTCGGTCGCCGTCAAGGCCCCCGGCTTCGGCGACCGCCGCAAGGCGATCCTCCAGGACATCGCCATCCTCACGGGTGGTCAGGTCGTCTCGGAGACCGTCGGTCTGAAGCTCGACACGGTCGGCCTCGAGGTCCTCGGAACGGCGCGCAAGATCGTCGTCACCAAGGACGAGACCACGGTCGTCGAGGGTGGCGGCGACGCCGCCCAGATCACGGGCCGCGTCACGCAGATCCGTGCCGAGATCGAGAACTCCGACTCGGACTACGACCGCGAGAAGCTGCAGGAGCGCCTGGCCAAGCTGGCCGGTGGCGTCGCCGTCATCAAGGCGGGCGCGGCCACCGAGGTCGAGCTCAAGGAGCGCAAGCACCGCATCGAGGACGCCGTGCGCAACGCCAAGGCGGCCGTCGAGGAGGGCATCGTCGCCGGTGGTGGCGTGGCGCTCATCCAGGCCGGCAAGACCGCGTTCGAGGGCCTCAAGCTCGAGGGCGACGAGGCGACCGGTGCTGCGATCGTCAAGCTCGCCATCGAGGCTCCGCTCAAGCAGATCGCGATCAACGCCGGTCTCGAGGGTGGCGTCGTCGCCGAGAAGGTGCGCAACCTCCCGGTGGGTCACGGCCTCAACGCCGCGACCAACACGTACGAGGACCTGCTCGCCGCGGGCGTCAACGACCCGGTGAAGGTCACGCGCTCCGCCCTGCAGAACGCGGCCTCGATCGCCGCGCTCTTCCTCACCACCGAGGCCGTCGTGGCCGACAAGCCGGAGCGCAACCCCGCGCCGGCCGGTGGCGGCGGCGGGGACGACTTCGGCGGCGGTTTCTGATCCGCTGAGTCACCTCTGAACGACCCGGAGCGGGCCGGTCACCTTCGGGTGGCCGGCCCCTGCCGGTAGCTCGCCAGGAAGTTGCCCATGCGCTCGACGGCCTCGGCCAGGACGCGGGCCTCGGGGAGCGTGACGATGCGCAGGTGGTCGGGGGTCGGCCAGTTGAACCCGGTGCCCTGCACGAGCAGGATGTGCTCGCTCACCAGCAGGTCGTAGACGAGCTGGGAGTCGTCGTGGATCTCGTGCACCTCGGGGTCGAGCCGGGGGAACAGGTACAGCGCCCCCTGCGGCCGGACGCAGGTGACGCCGGGGATCGAGGTCAGGCCCTTGTAGGCGACGTCGCGCTGCTCGTGCAGCCGGCCACCGGGGGCGATCAGGGCGTCGATGCTCTGCACGCCTCCGAGGGCCGCCTGGACGGCGTGCTGCGCGGGGACGTTGGGGCACAGGCGCGTCGAGGCGAGCAGCGTGATGCCCTCGAGGAAGCCCTTGGCGTGGTCGCGCGGGCCGGTCACCACCATCCAGCCCGACCGGTAGCCGGCCACGCGGTACGTCTTGGACAGCCCGTTGAACGTCAGGCACAGCAGGTCGGGCGCGACGGAGGCCATGGGGATGTGCACGGCGTCGTCGAACAGGATGCGGTCGTAGATCTCGTCGGAGAGCACGAGCAGGCTGTGCTTGCGGGCGATCGCCGCGATGCCCTCGAGGACCTCGCGCGAGTAGACGGCGCCGGTCGGGTTGTTCGGGTTGATGACGACGAGTGCCTTGGTGCGCAGGGAGACGAGCGACTCGAGGTGCTCGAGGTCGGGCTCCCAGCCGTTGTCCTCGTCGCAGCGGTAGTGCACCGGCTTGCCGTCGGACAACGAGGTCATGGCGGTCCACAGCGGGTAGTCCGGCGACGGGATGAGCACCTCGTCGCCCTCGTCGAGAAGGGCCTGCATCACCATGGTGATGAGCTCGGACACGCCGTTGCCCAGGTAGACGTCGTCGACGTCGATCAGGGGGAAGCCCGGCTCGGTCTCGTACCGGGTCACCACCGCGCGACGAGCGCTGAGGATCCCGCGCGAGTCCGTGTAGCCGTGGGCGTGCGGGATGGCCGCGATGACGTCCCGGACGATCTGGTGCGGCGCCTCGAACCCGAATGCGGCCGGGTTGCCGGTGTGCAGCTTGAGGACCGTGTAGCCCTCGGCCTCGAGCCGGGCGGCCTCGTCGAGCGCGGACCCGCGGATCTCGTAGAGGACGTTCCTGAGCTTCGACGACTGGTCGAGCTTGCGCAGCGGTGCCATCTGCCGAGCGTATCGAGGCGGTGCCGGGTCGAGGGCCGACGACCGCGGCGGTCGCGTTCCGGCCCACGCTCGGACCGGGACGAAACAGACCGTTTACTGGGGGTCGTCGGTGCCGGAAACACCCCCTGCCTAGGTTCGTCCACCATGGGCACAGCGACGTATACAGGTCGGGACACAGCGCGGTGTCGCGAACCCCTCGGTGCAGGGGATCAGCGTGCGCGCGTCTGCGGCACGGTGACTGTGACCGGGTCGACGTGCTGGATACCGCCGCGTCCGGAGGGCGGTATCCGGTGGGAGGACTACTCTCGATGACCATGAGCACGGGCGGGCCGGCGGGCATGGACGAGGCTCCGGCAACACCGTCCGGGCTGCCTTCGGGCCCGTCGGACGAGGTTCCGTCGGAGGACTCCAGGTCGCTGCGCGAGGTGGTCTACCACCGGCTCCGCGACGACATCCTCAACGGCCGCGTCTCGCCGCGTGAGCGCCTGACGGAGCCCAAGCTCGGCAAGGCGTTCGAGGTGTCCCGCACCCCGGTGCGCGAGGCGCTGTCCCGGCTGCTCTCCGACGGTCTCGTCGAGCGCACCGACTTCGGGTACGCGGTCGTCGTGCCGAGCCTCGAGGACCTGCGCAACCTCTACGAGCTGCGGATCACCCTCGAGCTGCGCGGCATCGCGCGCGCCATCGAGAACCCGCAGGTCCGCCACGACGAGGCCCTGCTGCGCGCCGAGCTCGCCACCTGGGAGCCGCTGCGCGACGCGCCGCCGGAGCCCGACCCGAGCTTCGTGATCCTCGACGAGCGGTTCCACCAGGTGCTGTCCCGGTCGTCGGGAAACACCCAGCTGACCGGGGCGCTGGTCACCGTGAACCAGAAGATCCGCGCGGTGCGCATGCACGACTTCGTCGAGGAGGACCGCATCACGGCGACCATCGACGAGCACATGGCGATCCTGCGCCTGGTGCTCGCCCGTGAGCTCCCCGATGCGCTGACCGCCCTGCACAAGCACGTCGGCGAGTCCCTCGAGGTCGTCATGCAGCGCGCCACGCAGGCCATGACCCGGATGGCGCTGGCGGGCTGAGTCCCCGCACGGTCGCCTGGCGTCGCCCACCCGCGCGCCCTGGGTGTCCGCGTAACGCGGCGTTTACCCGGGCACCGCGGGAGGGAAACACGCCCTGCCTAAGGTATGGATACCGGGGTGTATACACCGGTGCCGAGGTAGCTTCTCGGCTCGCGACGACAGCCGGGGGACCACGTGTTCGACATCCAGCCCGTCGAGCCTCTCCCGCGCGTCTCGTCGGGCGCGTCGGCGGCGGCCCCGGTGGTGGGTGCGTGACGGGGACGACCTCGGTGCTGTCCGGCGAGCCGACGGTCTCGTCGGCGGGGCCGGCCGAGATCCGGGTGCGGCTCGCCTACTCGCGCATCGCCGAGGTGGACCGGCCCGAGGTGTGGATCGCCCTGCTCCCGCTCGACGACGCGCTCGCCGCGGCGCGGCTGGTGGACGCCTCGGTCGCCGCCGGGGAGACACTGCCGCTGGCGGGCCTGACCCTCGTCGTGAAGGACAACGTCGACGTGCGCGGACTGCCGACGACGGCCGCGTGCCCGTCGTTCGCGACCGACCCCGCCGGGCGTCCCGGTGTCGCTACCGCGACCGCCCCGGCCGTGCAGGCGCTCGTCGACGCGGGTGCGGTGGTGCTCGGAAAGACCAACCTCGACCAGTTCGCGACGGGGCTCGTCGGCGTGCGCAGCCCCTTTGGCGCCGTCCGCAACGCGACCCTGCCCGACCGGGTGTCCGGCGGGTCGAGCTCCGGTTCCGCTGTGGCCGTCGCGCTCGGCATCGCCGACATCGGTATCGGCACCGACACCGCGGGCTCCGGGCGGGTGCCCGCCGCGTTCCACGGGATCGTCGGCATCAAGACGACCGTGGGCCTGGTCCCGACCACCGGCGTCGTGCCGGCGTGCCGGTCCTACGACGTGGTCACCACCTTCACGCGGGACCTCGAGCTCGGCGTGCTGGCGACCCGGCTGATGACCGGCGCTGACCCGAGCGACCCCGCGCGACGTCCCTGGCCCGTCGACGTCCGGCTCGGCCTGCGCGCCGCGCCCGTGGTCGCGGTGCCGCGCGACGAGGACCTCGCACCGCTGTCGCCCGGCTGGCGTGCCGCGTTCGAGGACGCCGTCGCGGCGGTCCGCGCGACCGGTGCCTCGACCCGGACGGTCGACGTGTCCGGCATGCTCGACGCCGCGCGCCTGCTCTACGACGGTGCGATCGTCGCCGAGCGCTACGAGGCCGTCGGCGCGTTCCTCGAGAAGGCGCCCGACGCCGATCCGACCGTCGCGGCGATCATCGCGGCCGGCCGCGACATCACCGCGGACGCCTACGTCGCCGACCGGGCCCGGCTCGCGGTTGCGCGGGTCGAGGCGCTCCAGCTGCTCGACGGCTGCGACCTGCTCCTGCTGCCGACGACCACCGAGCACCCGACGATCGCCGCGGTCCAGGCCGACCCGGTGGCCATCAACCGGCGCCTGGGCACCTACACGAACTTCGTGAACCTCCTGGACCTCGCGGCGGTCGCGATCCCCGCCGGCACCGCCGACGGCGGACCGTTCGGCGTGACGCTGCTGGCCCGTGCGTTCGAGGACCAGCTCGCCGTCGACCTCGCGGCCCGCCTGCTCGGGACGGCCGGTGCGTCGATGGTGTCGTCGGCCGGGGTCGAGGTGCTGGTCGTCGGGGCGCACCTGCGCGGGCAGCCGCTCAACGGCCAGCTCGAGGCGCTCGGCGCCCGGTTCGAGCGGTCGGTGCGCACCTCCGACGCCTACCGGCTCGTCGCCCTGGCCACCGAGCCGCGCAAGCCTGGTCTGCTGCGGGTGGGTCGCGGCGACGGTGCGCCGATCGTGGGGGAGGTCTGGCGGCTGTCGCCCGGGGCGCTCGGTCGGTTCCTTGCCGATCTGCCCGCGCCGATGAGCCTCGGCCAGGTCGAGCTGTCGGACGGCACGTGGGTGGTCGGCTTCGGCTGCACGGTCGAGGCCGGCGCCGCAGGGTCCGACATCACGGCGAGCGGCGGCTGGGCCGCGGCCCTGGCTGCCGGTCTGTGACCCGCGCTCGTCGGAGCGGCCTCGTACGGGTCGAGCGGGCGCCGCCTCGCGCCGAGCGGGCGCCGCCTCGCGCCGAGCAGAAGCCGCCTCGCGCCGAGCAGACGCGTCAGCGTCAGCGTCCGCTCGACGCGGGCAGAGCCGGACCGCAGCCGAGAGCGCTCAGTGGTGGCCGCGGTCGCGGGCCGGGACTCGCAGGCCGGACGCGCGCAGGCGGCGGATCAGCTCCTTGGCGCTGACGAGCTCGGCCCCGAGCGCGACCAGCTCCTCGATCCGCTGGTCGGGCACGTCGTAGTGGTCCAGGTCGAACCCGCGCCCGGGGATCCCCGCCCGGGCCGCGAACGCGTGCAGCTCCGCCAGCGACGAGTCGCTCACCAGGTGGCCCCAGAGCATTCCGTGGTTGGGCCACATCGGCGGGTCGACGAGCACGCTCATGGCCCGAGACTAGGCGCCCCGGCGCACGAGGACCGGGAGGAGGCGTCAGGTCGCGAACAGGCGGCTGGCCTGGGTCTCGGCGTCGGCGTAGGCGCGGGCCGCCGTGTGCATCGCGGCGACGATCTGGTCGAGCGACGCCTCGAGGCGCGACTCGGTGGCCGACCAGTCGCCGAGCACCCCGCTGAACGCGGTGGCGGCGGCGCCCCGCCAGGATCCCTGCAGCTCGGCCAGCTGGCGGTGCATCGCGGCGACCTCCGACCGGATCGTCGCCGCACGGGCCTGCACGCTCGCCGCCGCCTGGGACACCTGCGCGCTGTCGACCTCGAACCTGGTCACGGAACCTCCCTCGTCCGGGGCCACGCTCCGGCGCCGGGATCGACGCGGAGACCATGCGGCCCGCTGGACGACGACGCTACGGACGCGCGAGGCGTCCGTACCGAGGCCGAGGGGAACCGTGGGTCCCGCGGCTGTCGCACGGGGCTGTGGTCACGTCGGTCCCTGCTGCAGGGAGGGCAGGTCAGGCGGACTCGCTGGCGGCTGCGGCCGCCTCCAGGCCCCTGAGCTCCTTCTCCAGGCGCTGCAGCTCGCCCGACAGGTTCTGCCGCGCGGGCTCCTCCCAGGCCGCACCGAGCGGGCTCACGAACAGCGACGGCCGGGCGAGGAGCTTGTGCAGGATGCGCACGCGGGCCCGCAGGTAGTCCTCGATGGGCAGGTGCGCGTACTCGGCGCGGACGTCCTGCAGGTACGCCTTGTACTTCTGCGGCTCGGCGGCGAGCATCGCCAGGTCGGCGTCGCAGAGGACCGCGCAGTCGAAGTCGGTCGGGTTCGGGGCGTGCCGGACCAGGGCGACCACCAGGTCGTGCACCCGCTCGGCGCGCGCCTCGGGGACGCCGAGGGCGAGCAGCTCCGTGCGGGCCAGGCCGGCGGACGCGATCTCGTCCTCGCCGCCGCGGTTGGCGTAGGCCTTGCGGTCGGCGGCGTCGAAGATCGCGCCGTGGTACCAGGCGGCGAGCCGGACGACGTCGGGCTCGTGGGTCTCCTCGACCAGCTCGTCGACGCGGACCAGCACGTCGACCAGGTGCTTCAGGTTGTGGAACGACCGGCCGGGGGATCCCCAGCGATCCACGAGTGCTTGCCCTGCGTCCCGGATCTGCTCTGTCGAGGCGGTCGCCCCGACCGCGACGACACTGCGTACATACGCGGACAACAGCCACTGCGGTGCGTCATGGACGCCCATGAAGTCCAGCCTCACGCCGACGGTAGGAACCCGTCATGGTAGCCCTCAGACCTGGGCGTCGCGGCCCGAACCGGCGTCCTGGACGGATGACTGACTCGGCGGGGCGGCGGCCGGCGAGGGGGGTGTGGGCGCGGGCACGGGACCCGCGGACCCGGCGCTCGCCGCGGCACTCGTCGAGGACGCGTCCGGTGCGGCCGCCGGTGTGCCGGGCAGGGTGACGCGCACGGTGGTCCCGCCGCCGGTGGTCTGCTCCAGGGACACGGACCCGTGGTGGGCGTCGACGATCGCGGCGACGATCGCCATGCCCAGGCCCGCGCCGCCGGAGTCCCGACCGCGCGAGGCGTCGACCCGGTAGAACCGCTCGAACACGCGGGCGGCGTGCTCGGGGTCGATGCCGGGGCCGTGGTCACGCACCTCGATCACACCGTCGCCGTCGGACAGGCCGACGGCGATCTCGACGGCCGTGCCGGGCGGGGTGTGGGTCACGGCGTTGCCGACGAGGTTCGCGAGCACCTGACGCAGTCGCGACTCCTCGCCGAGCACCTCGCAGACGCCTGCGGGCTCGCCGGCCCGCAACGGTTCGAGCCGGACCGGGCGCGAGGGGTCGAGGGCGTGCAGGTCGCTGACGGCGTCGGCGGCCAGGACGGTCAGGTCGACGGGTCCGAGGCGCATCGGTCGTCCGTCGTCCATCCGGGCCAGGGCCAGCAGGTCCTCGACGAGCGCGCCCATCCGCGTGGCCGACGACTCGATCCGCTGCATGGTGTCGTCGACCTGCTCGGTGGTGGTCAAGGCACCCATCCGGTACAGCTCGCCGTACCCGCGGATGGTGGCCAGCGGGGTCCGCAGCTCGTGGGAGGCGTCGGCGACGAAGCGGCGCATGCGCGCCTCGGACGCGGTCCGGACGTCGAACGCGCGCTCGATCTGGGCGAGCATCCCGTTCAGCGCGGCGCTGAGCCGGCCGACCTCGGTGTGCTCGTCGGACGCCGGGACGCGCCGGGACAGGTCCCCACCGGCGATCGCGGCCGCGGTGACCTCGATCTCGCGCAGCGGCTTGAGCGAGCGACGGACCGCCCAGGTGCCGGCCGCGGCGCCGAGCAGCAGGATGCCGATGCCACTGAGCAGCAGCACCGTCGACATGTGCTGGACGGTCTTCTGGATGTCGCCGAGCGGCAGTGCCACGACGATGGAGCCGCCGTTGGTCAGCGGGTAGGCGACGACGCGCCACGGCTGACCGGCCCGGGACGAGTGGACGGTGAACGGCTCGCCCTGGATCTCGGCGGCCGCCTCGGCCGTCAGGTCGGGCACGTCGGGCAAGCCGTAGGACTCCTGGGCGGAGTCCGAGATGGAGCTCTGGACGGTGGAGTCGGAGCCCTGCACCCGGACGTAGTAGTCGCTGGGCGACATGCCGTTGCCGAAGCCGCGGTTGAGCGCCGCGAGGGTGCTGTCGGCGAGCGCCGCGCCCTCGGTCTGCAGCTTGGCGTCCACCCGGCCGGTCAGCGTGCCCTCGAGCAGCGCCGCGCTGACCGAGCCCGCGAGCACGAGCCCGAGCGCCAGCAGCACGGTCACGATGCCGACGAGACGCTGGACCAGCGGAACCGCGTCCCAGCGGGCGCGGACGCGGGACCACCAGCCCGTCGACGCCCGATCCGACCCTGCGCCGGTCGCCGACGGGGTCGACGACGACGGCGTCGGCAGGGTCGGGTCGGACGGCTCCAGGTGCACCTCGCTCATCGTCGTCGGCGCGCTCACGACGACTCGCGCAGCAGGTACCCGACGCCGCGCTTGGTGTGGATGAGCGGGGGCAGCCGGGTGCCGTCGGGCCCGTCGACCTGGTCGATCTTGCGGCGCAGGTAGGAGATGTAGGACTCGACGATGTTGGCGTCGCCGCCCCAGTCGTACTGCCAGACGTGGTCGAGGATCTGCGACTTCGAGAGCACGCGGCCGGGGTTGAGCATGAGGTAGCGCAGGAGCTTGAACTCGGTGGGGGACAGGTCGATCAGGGTCCCGGCGCGCAGCACCTCGTGGGAGTCCTCGTCGAGCTCCAGGTCCGAGTACCGCAGCACGCTGGTGTCGTCGTCGAGCTCGGGCCGGGTGCGACGAAGGACGGCGCGGATGCGGGCGACGACCTCCTCCAGGCTGAACGGCTTGGTGACGTAGTCGTCGCCGCCGACGGTGAGGCCCTGCACCTTGTCGGCGGTGTCGTCGCGCGCGGTGAGGAACAGGACGGGGACGTGCTGGCCCTTCTCGCGGAGGCGCCGGGTGACGGTGAAGCCGTCCATGTCGGGGAGCATCACGTCGAGCACGACGAGGTCGGGCTCGACCTCGCGGGCGAGCCGCAGCGCCGAGCCCCCGTCGGCGGCCGCGTAGACCTCGAAGCCGGCGAACCGCAGGGAGGTCGCGAGCAGCTCGCGGATGTTCGGCTCGTCGTCGACGACGAGCAGGCGTGCCTCCGGTGGTGCCTGGCCGCCGGGCCGGGCCGCGGGGTTCGAGGAGGAGTCAGCACGCATACGTCGAGTCTGGCCCGAAACCCTGGGAGTTGGCTGGATGTAGGCCGAGTGTTCTTCATCCGCGGGTCACCGGGACGTACGTGGACGATTGTCCACGTAGCGGACGTCGCGGCGACCTCGTCTTGCCTCCGCATGCGTAGCTGGGGGTACCGTCTGCGCGTGACATCCCCCTCCTTCGGTGCCCCTCGCCCCGTCGTCACCGTCGTCCAGAGCTCGCCCGACGTCCAGCTCGACCGGTTCGCCGAGTGGCTCGGCGACGTCGACCTGCGCATCGTGGCGGCCTTCGCCGGTGAGCCCGTCCCGCTGGCCGACGAGGTCGGCGACGGTCTCGTCGTGCTCGGCGGCCACATGTCCGCCCACTCCGACGCGGTCGCCCCGTGGCTGCCCGAGCTGCGAGCGCTGCTGGCGGACGCCAGCACCCGCGGCGTCCCGACGTTCGGGATCTGCCTCGGCGCCCAGCTGCTCGCGGTCGCGCGTGGCGGACGCGTCCAGGTGGCGGCGCCTCCCGGTCGCGAGGCCGGTCTGGCCGACGTGCGCTGGCGCCCCGAGGCCGTCGGCGATGCGGTCGTCGGCGCGGTCCTCGCGCTGGCGGACGACCGGAAGCGGACGCCCCAGCCGAGCATGCACGCGGACGCGGTGGTCGACCTGCCGCGCGGTGCCGTGTGGCTCGCGTCGTCGCCGATGTACCCGTATCAGGCCTTCCGGGTCGGGTCCGCGTGGGGCGTGCAGTTCCACCCCGAGGCCTCCGCGCAGACCCTGCGCGCCTGGGCGGACGGGTACGACGACGTCGACACCGAGGCAGTGCTCGCGGCATACGCCGCGCGTGCCGACGAGGTGACGGCCGTCGGCCGGACGCTGGCCGAGTCGTTCGCGGCGCACGTGCGCGCCGTGGCGCAGGAGCCCGCGGGCGTCTGACCCCTCCGGCCCGAGGGCGTCGGACGGCACCGACGGCTCCCCGGGCAGTTGGACCTGGCGGGTCGGGGGCCGTCGGCGACGGCTGCGGTCAGTCGCGCTCGACCGGGTCCAGCCCGAGGTCCTCGGCGTCGACGATCGAGTAGGCGTAGCCCTGCTCGGCCAGGAACCGCTGTCGGTGCGCCGCGAAGTCCTGGTCGACGGTGTCCCGCGCGACCACGGTGTAGAAGTGGGCGGTGCGGCCGTCGGCCTTGGGGCGCATGATCCGGCCGAGGCGCTGCGCCTCCTCCTGCCGGGAGCCGAACGAGCCGGACACCTGGATGGCGACGCTCGCCTCGGGGAGGTCGATCGAGAAGTTGGCCACCTTGCTCACGACGAGCTTGGTGATCTCGCCCTCCCGGAAGGCGTCGAAGAGGCGCTGGCGCTCGCGGACAGGAGTCTCGCCGGTGATCAGGTCGGCGCCGATGTGCTCCGCGAGCGTGTGGAGCTGGTCGAGGTACTGGCCGATGACGAGCGTCGGGTCGCCCTCGTGCTTGGCGACGAGCTGCTCGACCACCCGGTTCTTGCCCTTGGCGGTCGCAGCGAGCCGGTACTTCTCCTCCGGCTCCGCGGTCGCGTAGGCCATGCGGTCGGCGTCGGGAAGCGTCAGACGCACCTCCACGCAGTCGGCCGGCGCGATGTAGCCCTGCGCCTCGATGTCCTTCCACGGGGCGTCGAACCGCTTGGGTCCGATGAGGCTGAACACCTCGTCCTCGCGGCCGTCCTCGCGCACGAGGGTGGCGGTCAGGCCGAGGCGTCGGCGGGCCTGCAGGTCGGCGGTCATGCGGAAGATCGGGGCCGGCAGGAGGTGGACCTCGTCGTAGACCACGAGACCCCAGTCGCGGGCGTCGAGCAGCTCGAGGTGCGTGTAGACGCCCTTCCGCTTCGTCGTCAGGACCTGGTAGGTCGCGATGGTGACCGGGCGGATCTCCTTGCGGGCACCGGAGTACTCGCCGATCTCGTCCTCGGTCAGCGAGGTGCGCTTGATCAGCTCGTCGCGCCACTGCCGTGCCGAGACGGTGTTGGTGACGAGGATCAGGGTCGTCGTCGACGAACGGGCCATCGCACCCGCGCCGACGAGGGTCTTGCCCGCGCCGCAGGGGAGCACGACGACGCCTGAGCCGCCGTGGAAGAAGCCGTCGACGGCCTGCTTCTGGTAGGGCCGCAGGTGCCAGCCGTCCTCGAGGAGGTCGATCTGGTGCGCCTCGCCGTCGACGTAGCCCGCGAGGTCCTCGGCGGGCCAGCCGAGCTTCAGCAGCACCTGCTTGAGGTGGCCGCGCTCGGAGGGGTGGACGATCACGTCGGTCGCGTCGATGCGGGCGCCGAGCAGGCCCGCGGTGCGCTTCGAGCGGACCACCTCGACCAGGACCGCCGGGTCGAGCGCGTGCAGGATCAGGCCGTGCACCGGGTCCTGGATCAGCTGCAGACGGCCGTAGCGGGACATCGTGTCGGCGACGTCGACCAGCAGCGCGTGCGGGACGGGGTAGCGGCTGTACTCGAGCAGGACGTCGACGACCTGCTCGGCGTCGTGGCCCGCGGCGCGCGCGTTCCACAGGCCCAGCGGGGTCAGGCGGTAGGTGTGCACGTGCTCCGGGGCGCGCTCGAGCTCCGCGAACGGGGCGATCGCGCGGCGGCAGGCCTCCGCCTGGTCGTGGTCGACCTCGAGCAGGAGCGTCTTGTCGCTCTGCACGATCAGGGGGCCGTCGGTCACGTGGACTCCTCGGTGGTCGTGGGGCTTGCTGGGGTCGTGCTGCGGGTCGTCGACGCGGTCAGAGTCGGCGTGCGTCCCGGTGCGCGCGGACGTCGTCGGGGAAGACGTCGTCCGGTGGGTCGTCGGTCGGTCGGGGTGCGGGTGGTGCGGGGGTGTCGCGGGTGACCGACGCGATGCGGTGCACCGCGACCGTGAGCTCGGACTCGCGGGCGGGGTCGATCGCCCGCAGGCGACCACCTTCGACGCGGAGCGGCCGGAGCAGTCGGCGGTCGGGGACGCCGCTCGATCCGACGAGCTCGACCCAGACCGCCACCTTCTCGGCTGCCGCCTCGCGCAGGAGCACCAACGCGTCGACCGGGTCGGCTGTTCCCTCGGGGGCCGGGGCGGCCGCCTCGGCGCGGGTCGGTGACGACGGTGAACGGTTGTCGTCGTCGTCCTGGTCGTCGAGGAGACGGGTGCTGGTCGACGAGCCACTGGTCGACGCCGTGCTCGTGCTCGAGCCGGTGCTCGTGCTCGAGCCGGTGCTCGTGCTCGTGCCGCTGTCCGTCGAGCGGACCGAGCCGGTCGCAGCCGCGAGGCCGGTCGCGGGCGTCAGCGACCCGGGCGTCGAGGGCCGCGGAGCGGGCAGGAGGCCGCCCGGGAGGCGCTCGGACTCGTCGATCCGTCGCTCCTCCTCCGCGCGGCGCAGCTGCGGCACCAGCGCGAGGAGCCGCTCGTCGGACACCTGCTCGCGGGCGGGCGGCGCCTCGCGGCGACGAGCGGCGGCGGCACCTCGGCGCCCGACCCGCCGCACCGAGGCCACGACGTGCAGCACCTGACCGTCGGGACCCTCGACGACGGGGGCGAGCCCGTGGGCCCGGAGCGCGTCGACGAGCTCGCGGGCCGGCGCCTGCGAGGCCAGGACGGTCGGCGCGAGGCGCACCAGTCCCAGGGACGACAGCCGGCTGTCCTCCGCGAGCCCGGCCAGCAGCGACGGGTCGTCGGCGCGCAGATAGCTCGACGCCGAGCCGGCCCGGAGCCGACCGTGGCGTCGAGCGGCGTCCCGCACCAGGTACTCGAGCGGCTGGGGCACCGGTCCGCGCGAGTGCGCGGCGAGCTCGCTCAGGAGTCCGTCCGCCGTGGCGCCGGCGTCGAGGGCTCGTCGGACCGAGTCCGGGGTGAACCGCACCGTGAGGGCGCCCCCGCGCGACTCGACGTGGGTGCTCCGGTCGAGGAGGTCCTCGAGCTCGGGGCTCGGGCGGCCCGGGACGACGCCCGTGAGGTCTCCCTGCAGGAGGATCTCGTCGACGGCACGCGGCAGGGCCGCGGCGAGGGCGTCGGCCGGGTCCGGCACGTCCGCCGTGGCGCCGACCAGCGGAGCCGACTCGGCGAGCAGCGCGCGGCCGGCGTCGGAGAGCGCACCGGCACCGACGATGCCCAGCCGTCCGGCCTCCACCAGCACGGCCGAGATGGCCGCGAGGGGCGGGACCGAGCGCGGTGTGCGCCAGCGCAGGACCGCCAGGACGCTCGCGGGGTCGAGCGCGGTGCCGGGCTCCGTCTCGGCGAGGACGTCGAGCACCGACCGGCGCAGCCGTGGTGCCCAGGTGCGCTGCAGCTCCGGGTCGAGTGCCGCGCGCACCCCGCCGCGTTCGTCGCGACCGCCGACGAGCCACGGCGTGCGCAGCATGGTGGTCCACGTGCGCGCCAGGGTCGCCCAGCGGTCGGGCACGTCGCGCGCCGACCACTCGTCGACGGCGACGGTCGGCGCGAAGGACGGTGCGTCCTCGCCGTCGTCGGCAAGGAAGCCCGCGGCGCCCGTGAGCTCGATGACGAAGGCGGCCTCCGCCTCGTCGACCTCGAGCAGC
This sequence comes from Cellulomonas sp. P4_A2, assembly GCF_056402515.1. Lineage (NCBI taxonomy): Bacteria > Bacillati > Actinomycetota > Actinomycetes > Micrococcales > Cellulomonadaceae > Cellulomonas > Cellulomonas sp. P4_A2. Next base: position 133,236 of record NZ_JBFUHG010000011.1, read on the forward strand.
TGGGCGGCCCGGCGCAGCTCGCGCACGCCGAGGCCGCCGCCGCGCAGGACGCTCGGCGGGTTCTGCTCCCAGAGGCGGATCAGGCGCGCGACGAGCAGGACCGACCGTTCGCCGGCCGAGGCCGACTCCGCCGCGACGAGAGCGGGCGGGCGGTGCGCGGCGCCGTGCGGGGTCGCCGGCGGGGTGGCGGGGGAGGCGTGCGTGCGGCCGCCCCGCAGCGTGAGGGCGACCGTCCGGGGCAGGACGACGTGCCGGGCGTCGCCCGGTGCGAGGAGACGGCGGCGCAGCAACCAGTCGACGGCCGCCGCGGCGGCCGTGTTGTTCGACGGGGCCAGGCCGATCGGCGGGCCCCACAGGAGCGCGTCCAGGACCGGTCGCGCTCCCGTCGGGGCGGCGTCCAGGAGCGCGGGGATCTCGTCGGGGGTCGGCTGCTCCATCGGGGCGACGGCCGCGCGACGGTTGCCGGCGTCGGGGCCCGCGAGGCCGGCCGGGTAGGGACCGAGGATCTCCGCCAGGCCGGGCGACGGGACGAGCACCGCGCCGGACTGGCTCGCGCTCCCGGGCTCGTGGGACGTCGCCGCATCGGGCTCGTCCGCAGAGGGCTCCGTCGCGTCGTCGTCGGGGTAGACGAGCGCGGCGACCACGGCGAGGCGCAGCGCGCGTTCGACGACGGCCACCTCCGCGTCGGTCGTCGCGCCGACGGCGGCCGGCAGGTCGGTCGCGTGGACCGTGCCCCCGTCGCTCAGCGCCGTGACGGCCTCCAGTACCTGCAGGACGCTCGCGTCCGAGCCTGCGAGCGCCCGCTCGAGGCTCGAACGGCTGGTCGCGCGCACCGCCAGCGACGACAACGTGGCCGGTGACGGTGACGCCAGGTCCGGCCGGCTGCGCAGGAGCGCGACGAGCTCGTCGTCGCTGCGATCGCGCAGATAGCCGATGAAGGAGGACATCCGGTCAACGATACGTGGGTGCGGTGCGTCGCACGTCGGTCAGGGCGATCTGGTTACCCGACGGTAACGAGCCGGGGCGCTCCGGCGGGCCCAGCGGGCGGTCGTCGTGCTCCCCTCGTCGACCTCGTCGGCGCCTCGGTCATGGCCCTGCTGTCAGTCCACGGCCTGTCGGAACGGTCGGAAGAACTCCCGCAGCTCCTGCGCGTACAGCTCGGGCTCCTCGAAGGCCGCGAAGTGCCCACCCCGTGGCGGCTCCGTCACGCGGACGAGGTTCGTGGTGCGCTCGAGCCACGGCCGCGGGGGCCGGACCACGTCGCCCGCGAACAGCGAGAAGCCCGACGGGACCTCGACCCGGCGAGTGAGCTGGGCAGGCGGGGTGGCGGCGTTCGCGCGGTACATGCGCATCGACGAGCCGATCGTCTGGGTGAGCCAGTAGATCGTGACGTTGGTGAGGATCTCGTCCTTGGTGAAGCTGCGCTCGACGTCGCCGCCGCAGTCGCTCCAGGCCCGGAGCTTCTCGACGATCCACGACGCGAGCCCCGCGGGGGAGTCGTTGAGCCCGACGGCAGCCGTCTGCGGCTTGGTCCGGTGGATCGCGCCGTAGGCGCCCTCGTCGGCGAGCCAGCGTGCGGCCTCCTGCATCCACGCCCGTTCCAGCGGGTCCAGCTCGGCGAGGTCGCCCTGGAACCTCGGGATGCCGGCGTCCGTGCGGTGCACCGCGACGACCCGGTCGGGATGGTCCAGCGCGAGGTACCGGCTGACGTGGCTGCCCATGTCACCGCCCGCCGCACCGAACCTGGAGTAGCCGAGCGCGCTCATCAGCTCGGCCCACAGGCCCGCGACCCCGACCGAGTCGAGCGCCGGACCCGTCGGGCGGTCGGAGTAGCCGAAGCCCGGCATGTCGGGGACGACCACGTCGAACGCGTCCGCGGGGTCGGCGCCGTGCGCGCCCGGGTCCGTCAGCAACGGGATCACCTTGGTGTAGCGCCAGAACGAGTCCGGCCACCCGTGGCAGAGGACCAGCGGCAGGGCGGGGACGGAGCCGCCCGCGCTCGAGGCGCCCGGAGCTGCCGCCGAGCCGGTGCCCGGAGTCGTCGGCGCGCCTGCGCTCGCAGGAGCCGACGCGCTCGAGCTCGGAGTGGCTGCTCGAGCATGCACGACGTGGATACCGAGACCGTCCAGCGGGACGCGGAAGTGCGGCAGCCGCCCGAGCTCGGCCACCTGCGCCGACCAGTCGAACCCGTCGGCCCAGTAGTCGACGAGCTCGCGCAGGTAGTCGACGTCGGTCCCCGCCGACCACCCGGCGTCCTCCGGCGCGTCCGGCCAGCGCGTCGCCCGCAGACGGCGGCGGAGGTCCTCGACCGCTGCCTCGTCGATCGGCAGCGTGAACGGCTCGGGGCGTGGCAGAGCGTCCGACATGGCAGTCACGCTACGACTCGTGTCCGGCCGCGGTCGCGGCGAATGTCGGGCGGATGGTGTGCCCGCTGCGCGGGCGCCCCTCCGCATGCGACTCTCGTGATCATCGCCATCTGCTCCTCGTCAGCTCGTGTTCGGGATCGGTTGGCCGTGACGGTCGGTGAAGGTCCACCGGCCCCGGGTCTGACGGACGGTGATGAGGTCGTCGTGCACCCAGGCGTGGTGGGACCAGCACAGGAGACAGCCCGTCGCGACATCGGTCGTCCCGTTGTCGCGAGCCCAGTGCTCGGTGTGGTGGATCTCGGACAGGGCTGGCGGCGCATCGCAGTCGGGGGCCTGGCAGGGCAGGTCGCGGGCAATGATCGCCCGGCGCTTGTGGCCGGTGTAGGTGCGCTCGGAGCGGCCGACGTCGAGCACCTGGGACTGCGGACCGAACACGACGCGGGTGATCGTCGAGTCGCAGGCGAGCCGGGCAAGGACTGAGTCCGGGACAGGGCCCGTGCCGACCAGCTCCGCGACGGCGAAGCGTTCGACGTCGCCGATCGGCGCGGGCCTGGCAGCCAAAGGCACGTCGTCGGGCTCACAGCGCGAACGCGCGCCGGATCCGCCGTCGCGCGCGCGGGGTCGGACCGTCGCCGCGGGTTGTGCCTCGAAGCTGGTTCCACCGAGCGAGCCCCGCGTGAGCGCGCGGGTCAGGGTGTCCAGGTCCGCGACGACGCTGATCTGCGGGCGGTGCGTCCCGGTGGCGCCGGTCAGGTCGTTGTCGAGGACGGACCGGACCATCGTCGTCAGGGCTGTGGCGCGCTTGCGGGCCGCCGTCAGGCCGGCGCACCCCGAGCTGCGGTCGGTCAGGGCCGCCAGCGCGGCTCGCAGGGCGTGGCCGTGCTCGGTGGTGAGGAACCCGGACAGACGACAGCCCTCGGTGGTGTCGGCCAGGTCCAGGTACTCCGCCTCCTGGGCGTCGCGATACCCGCGCTCGTCGGCCTCGGGATCGGCCTGCGCGGCCCAACGGCGTGCCAGCAGCCGCAGCGACGCGACCGGCAGCACCCGTGCGTGCTCCACCAGGAACTCCTCACCGCACTCGCCCGCCGGTGCGGCGAGAGCCCCGCGCCGCGCATCGGTGGTCGTGGTGAGCGACGCGAGCAGGTGCGCTGCCTCGACCGACACGGCTCCGGCGACGACCTCTGCCGCGGTGGCGGGCAGGTGGTCGCGCATCGCCCGTCCCAGCCCGACGAGTCGTGACGCCTGCCCGTGCGGGACGCGTCCGTGTGCGGCCACCCACGAGGTGATCGAGCGGTTGCGCGCGTCCAGGACCCACCAGCCGTCCGCCTCGACCACGGCGATCGTCCGTGCAGCGATCGCCGTCAGCCGCCCGGCCAGCGCCAACGCCTCGGTCACGACCGCCGCCGCCGTGGCTCCCTCGACACGTCCCGGCGCGGCCGGGTCGGTCAGGTGGGCGAGCGACCCGACGAGGGAGGCCAAGCCTTCGAGCGCGTCCCGGACCGACTCGCGCGGCACGGGGGCGCGGCCGTTCGCGGTCGTCTCGATCGTCACTGCACCACCCCCTGAATGTGCGCCATTCCTGCAGGAATTCCGCTGCTGATGTCGTTGTCGAGAAGTGTTCCAGGAGGCACTGACACTCAGTCGTGGGGTGTCCTTGCAGGCCAGAGCGTCGAACAATCACGGGGAATGAGAGCAATCGAGCCGTCCACAGCCCCATTTCAATGACCGCCGTCCACAGGGTCAAGAACGCGCGACGCACTCGACGCACGTCGTGGCGGTCGGACGCGCCTCGAGGCGAGCCTCCGGGATCGGGCGCCCGCAGCTCGCGCAGATGCCGTAGGTGCCGGCATCGACCCGGTCCAGCGCGGCGTCGATCGCCGCAACCTTCGCCGCGCTCTGGCGGGCGAGCGCCTCGACCTGGGCGCGTTCGAACGCGATCGTCGAACCCTCGGGGTCGTGCTCGTCGTCGGCGTTGCTGTCGCGCGAGGCGTCGACGACCGACCGGTGCGTGCTCTCGAGCGCGGCCAACGTCTCGACGGTGGAGACGCGCAGCGCAGTCAGGCGCGCTCGCGCCGACGGACGGGGGAGCACGCCGGCAGCAGCAGCTGCGGGAGTCGCATCGTCCTGAGCCGGGTCGTCGGCACGACGGCGGCCGGGACCGTGGTCGCGCAGCTCGTCGTCGGGAGTCACCGGCCACCACCTCTCGTCGTCGGACCCGGCCTCCCAGCATCGGCCCGAGGTCCGACACGCGCGCGCCCCGGACCCTCCCACCGGCGGCGATGCGCCCTGGAGGTGTATGGGCCGGTAGCCTTGGTCGGTACGTCTCTTACACAGGACAGGGGTTCACCGTGCCTACCGGCAAGGTCAAGTGGTTCGACACCGAGCGCGGCTTCGGGTTCATCGCCAGCGACGACGGCGGCGAGGTGTTCCTGCACGCCTCCGCGCTGCCCGAGGGTGTCACGGCACCGAAGCCCGGCGCCAAGGTCGACTTCGGCGTGGCCGACGGCCGGCGGGGCCCGCAGGCCCTCTCGGTGAAGCTCCTCGACCCCGTCCCGTCCGTCGCGAAGGCCGCCCGCAAGCCCGCCGAGGACATGGCCGTCATCATCGAGGACCTCATCAAGGTCCTCGACAAGATCGGCAACGACCTGCGTCGTGGCCGCTACCCCGAGAAGGCCCGCGGCACCCAGTACGCCACCCTGCTGCGCGCCGTCGCCGACGACATCGAGGCCTGAGCATGCCCGCAGCGACGAAGGACGCCGTTCTCGGCTCCGCGGTCGACCTCGCCCGCGAGGTCGCCGTCGAGCTCGCGGAGGACCCCGCCGACGTCGGCGAGTACCTCGGCCTGGTCGTCGAGGGGGAGCGCCTGGTCTCGCACCGGTTCGCCTCGACCGCCAAGGGCTACCGCGGCTGGGAGTGGACCGTCACCGTCGCCCGCGTCCCGCGCGGCCGCACCGCCACCGTCTGCGAGGCCGAGCTGCTGCCCGGGCCCGACGCGGTCCTCGGCGAGGCCTGGCTGCCGTGGTCCGAGCGCATCCGCCCGGGCGACATCGGCCCCGGCGACGTCCTTCCCTTCCGCGCCGACGACCCGCGGCTCGAGCCCGGCTGGACCCCGTCCGGCGACCCCGAGCTCGACTCCGTCGCGATCGACGAGCTCGCCCTGGCCCGCGTCCGGGTGCTCTCCCCGGAGGGTCGCGACGAGGCCGCCGAGCGCTGGTACCGCGGCGCGCACGGTCCGACGAGCGCCGGGGCGGTCGCCTCGGCAGCCGCCTGCTACAGCTGCGGCTTCCTGATCCCGCTGCAGGGTGCGCTCGGCACCGTGTTCGGTGTCTGCGCCAACGAGTGGTCGCCCGACGACGGCATGGTCGTCAGCCTGGACCACGGCTGCGGTGCGCACTCCGAGACCGACGCCGAGGCTCCGCCGACCGAATGGCCGTCGCCGGACCCCCTCATCGACGAGCTCAAGCTCGAGCTGGTCCCGCCGGTGGCGGTCGCGGTCGCAGCAGCGGCACCCGAGGTTGCCGATGAGGCGCCCGAGGTTGCCGACGAAGCGCCCGAGGACGTCGCGAAGGTGACGCCCGAGGAAGCCGCGGAGCTCGTCGCGGAGGCCATCCTGGCCGCGGTGTCCGGCCCGGTCGACGCGGTCGACGACGCGGCATCGACCGAGCCCGAGCCCCAGCCCGAGCCGGCCGTCGACGCACTCGACGAGACCGGCGCGCTCGAGGCAGCGGCGCCGGCCGACGTCGTCGGTGAGACCGTCGCGTCCGAGCCGGAGGCCGTCGGGGCCACCGGTGACCCGGACGTCGCGGAGACCGAGCCGTCCGACACAGACGGCCCCGACACCGGCCCCGCAGACGCCTCCGACGAGCTCGACGCCTCGACCACCCCCGAGTCGTGACCGCGGACGCCTTCGGGACGGCAGCCCTCCGAGCTGCTGTCCTGGGGGCGTGGCGTGCCTCGCCCGCGCGGCTGCGGGAGGACGCCAACACCGAGGAGGACCACGCCCGCGGGTACTACCGCGACCGCGTGGTCGTCGAGCTCGCGCAGAACGCCGCCGACGCGGCCGTGCGCGCCGAGGTGCCCGGCCGGCTGCTGCTGCGGCTCGACCGCTCCGACGACGGCACCCTCGTCCTCGTCGCGGCGAACACCGGCGACCCGCTCGACGCGGACGGCGTGGCCTCCCTGTCGTCGATGCGGGCGTCCTCGAAGCGGGGCGACGGCCCGGCGGGTGCGCAGGTGGTCGGGAGGTTCGGGGTCGGCTTCGCCGCGGTCCGGGCGGTGTCCGACGAGATCTCGTTGCTGTCGACGACCGGAGGCGTGCGCTTCTCGGCCCGCGACACGTCCGGCCTGCTGGCGGAGGCGTCGGCGGACAACCCCGGGCTCGACGACGAGGTGCGACGCCGCGACGGCTCGTTGCCCGCGCTGCGCCTGCCATTCCCCGCGGCCGGTCGCCCGCCCGCCGGATACGACACGGCCGTCGTGCTGGAGCTGCGCGACGAGGTCGCCGCCGACGAGGTGCGCGGCCTCCTGCACGACGTCGGCGACCCGCTGCTGCTCGCGCTGCCCGGCCTGGTCGAGATCCTGGTCGAGGACAACACCTCCGACGCGCCGAACCGTCGGGTCGCGGACGTGCAGGACCGCTGGACCGTCCTGTCGGCACAGGGGGAGCTCGGCCTCGACCTGCTGGCGGACCGGCCCGTCGAGGAGCGCAGCGCCCGGACCTGGCGCGTCACGTGGGCCGTGCCTCGGGGCCAGGCCGGCTGGGCGCGCGTGGTCCACGCGCCGACGCCGACCGACGAGCCGTGCACGGTTCCCGCGCTCCTCGTCGCGACCCTGCCGCTCGACCCGACCCGCCGGCACGTGGCCGCTGGTCGGCTGACCGACGCGGTGCTCGACCACGCCGCGGACGCCTACGCCCGCCTCGCGCACGAACGCGCCCTCGCGGGCGACTCCGGGGAGGCGCTCGCGCTGGTGCCCATGGGCCTGCCGTCGGGCGCCCTGGACGGCGCGCTGCACGAGCGGATCGTCGAGCGGCTCTCGCGCACCCCGCTGCTCGTCCGCGCGTCGGCGGCAGGCCCGGACAGGGACGCAGGCCCGGACAGGGACGCGAGCCCGGACAGGAACGCGATCCCGGACATGCACGCGGGCCCGGACAAGGACGCGAAGGAAGCCGCAGGCACGGACAAGGACACGGTCGACGAGACCCAGTCCAACCGGACTCTCCTCGCGCCGAGCCGGGCGGTCATGCTCGCGGGACCCGCGGGGCAGGACGTGCGGGCGGTCGCCGCGCTGGGCCGTCGGATCGGCGGACTCGTCGTGGTGCCCGCGGGCCGGGAGGCGCAGGCCCGTGTCCTCGGCGTCGAGGTGCGCGGGCTGGCCGACGTCGTCGAGGAGCTCCCCGCGGTCGGCGACGGCGGCTGGGCATCCTTGTACGACGCCCTCGCACCGCACGCCGACGACGTGCGCGACCGGGAGGCGCTGGGCGCGCTGCCCGTCCCGCTCGCCGACGGCCGGGTGGTCCGCGGGGCACGCGGGCTCGTGGTGCTCGACGCGGACGTCGCCGAGGCCGTCGGCGCGGACGCGCTGCGGGACCTGGGCCGCTGGGGACTGCGCGTCGTCGACCCGCACGCTGCGCACCCGCTGCTGGTCCGCCTGGGCGCGGACGCCCCCGACGCCCGCGGCCTGCTGCGGCACCCCGCACTGCGGGCCGCGGTCCTCGAGCAGGCCGACGACGACGACCTCCAGCTCGCCGACGAGGTCACCGACGCCGTCCTCGCGGTCGTGCGGGCGGTCGTCGGCGACGTCCACCCCGGCGACGCGCCCGGGGCTCTCGCGGCGGACGCGGCGTGGCTCGGCCTGCTCACCCTTCCGGCGGCCGACGGCGAGCCGACGCCGGCGCACGGGCTGGTCCTGCCGGGCGGGACGGCGGCCGCGCTCCTCGACCCGCGCGTCGTCGCGCCCGTCGCGCTGGAGGCGGTGGAGCGCTGGGGTCCGACGACGCTCGTCGCCGCCGGTGTGCGCGACGACCTCGCCCTGGTGCGGCTCGCCGACGTGGTCGCGGAGCCGGCCGCGTCCGACCCGGACGGCACCGACGACGCGAGCCTGGCCGCGCAGTCGCTCGACGGGTGGCCGGAGTACCTCGAGGCGCTCTCCGCGACGCTGGGGGTCGGCGAGTACGTCGGCGAGGCGGTCGCCGTGGCCGACCTCGACGCCGTCGACCCCGACCGCTGGCCCGAGCTCCTGGCCCGGTTGGCCGCGGAACCCGGCCTGCGTCGGGCGCTCCTCGAGCCGGTGCGCGGCGAGCGAGGTGCGACGGCGTCGTCCTACACGGCCTGGTGGCTGCGCGAGCGCGGGCCCGCGGAGCTGGGTGGCATCTTCGCGGTCGACGCCGCTGCCGACGGCTCCGCCGGGCTGCGCGAGGTGCTCCCGCCGGCCCCAGAGCTCCTGCGTGGGCTCGACACCGCGGTCCAGGTGGCCCTCGGCGGCGTCGGGGGTCTCGACGACCTCGGACCGCAGGCGTGGACCCACCTGCTGGACGCGCTCGGCCCGGCCGGGACCTCTGTGGACGCGTCGACGGCCGTCGCGCTGTGGCGGGGGATCTCCGCCGCCGCGGGCCGGCTGGACGACGCCGGCGGTGCGTCCCCCTGGACGGACGCTCCCGAGCGGATCCCGGCGATCGTCGCGCCCGGTCGCGTGGCGATGGTGCACGCCGACGACGCCGCCGTGGCCGACGAGCCGATGTGGTGGCAGCGCACCGATGTCGCCGCGATGATCCCCTCGACGCCCGCCCGAGCGGACGCGCTGGCGCGGCTGCTCGACGTGCCGGCGGTGTCGGAGCTCGCCGAGGGCCAGGTGGACCGTGCCCAGGACGGGGTCGTCACGCCGGTGCCCGCCGAGGTGGCCGCCGTGCTGCCGGGGGCACCGGTGACCTGGGTCGAGCACGAGGAGCTCACGGTCGACGGCTCGCCCGTCGACTGGTGGGTGACCGGTACCGGTCCGGACGCCGTGGTGCGGACCGTGCACGTCGCGGGGCTCGCCGCAGGGCTGGCGCAGGCGGCCGGCCGGTGGTGGGCGCGCAGCGCGGTCGAGGCGGTGCTCGTCGCGCCGGAGCGTGCGGCGGACCTGGCCCTGGACGCCGCGCTCGAGGACTGAGCGCTACTCGACCGAGGAGGCGGGGCCCGCCGGGGCCGGGGGAGCCTCGGACGTCTCCGGCGGGTGCCGACGGGCCCAGCGAGCGCCGAGCAGACCGAGCACGATGCCGACGCCGCAGACCCAGGCAGCGTCCCAGGCGATCGACCCGGTCGCCGCGAGCACGACGGTGACGACGAGCGCGACCGCCCACACGAGCGTGCCGACGCGCATCACCCGACCGAAGTTGACCGGGACCGGCGGCGGCGGGGTGCGGCGGGGGTTCAGCATGGACGAGCGGGACGACGGCACCGCACGAGGGTAGCCCGCGCCGGCGAGGCTCAGCGCGTGGCGACCGCCATCGACGTCGCGGTGGCCAGGGCCTCCGGCACGGCCGCGAGGTAGGCGTGTGCGACGTCCCACGGCTCGAGCCCGGTGGCCGCGACGCCCTCGATGTCGTTCTCCTCGTGCGCCATGACGGCGGCCAGCACGGGACCGTAGGGCCCGGACTGGTCGCGCAGGGCGTCCGCGATGTCGTCGGACACCCCGGACCGGCTGACCAGCGACTCGACCGAGAGGTTCTGCTGCTGGGCGACCGCGGAGAGCAGGCCGACGGTGTACCCGGCGCCCGAGTCGGACAGGGCGTAGCAGGCGATGGCGCGCGCGAGGATCGACCACAGGGTGCCGACGGTCGCGGGCTGGGCGTTGATCAGGGACGCCATGGCGAGCGTGGTCAGCTGGCGCGGACCGAGCAGGACGACCGCCTGGCGGACCGAGTCGATGGGCCGGCGCAGGCCGGACGCGGAGGAGTTCACCAGGTGCAGGACGCGCATGGTCAGCTCGGGGTCCGACGAGATGGTGCGCACCACGGCCTCGGGGTCGGGCCGGTCGGCGGACAGCACGCGCACGAGGTTGAGGCACTGGGCCTCGCCAGCGGTGAAGTCACGGGTCGACGTGCCCTGCCGGCGCTCGAACATCGGGCCCTGCAGCAGGTCCATGCCCAGCTCAAGGGCGCGCGCGACGGTCTCGCCGGTGTCGGCGCGCTCGCCGATGACGCGGGCGCCCGCCTCGTGGGCGCGGCGCACCAGCTCGGCGACGTCGGCGCTGCGGGCGAGGTTGATCTTGACGAAGTCCACCAGCGGCAGGATGCCGTCCTGCGACGGGTCGCCGGTGTAGTCGCCGATCGCCAGGCCGACGCGCTGCGCACGCAGCCCGACCAGCCGTGCCGCGATGTCGGCGTACGACGCGAGCCACAGGGGGAGCTCGAGGATGACGCCACCGGGCGCGCGCGGCAGGGGGGTCGCGCCGATGAGCAGGCCGCTCGTCGCGCGGAGCATCAGCGGGAAGTCGCCCGCGATCGTCTGCGGGTCCAGCGTGGAGTAGCCCAGGTCGAGGGCGCTCTCCACGAGCGTGTCGGAGTCCAGCGCACCCTCGGAGCCGGGGACGTCGCCGCGCACGGCGTAGCCGAACACGGACCGGTCCGGGTTCACGATCGGCTGCCGGTGCAGCGTCGCCCGCCGAACGGTGCGGTCTGTCTGGATCTCGTTCCCAAGCACTGTGTTCTCCCCGTCGCCCTGGTCGCTGACCCTCCTCATCGGTCGGGAGGACCGGAACGTGAGGATTCGCGACGAGGGACGCGGGTGAGAGCTGTCAGCCGACGGGTGCGCGCACGGGCCAGTCGCCGTCGAGCACGATCTGGGCGGCCGAACCGGTCCGGGCGTCGACGACGAGCGGTGCGAGCAGGTTGGCCGTCGGGCCGTCCTGGTCGCCGAGCCCGGGGTGGACCACGACGAGCACGACCGTCGACTCGGCGACGGCCTCCCACTCGAGCGCGCCGGCGTCGATGGTCGGCGTGTAGTCCGGGAAGTGGATCGACGGGCTCACGACGAACAGCCGGATCGGCGCGTCCTGGTCGTCGGCCGGGATGCTGCGCAGCGCGAAGAGGACGCCGCCGTCGTCGAGCGGGTCGAGGACGTAGCGCAGGTGGCCGGGCAGGCCCGGCAGGGGCGCGACGAGCTCGAGGAGCGCGGGCACGTCCACGTCCTCGCCGGGGCCGGCGGCGACGTGGACGGTTCCGGCGGGGCCGGTCGTGATCGTGCTCATCGGAGGAAGTCTGACAGGGAAGGCTGGATCACCTTGGCCGCCGCACCGAGTGCGCCGTTGTAGGCGACCTCCTGCATCTGCAGCTCCATGATGATCTTGGCCAGGTCGATGTCCTCGACCCCTGACAGCTGCGACTTCACGTTGAGGTCCGAGTCCCCGAGCGACGAGGTCGCGGTGAGCACCTGGTCGTGGCGGGCGCCGACCGACGCGACCTCGGTGAGCATCGCCTCCATGCGGGAGTCGATCGCGTCCAGGTGGACGGTCGGGTCGCCGCCGGCGCGGAGCGTGGCGGAGACCTGGTCGAGCAGCGCGAACACCGAGGTGGCGCCGTCACCGAAGACCGCGGCACCGTCCGAGTCGACCCGCACGGTGGCCGTCGGGCCGACCCGCCGCTCGACCGGCGCGGCTGTGGGGCTGCCCGTGTAGGTGTACGTGGCCGGGTCGAACGCGATGCCGGCGTTGGACGTGCCGGCGAAGACCGTGCGGCCCAGGTACGTGGTGTTCGCCTGCGAGAGCAGCGAGGCCTTCACCCCGTCGATCTCCGTGGCCAGAGCATCGCGCGACGTCTGCCCGAGGGCCCCGTCGCCGCCCTGCACCGCGAGGTCGCGGGCCCGGCGCAGCTGCTCCAGGGACGTCGACATCGCCGTGTCCACCGTGGTGAGCCACGAGCCGCCGTCGGCCGCGTTGCGCGTGTGCTGCGCGATCGTGCGCTGCTCGCTGCGCAGGCGCAGGAGGTCGGAGGCGCCCGCGGGGTCGTCGGACGGCGCACTGATCTTCTTGCCGCTCGACATCTGCGCCTGCAGGGCCGCCATCGCCGACAGGTTGCCCTGAAGGTTGGCCAGCGTCTGCCGCTGGACCGTCTGCTGAGTCACTCGAGGGATCACGGTGTCTACCTCCCGACCACGCCGGTGCGGTTGATGAGGGTGTCGAGCATCTCGTCGATGGCCGTGAGCACGCGGGCGGCACCTTCGTACGCGCGCTGGTAGGCCAACATGGACACGGTCTCTTCGTCGGTGTCGACGCTGGCCTGCGAGAGCTGGCCGGCCTCGGCGGTCGCACGGGCAGACTCCGCCACCTTGGCACGCGACGACGCGGACGCGGTGCGGGAGCCGATCTCGACGACGGCCTTGCTCCACTGGGCGTTGGGGCCGCCGGTCGCGTTGGCGAGGTCCGCGATCGCGGCGCCCACCGAACCGTCGAGCGCGCCGCCGCCCGCGCCGCCCACGGCCACGCCTGCGGGGTCGGTGATCGCGACGGTGAGGCCGAGGGCCGCTGGACGTCCCGCGGTGAACGTGAAGAAGTCGCCCCCGGCGGTGCCCACGGTGGCGGGCGGCGTCGGGACGGTCAGCGCGGTGCCGTGCAGGGCGTTGACCTGGGTGGCCAGCGTCGTCGCCAGCGCGTCGTAGCGGGCGGCCGCCTCGGTGAGCACGCCGCCCGTGCCGGTGGCGTCCGGCGGGGCGAGCACGGAGAGCAGGCCGGCCACGCGGCCGCCGTCGAGGGCCGCGGATCGGGTGGGGTGCTCGGCCCAGACCACCTGGACGCCGGTGCCGGCGACCGGCGGGACCGCCGTGGCGTCGCCCGTCGCCTCGCTGAACACCTGCGCGCCGGTGACGGCGAGGGGGTGCGCGTGGACGCCCGAGACGAGGGCGTTGCCGCCCACGAGCACGTTCATCTGGCCGTTCGGCTGCACGACGATCGACGCGCCGACCGTCGCGGACAGCTGCGTGATCAGCTGGTCGCGCTGGTCCATGAGCTCGCTGGCCGAGCCGCCGCTGTTCGTGATGTCGAGGATCCGGCCGTTCAGGTCGGCGACGCCCGCCGCGGTCGTGTTGACCTGGTCGACGAGCGAGACCGTGGTGGCGCGGGCCTGGGTCCACTGCGTGTCCGCCGCGGAGTACAGGGTCGCGATGCGGTCGACGACGGCGTTCGCCTGGTTGAGAAGCACCGCGCGCGCCGAGCCCTTGTCGGGGGTGTTGGCGACATCGCCCCACGCGCCCCAGAGGGTGGAGAGCTGGTTGGCGAGCCCGGTGGTGCCCGGCTCGCCGATGCTGCCCTCGAGCGTCGTGTAGGCGTCGGCGCGGGCCTTGAGGTAGGAGGCGCCCGACGTCTGCGTGCGCAGGCGGGCGTCGAGGAAGGCGTCGGCGAGCCGGTCGATGCCGGTGACCCGCACGCCCTGGCCGGCTCCGTCGTTCGTCGAGAACATCGACGGCACGTTGGCCGAGGGCAGGGCGGCGAGCGTCGCTCGCTGGCGGGTGTAGCCGACCGTGTTGGCGTTGGCCACGTTCTGGCCGGCGACGTCGAGGCCCTGGCGCTGCGCGATCAGCGAGCTGAGCGCGGTGCCGAGTCCGGAGAAGGTGCTCACTGTGTTCCCTGTCTCAGAACGAACGGTCGACGAGCTGCGCCGCCGCTCGGGACGGGGCGGCGTGGCCGGACCCGTCATAGGTGTGGACGTCCTGGAGGGACAGGAGCGTCTCCTGGGTGGCGCGGTGCGACATCGCGAGCAGCTCGCGGTTCCCGTCGGCCAGCTGCGAGATCTCCATGGTCAGGGTGGCGAACGCGTCGCGGTGGGCGCGCAGCAGCTCGTCCCAGGGCTCGGGAGCGGCGTCGGCGAGCTCGGCGAGGCTGGCACCCGGCTCCAGGCCGACGACCCTGGCGACCTCGTCGGCCTCCACGGCACGGCCGAGCTCGGCGTCGCGGATCTCGTCCAGGACGGCCTCGACCTCACGCGTGGCGTGGCCGAGCCACCGCGTGCGCCCGCTGGTGAGGATCATCTGCTCCTCCTCCAGCTTGAACAGCAGGAGCTCCAGCAGGTTCCGCTCGCGCCACAGCACGTCGGACAGCTGCGTCAGTGACATGGTCCGGTTCCTTTCCTCCCCTGGTCCGGTCGGGCTCGGGGTGCGTCTGCATCCACCTATCGGACAGGTGCCCTGCGATTGTGACGAATCTGGGGTGACGACTTCTGTCACGAGTGTCCGATATGCGGTGACACAGGCCGTGACTTGTCTCAGCAAGCGCTTCCCCTGTGACTGAACCCTGACAATTGTGCAGATGTCCAAGTTCGGCAACCCGAACAGTGTGATCTACATCACAGAGTGTTGTGACAGGTGCCAGCACCCGCGCCGAAGTTCCGCGTGATCACGCGGCAAACAGTGGAGAGCGTGTTCCCAACGGGTGTTGCTCCAATTGGTCACGGGTTTGAACGAATCCTCAAGCCGTGCAGCGGACGGACCGAGCGAGTCCTCGTGACCACGCCTACCCCCACCGTCGACGACCTCGTCCTCGCGAACATGCCCCTCGTCGGGTATGCCGTCAGTGAGCTCCTGCACCGGGTGCCGCCATCGGTCTCCCGGGACGAGCTCGTCTCTGCCGGGAGTCTCGCTCTCGTGATGGCTGCCCGTGCCTACGACCCCACCACCGGGGTCCCGTTCGCCCGCTACGCCTCCCTGCGCATCCGCGGCGCGCTCGTCGACGAGCTGCGCAGCATGGACTGGGCCACCCGCGGCGCACGCCAACGGGTCCGCGAGCTGGCGTCGACCTCGGAGCGGCTCACCGCCGCCCTGGGCCGCGCGCCGAGCCGCGAGGAGCTCGCCGGCGCGCTCGGCACGGACATCGCGGCCGTCGACCGCGCCAGCCAGGACGCCGCGCGCCGGGTGCTGTCGATGGACTCCAGCGACGTCCCCGTGGCCGAGCTGGTCCGCGACGGCTCACCGAACCCGGAGGAGGCCCTGCTCTCCGACGAGCGCCTGCGCTGGCTGCGCGCCGCCGTGCACACGCTGCCCGAGCGGCTGCGCGTCGTCGTCGACGGCATCTTCCTGCAGGACCGGTCGGTCGCCGAGCTCGCCGACGAGCTGGGTGTCACGCAGTCGCGCATCAGCCAGCTGCGCACCGAGGCGCTCTCCCTCCTGCGCGACGGGCTCAACGCGGGCCTCGACCCCGACATGCTCCCGACGGCCGAGCGGCCCGACGGTGTGGCCGAGCGTCGTCGTCAGAAGTACTTCGCGGCCGTGGCCGCGCGTGCGGCGATGGCGTCCATGGCGTCGCCCATGGCACCCCGCGGAATCGTCCCCTCGCCGCACCCCGCGTCGGCGCAGGAGGCAGCCCGCGAACGCGTCGGGGCGGCCCATCGGGCGGGCGGGGAGCACGCGACCCCGGCCTGACCTGCACAGACGTCGGTCTGTACCGGGTTCGCCGAGCCAAGAAAAATTCGTCGGCCGCAATCCTTTACAACCGCCCCGCCCCGCCGATCAGAGGGTTGTGCCCATGGATGGGCAGCCTGACCCGAATCAAGGAGGAAGATCATCATGGGTCTCTCGATCAACCAGAACATCGCGGCCGTCAACTCGTACCGCAACCTGTCCAACACGCAGAACGACCTCAGCAAGTCGCTGGAGAAGCTCTCGTCCGGCTTCCGCATCAACCGCGCGGCGGACGACGCAGCCGGCCTGGCGATCTCCGAGGGCCTGCGCTCGCAGGTCGGTGGTCTGAAGGTTGCGGCGCGCAACGCTCAGGACGGCGTCTCCGTCGTCCAGACCGCTGAGGGTGCCCTGACCGAGGTCCACTCGATCCTGCAGCGTGTTCGTGACCTGGCCGTCCAGGCCGGTAACGACTCCAACAACGCGGACGCCCGCGCCAACATCAAGACCGAGTCGGACTCGCTCGTCTCGGAGCTCGACCGCATCTCGAAGTCCACCAACTTCAACGGCACCAAGCTGCTCGACGGCTCGGCCGGGACCCTCAAGTTCCAGGTCGGCGCCGACGGCGACGCCAACTCGCAGATCTCGGTGAACCTCTCGGGTGCGAACGTCTCGGCCATCGCCGCGTCGCTCGGCGCTGCCTCGAGCGGCACGGACATCGCCGTCGCCACCCCGACCACCGTCACGGGTGCGATGTCGTTCAGCATCACCACGCCGGGTGCGACCAAGACCGTCACCACGGCCTCGGTCGGCGCGGCCGGCTCGATCAACACGGTGCAGGGCCTGGCCGACAAGCTCAACTCGGACTCGGCGTTCAGCGCCGACCTGACGGCCTCGGTCGACAGCACGACCAACCACCTGATCGTCCAGGCCAAGAACGGTGGCACCGTCGTCGGTGGCGCCACGGCCGGCACGGACGCCAGCGCGGGTACCGGTCTTGCCACCTCCGCCGCGGTCACGGGCACCACGGGTCTGGACTTCTCCTCGGCCAGCGCCGCGCAGAACTCCATCACCCGCATCGACGCCCAGATCAAGTCCGTCTCGACCGCTCGTGCCGGCCTGGGTGCTCTCCAGAACCGCTTCGAGCACACCATCAAGAACGTCAACGTGGCGGTGGAGAACCTCTCCGCTTCCGAGAGCCGGATCCGCGACACCGACATGGCGTCCGAGATGGTCTCTTTCACGCGGGCGCAGATCCTCTCGCAGGCCGGCACGGCGATGCTCGCGCAGGCCAACCAGATCCCCCAGGGCGTGCTCTCGCTCCTGCGGTGATCTGACCGGGACGGGAGGTAACCCCTCCTCACCCATGCACGACCACCGGTGGCGGGCTGTCGTCGAGACGCCCGCCACCGGTGCACCACCCGGCCGGTCCCGGCCGCACCGCAGCACCCGCGCAACTCGAACGGACGGATCGGCTCATGGCTTCTCTCGGGATCGACGGCCTGATCTCCGGCCTCGATACGACGGCGCTCATCAACTCGTTGATGTCGGCCGAGAGCCAGCCCCAGACGCTGCTCAAGTCCAAGCAGACGAGCACCACCTCGATGGTCTCGGCGCTGCAGGCGCTCAACACGAAGGTCGCCTCGCTCGCCGACGCCGCCAAGAAGGCCGCCACCGCCACCTCCTGGGGCGCGACGAAGGCTTCGAGCTCGGCCACGTCCGTCACGGCGAGCACCACGAACGTCGCGCAGGCCACGTCCCTGAGCTTCACGGTCGACAAGGTCGCGCAGAGCCAGATCTCGCTGACCGGGTCGTTCACCGACCTGACCACCCTGACCGGTGGCGCCTCGACCGTCACGATCAAGAAGGCCGACGGAACCCTCACCGAGGTCGCCGTCGGCTCCGACGCCTCCGCGCTCGCCAAGGCGATCTCCGGCTCGACCGCAGGCGTCGCCGCGGTCGCCGTGACGGTCAACGGCACCACGCGGCTGCAGCTCACCGCCAAGGACACGGGCGCCGCCGCGGCGTTCGAGGTCTACGCCGGCACCAAGGCCGAGGTCGAGGGTGGCACCGCCACCGCGATCGGCCTCGTCGCCTCGCGCACCGCGCAGGACGCCCAGGTCACGCTGTGGCCCGGCACTGCCGCCGCCCAGCAGGCCACCTCCAAGACCAACACGTTCTCCGACGTGCTCGCGGGCACGTCGTTCACGGTCTCCAAGGTGGAGACGGACCCCGTCACCCTCACCGTGGACCGGGACGCCGCCGCGCTCAGCGCGCTCGCCTCGGGCCTGGTCGGCTCGCTCGGGGTGGTCCTGTCCGAGATCACCTCGCGCACGGCGACCACCTCCACGAAGGACGCCGACGGCAACCCGGTCGTCACCGGCGGACTGTTCTCCGGCGACAGCGCGGTCCGCGCGCTGCAGCAGTCGGTGGCCACTGCCGCCTCGTACCCGGTCGACGGCGTCTCGCCCTCGTCGGTCGGCATCACGATCGGCCGCGACGGCACCTTCACGTTCGACTCGGCCGTGTTCGCGGCGGCGCTCGACAAGGACCCGGCGCAGGTGCAGAAGGTCGTCGCCGGCATCTCGCAGCGCGTCGCCGACGTGGCCAAGGGCGCGAGCGACTCGATCAGCGGCTCGCTCACGCAGAAGATCACCGGCCAGCAGAGCGTGGTCAAGGACCTCAACGACCAGATCGAGGCCTGGGACACCCGGCTCGCGCTGCGTCGCGAGTCGTTGCAGAAGACCTACTCCGACCTCGAGGTCACGCTCTCGGGGCTCAAGTCGCAGTCGTCCTGGCTGTCCAGCCAGCTGGCGTCCCTCAGCAGCAGCTGAGCGTCACCCGCGCTCCTCGTCCACGCTCCCCGTCCACCGACCGAACCGAAGGGCACCCCTCATGCACAGCGTCCGTTCGCAGTACGTGGCCTCCGCGGTCGCCACGGTCGGTCCCGCGCGCCTGCTCACCATGCTGTACGACCGCATGCTGCTCGACGTCGACCGCGCGGTCACCTGCTTCCGGTCGGGCCAGCGCGTCGACGGCACCCAGCACCTCGTGCACGCCCAGGAGATCGTCGCCGAGCTCATGGTGAGCCTGCAGGTGGACGCCTGGGACGGTGGCGCGCAGCTCATGTCGATCTACCGGTACCTGCTCGCCGAGCTCATCGAGGCCGGCGTCAAGGGTGACGCCGAGCGCGCCGTCGCGTGCCGCGACCTCATCCTGCCGCTGGCCGAGGCCTGGCAGGAGGCGGCCGACCAGCTCGCCCGCACGGCGTCGGCCGGGGTCGGCGCGACGCCGACGCGCGACACCGTGATGAGCGCCAGGCTCCTCGGCGTCGGCTGACATGTCCGACCTCAGCTGGGCACCGCACAACCCCGTCCCCGACAGCGGGGCCCACCAGGGCGTGTCCCGCCCGGACGACTCCTGGGTCTGCGCCTGGTCCGACGCCCTCGACGCGCTCGAGCTCGACGTCGAGGCGGCCGACGAGCTGCTGCGCACCGCGCACCTGACCTCCGTGCACGACGTCGCCGTGGCCGCCGCCTGGCACCCTCCGCACGACCTGGGTCCGCTGCCCGCCTCGCTCGAGGTCCGCGCCCGCGCGCTGCTGGGCCGACAGCTCGACACCGCCCGCCGCGTCGGCGAGGCCGCCGTCGTCAGCCGCCGCCAGCTCGCGGCCACCCGGGTGCTGAGCTTCCGCCAGGACCACGCCGTCTACTTCGACGACGAGGCCTGACGCCGCCGCAGTCCTCGGGGAGGCCGTCGTGTGCTCCGGGCCGCGCAGCCGTGCCCGCACGTCCGAGCTGGACGCCTGACCAGCACGGTTGCTGGCAGCAACGACCTACGGCCGAACGGGTGATTGACCACATCGGCCAGGGATTCCCCTACACAGGCCGGGTGCCCGACCGATGGGTCGGGTGAGCACGGATCGCTCATGCAGCAGGCCAAGGATTGGCCGACACGCACTTCGTCGGTGAGGTGGACCCTTCGCATGTTCGATTCCGTGAGCTCCGTCGCGCTCAAGAGCGCGCTCGACGGCCTGGCCCTGCGCCAGCGCGTCATCGCTGACAACGTCGCGAACATCCAGACCCCCGGCTACCACGCCCAGCGCGTGTCGTTCGAGGACGAGCTGTCCAAGGCCGTCGGCCGGGGCAGCGGTGCCGTCCAGGCGCACGTCGCCCGCTCGCTCGAGCCCACCCGTATGGACGGGAACAACGTGAACCTCGACGAGGAGACGCTGCTGAACGTCGACACCAACCTCCGCTACCAGCTGGCCACGCAGGCCGTCTCCGGACAGTTCGCCAGCATGCGCACCGCGATGCGGACGAGCTGATGACGATCTTCGGCGCCATCGGCATCGCGAGCACCGGTCTGACGGTCCACCGCAAGTGGCTCGACGCGGTCAGCGACAACCTCGCCAACGTCAACACGGTCCGCGCCACGGACGAGGAGGCGTTCAAGCAGAAGTACGTGATCGCGCAGGAGATGGTCGCGGGGCCCGGCGAAATGACCAGCGGCGTGCAGGTCGCGGGGATCCTCGAGGGCAGCGGCGAGGGCCGCATGGTCTACGAGCCCGACCACCCGCTGGCCGACGAGCAGGGCTACGTGCGCTACCCCGACATCGACATGTCGAGCCAGATGACCCAGCTGATCATGGCCCAGCGCGGCTACCAGGCGAATGCCGCCGTGGTGGACCGCGCCAAGGAGACCTACCAGGCAGCCCTCCAGATCGGACGCAACTGATGACTGTCCCCGTCGCCGCGATCAGCGGCCTGTCCTCCGTCACGTCGGTCGCGCCGACCCACTCGGTCATGGAGACCGCCGGCACCGCCTCGACCTCCGGCCCCGGCTTCGCAGGAGTGCTGAGCGGCATCGAGAACCTGCAGCAGATGCAGTCGACGACCAACGACCTCGCGGTCAAGGCCGTCACGGGTGACCTCGACGACGTGCACGACTACACGATCGCGGCGGCCGAGTCGTCGACCGCCCTCGAGCTGACCGCCGCCGTGCGCAACAAGGCCGTCGAGGCGTTCAACGAGATCATGCGGATGCAGGCCTGATGCCCGCGCAGCTCCAGGCGGCGATCGACCGCCTCAACGGCGCCATCAAGCAGTTCTCGATGGCGCAGCGCACGCTCGGTGTCATCGGGATCGCCGTCCTGGCGCTCGGCGTCATGTTCCTGAGCACCTACCTGAGCAAGCCGAACCTGAGCCCGCTGTTCACCAGCCTCTCCGGTGCGGACGCCAGCGCCGTCGTCGACCAGCTCGACGCCGACGGCGTCACCTACCAGCTCGCCGACGGCGGCTCGACGGTGCTCGTCCCCGCCAGCGCCCTGTACAGCGAGCGCATCAAGCTGGCCGCGGCCGGCCTGCCGTCCAACGCGGACGGCGGCGGCTACTCGCTGCTCGACGACATGCCCATGACGGCCTCGGAGTTCCAGCAGGAGACCACCTACCAGCGCGCGCTCGAGGGCGAGCTGGCCAAGACGATCGGCGCGATCGACGGTGTCGAGACGGCGACCGTCAAGCTCGCCGTCCCGCAGGACACGGTCTTCGTCGAGAAGAAGGCGGACCCGACCGCATCGGTGTTCGTGCGCACGACGCGCGGCACGTCCCTCGACCCCGAGCAGGTCCAGTCGATCGTCCACCTGGTCTCGGCCGGCATCCCGGACATGAAGACGACGGACGTCGCCGTCGTCGACTCGACCGGGAAGGTGCTGTCCTCCGTCGGGGTCGGCGCCACCGGCTCGGGCATGGCCGACCAGCAGACCACCGACTACGAGGGCCGCGTCAGTGCCGCCGTGCAGCAGCTGCTCGACCGCGTCGTCGGCGCCGGCAACGCGGCGGTCACCGTGAACGCCCAGCTCAACTACGACGAGAAGTCGACGACCACCGAGGAGTTCTCGGCGACGCCGGACACGCCCCCGCTCGCGTCGTCGACGAAGTCGGAGGAGTACAGCGGTGGTGCCCCCGGCGCGACCGGTGTGCTCGGCCCGGACAACATCGCCGTCCCCGGCGACGCCTCCGGCTCGGGCGACTACAAGTCGACCACCGAGGACGTCACCAACTCCGTCAACAAGTCGACCGAGACCGTCAAGGCCGCGCCGGGTGGCGTGGAGCGTCAGTCCGTCGCCGTCGCGGTGAACTCGGACGCCGCCACGGGCATCGACATGGCCAACCTGCAGGCGATGGTGGCGGCCGCGGCCGGCATCGACACCACCCGCGGGGACACCATCGAGGTCCAGGCCATGGCGTTCGACACGACCCAGGCGGAGGCCGCCGAGCAGGCGCTCGCCGAGGCGGACGCCGCCGCGAAGGTCGCCGCACAGAACGCGCTGGTGGAGAAGGGCGCGATCGGCGGGGCCGCCGTGCTCGGCCTGATCGTCCTGATCATCATCGTCTCGGTCGCCCGCCGCTCCAGCCGCAAGGCTCGGCGGACCTCGCTCGACCTGGGCGAGCTGTCCGTGCTCAACGGCGCCGGGAGCGACCCGCTGGCGCTCGAGGGTGCCGACGCCGACGAGATCCCGGCCCTCCCGGCCGCGCCGGTCTCGCTGGCCCCCGACCCGGTCGCCCTCAAGCGCGCCGAGATCGGTGCGCTCGCCGACGAGCAGCCCGACGAGGTCGCCGACCTCCTGCGCGGCTGGCTCGCCGAGTCGGGCGGGGTCCGCCGATGAGCACGCTGACCGGCACGCAGAAGGCCGCGATGCTCCTGCTCCAGCTGGGCAAGGAGCGCGCCGCCAAGGTCATGGCCGAGATGGACGTGGCCGAGATCGAGGAGCTCACGGGCGAGATCATGCGCCTGGAGCGCGTCGACCAGGCCCAGGCCGACGAGGTGCTCGAGGAGTTCTACGCGGCCTCGGTCATCGGGCCGGGCGTGGGCGGCGGCATGGGCATGGCCCAGCACCTGCTCCTGTCCTCGCTCGGCGCGGAGCAGGCCGCCAGCATGATGGAGCGGCTGCAGACGAGCATGGCCGGCCAGCCGTTCGAGTTCCTCCAGCAGGCCGACGCCCGCCAGGTGCTCTCGCTGCTGAACGGCGAGCACCCGCAGGCGATCGCGCTCGTGCTCGCGCACCTGCAGCCCGCGCACGCGTCGTCGATCCTGGCCGGCCTCGAGCCGGGCCTGCAGGGCGACGTCGCGCACCGCATCGCCCTCATGGAGCGCGCCTCGCCGGACGTCGTCGCGATGATCGCCGAGTCGCTGCAGCGCAAGGCGTCCACGGTCCTGGCCCCGCGCGAGCTGGCCCCGGTCGGCGGCGTGCAGCCGCTGGTCGAGATCATCAACCGCGCGGACCCCACCACGGAGAAGCTGATCCTCGAGGGCCTGGAGGCCCGCGACGAGGCGCTGGCCGAGGAGGTCCGCAGCCGGATGTTCGTGTTCGGCGACATCGTCCTGCTCGAGGACCGCGCGATGCAGCTGGTGCTGCGCTCCGTGGAGACGAGCGAGCTCTCGGTCGCGCTCAAGGGCGTGGCGGAGGAGGTCCGCGACATGGTGCTGCGCAACCTCTCCGAGCGGGCCCGCGAGAACCTCGTCGAGGAGATCGACATGCTCGGCCCGGTGCGTCTGTCGCAGGTCGAGGACGCCCGCTCCAACATCGTCCAGTCGATCCGCCGGCTCGAGGAGTCCGGCCAGATCGTGCTGCGGCGCGACGGTGAGGACGAGTTCGTTGCGTGACGGGCTGGTCGGCATGCCGACGACGACGCGTGCACCTGCCGGCTTCGTGCCGGGCGGGTTCGGCGTCGTGCAGCCGCTTGCCTCGTCGGCCGCGCCGGACCTCGACATGTTCCGGCCGTCCGGTCTGGAGACGAGCGAGCTGACCGACGAGGTCCGCCGGGCCGCCGAGTCGGCCGGCTTCGCGGCCGGGTTCGCCGCCGGTGCCCGCGAGGCCGCCGCCGTCGCCGCGCTCGACGCCGCGCGGG
>NZ_JBFUHG010000012.1:0-172207 GCF_056402515.1 Cellulomonas sp. P4_A2
GGCCCACCGTCACGTCGCCGGTGAGGGTGGTCAGCTTCACGCTGGCGGCCTCGTCGAGCTTGACGACGCCCTCGGCGCCCTCGAACGTGACGTCGCCCAGGCGGCCGACGCCCCGCAGCTCGGCGCTCGCGGCCTTGGCCTCGACGCGGGAGCCGGCGGGCAGCTGCACCGTCACCTCGATGTAGCCCGAGCTGCCGAGGATCTGGTGCGGGGCGACGGACTCGACCCGCAGGACGCCGTCGGTGAACGACACGGTGGTCTGCTCGGCGACCTTGACGTCGCGGCTCTTCGAGGAGTCCGCGGGGAGGACCTCGACCGCGGTGTCCGAGCGATCGGCGGCGATGATCTGGACGCGGCCCGCGGGGATGTCGAGGACGGCGGAGATCGGGGTGGGGGTGGCGAAGGTCTGCATCGGTCTCAACTCCTGGCTCGTAGTTTCTGACATCGCAAACGCTACGTTGCGTTCGCGAAGTGGGCAACAGTGTTTCTGCAATGAAGATGCATATACGCAGTTCAGACGGCAGAAATCGTTGCAACAAGAGTGAAGCTAACGCAACAAGGCCGCGGCCTAACGTTGCAATGACAAGGAGTGAACGCTAGCCTGGCTGCACGTCGAGAGCAGGAGGTCGCGATGCCTGGAGGCAGGCTCACCCAGCAGGAGCGCCAGCAGATCGCCGTGGGCCTGGGGGACGGACTCGCGTACGCGGCGATCGCCCGGCGTCTCGACCGACCCACCTCGACGATCACCCGCGAGGTGATGCGCAACGGCGGCCCGACGGCCTACCGCGCCGACCTCGCCCACCGCGCCACCGAGCGTCGCGCCCAGCGGCGCACGCCGGCGGCTCCGCGTGCGCCGCGGCAGGGGCAAGGACGTGACGCCGACGCCGTGCGCGAGTACGAGGAGACGTTCACGACCCTGCTCATGCAGTCCGGCGTGCCCAAGATGATGGCCCGGGTGCTGACCTGCCTCTACACCTCGGACACGGGCAGCCTCACGGCCTCGGACCTCGTCGCGCGCCTCGACGTCAGCCCCGCGTCGGTCTCCAAGGCGATCACGTACCTCGAGACCCAGGGCCTCGCCCGCCGCGAGCGCGACGGAACCCGTCGCGAGCGGTACGTGGTCGACGACGACGTCTGGTACCAGTCGATGATCGCCGCGGCCCGGTCCAACGCGCTGCTCGCCGAGACGGCCCGGCAGGGGGTCGCGGTCCTCGGTCCGGGAACCCCGGCCGCCGTGCGGCTCGAGAACATCGCACGCTTCGTCGACTTCGTCGGGGAGAGCATCGCGCGCGCGGCCGAGCAGGCCCGCGAGCTCCTCTACACCAAGCCCGTGCCGATGTCGGACCCCCGGTAGACACTCGTCCGTGACGCCCGAACTGACCGGTCCGTTCGACGAGGAGAAGACATGGCCACCTTCGGTAGGTCCGACGAGCTGCAGGGTGCACTGTTCCGGGGCGTGAACCTGCGGGGCGCGCGGTTCGTCGAGTCGGACCTGTCCGGCATCGTCATGCGCGGCATCGACATCGCCGACGCGGACATCGACGCGCCGTGGATCACGGAGCCCGACGCCTCGTTCTGGATCAACGGCGTGGACGTCGCCCCGTTCGTCGAGGCGGAGCTCAACCGCCGGTTCCCGGGTCGCGACGAGAGGCGCGCCGAGACCCCCGAGGGCCTGCGTCACGCCTGGGCGGCGATCGAGGGCCAGTGGACGGCCACGCTCGACCGGGTCGCGACGACGCCCGAGGGGACCGTCGACGTGTCGGTCGGCGGCGAGTGGTCGTTCGCGCAGACGCTGCGTCACCTGGTGATGGCCACGGACATCTGGCTGGGCAAGGCGGTCCTCGAGCTCGAGCAGCCGTTCCACGCCATCGGCCAGCCGGACGCGTCGATGGACGACGAGGACACGTCGGCGTTCTCGGGGGACAAGCCTGCCTACGCCGAGGTGCTCGAGGTGCGCACCGGGCGGCAGGCGATGGTGCGCGACTTCATCGCCACGGTCACGCCCGAGGAGCTGGACGCCGAGCGCAGGAACCCGCACGCCCCCGAGTTCCCGGTGACCGTCCGGCACTGCCTGCACGTGATCCTCGAGGAGGAGTGGGAGCACCACCGGTTCGCCGTGCGTGACCTCGGCCTGATCGAGTCGCCGCGCGCGGACCCGTCCGAGGCTCGGGACGAGGCTCTGCCCGAGGGGTGAAACAGCGGCGCCGATGACCCAGCGTCAGCCAGCCGTTCAGGCGGCGGGTGCCCACGTCACACCCCCTGTTCGCCGTGGTGCAGGAGCCTCGTCGAGGTCGCTGCGGGCGGGCAGCGTCGTCGCAGAGCGGTCGACGTGCGGCCCCGGCGGTGAGATGGTCGGTTGACGGGATACGGCGGAGGGGCGCAGTGCCGGCACCACGATGGAGACACAGGGCGCGGCATCGTGCGCGCCCGATTCCCGCGAGGTGGCGCTCCCAGTCCCTCGCGGTGCTCTCATCGACGACCGTCCTGGCGGGTGTGCTGGCGGCCGTCTCGTTCGCGCCCGCCCCGTCGGTCGGGGTCGGCCGGGCCGTCGAACCCGTCACCGCGAGCCTCCCGTCCACGCAGAAGGACGTCGCGCCGGAGCCGACGAGCACGTCGTACCGCCTGGCGCTGGCCCGGCTCGACCAGCGCGTGAAGGCGGTGGAGGCCGCGACGGTCACCCTCGTCGGAACCCCGCAGGCCCCCGTCGAGCCCGCGCCGCCCGCGGAGCCGCGCCTGCCGGTCGAGACCGTCGAGGCGGTCGTGGACGCACCGGCGGTCACGGGGGCGGCGCTGACGGTCGAACAGCTCCGGCCCCGGGTGCTGGACGCGCGCCAGCAGGTCGCGGGCGGCGACCTCTCGTCTGCCGCGCGCGTGGTCAAGGGCGTCGAGACGGACGTGCTGCTGGTCGCCATCGACCTCGCGGACCAGTCGGCACAGAGCGCGGCGCTGGCCCGCCTGCTCGTCGCGACCGACCCGAACGTGGCGGCCCTCGACGCGGCGGTGGCGGCCACGCACGCGGCCGCGGACGACCGGGACGTCGTGGTCGCGGCCACGTGGGCCGCGAAGGCCCGGGACGCGGTCGCGGGCATCACGCTCGCCGCCCAGCAGGCCAGCACGAGCGCGGACGAGACCGTGAAGGCGGCGATCCTGCGGGCGGAGCAGCAGGCCCGCTCGACGGACGGCTACACCAACGGGAACATCCCGCTCGAGGTGCTCTGCCCGGTCGACTTCGCACCCGAGCACCACCTGCGGTGCGACGCGGCCGAGGCTCTGAGCCGGATGAACGCGGCCTACCGTCAGGCGTTCGGCCACGACATAGTGCTCACCGACTCCTACCGCAGTCTCGTCGACCAGGTCCTGACCAAGGCGGCGAAGGGCGGGCTCGCCGCCGCGCCCGGCACGTCGAACCACGGCTGGGGCCTGGCGATCGACCTCGGCGACGGCGTCGACAGCTATGGCTCGGCGCAGTACGCCTGGCTCAAGGTCAACGCGGCCCTCTTCGGCTGGCACCACCCCACGTACATGGACCAGGACGGCCGCGGACCTCACGAGCCGTGGCACTGGGAGTTCGGCACGACGGACGACCGCGGCGCCGGCACCTCGACACCGATCCTGCTGAACGGGCAGCCCAACGGGGCGACCCCGGTGGTCCCCGTCCAGACGCCGGTTCCGGAGCCGACCGTCGAGCCCACGCCGAGCGCCACGCCCGATCCCACGCCGGCACCGAGCCCGTCGCCGACGCCCGACCCGACGCCCACCCCGACCCCGAGCGAGTCGCCGACACCCACGGCGACGCCGACCCCGACGCCCACGCCGACGGAGTCGCCGACGCCGGACCCCACCGCGACCGAGCCCGCGGAACCGACGGCGACGCCGACCCCCTGACGTCGCGCTCCTGACGCAAACGGGTGATTTGGACGCTCGTTCAGGTCAATGCCGCTAGGCTCCGCTCTCACCATGGCCGATCTGACAGAGCCGTCCCAGGCCCGGGGGCGCACCGTGCTGCGCCGCCGCGACCTCCGCGCGTCCGCAGTCGCGGGTGCCGTCGTCCTCCTGCTCGTCGTCGCGTTCGCGCTGGTCGACCCGACGGGCCTGCTGGCACCGGTCGGCGGGCACGGGATGCCCCCGATCCGCTTCGGCGGCGTGTACCAGTGGGCGCCGCTGCTGGTCGGGCTGCCCGTCCTGCTCGTCGCGACGACCGTCCCGGTGTACGCGGCCGGCCGGACCTCCGTGACCGCCCGCCGGCTGTTCGTCGTGACGTGGGCCGCGGTGACCGGCGCGGTCGCGCTGGCCGCTGCCGCCACCGGCCTCGTCGCCGCGCTGCCGCTGGTCGGGCCGCACCTGAGCTTCGTCGCGGCGCTGAAGTTCGCCGTAGCGACGAGCGGGTTCGCCGGTCTCAAGGGGCTCGTCGTCGGACCGCTGGTCGCCCTCGCGGCGGCGCTCGCCTACGGCCGGCGTCCGTCGGGCGAGCGGGGGAGGACCGAGTCGAGCGGGTTCGCGGTCGCCGTCATGCTCGTCGTGGTCGCGCTCGCCGCGGTGGGGAGCACGACGTGGCGCGGCGGACCCGTCGGCTACGCGTTCGCCGGGCCGCTGCTCGCCCCCACGAATGCCGCGAGCGCGCTCGGCACGCTGGTCGGGATCCTGGTCTTCCTCGGCCTCTTCGCGCTGGCCGTCCGGTCGGGCGTGCGACAGCGTGCCGACGAGACCGCGCTGGCCGTCTGGCTGGCCGCGGTCGTCGCCGGTGTGGGTCTGGGCGTGCTCGGTGCCGTCGTCGCGGCGCTGACCGGCGGCCTCGAGAACGCCGGGCCGGACAGCTGGTGGATCGCGACCACGGTGATCGCGGTCGCCACCGGTATCGGGTACGGCGTCGGCGTCGGGCTGGTCGCCGCCCTCGCGACAGGCCTGACCTGGCGCTGGCGGGCGCGCGTCGTCCCCGTGCACGCGGGCTCGCGGCGGCGGGCGTGGATCGTCGTCGGGACCGCCGCGGTCCTTCTCGCCGTCCCGCTCGTGGTGCCGACGAACGCCCGGGGACCCGAGGCCGTGGCCCCGGTCGAGGCGAGTGGGGGGATGGAGCGGCTGCACCTGCTGCCCGCCCGCGAGGCGGGCGGTCTGCCGGTCATCGGCGACGTCACCGGGCGTCGGGTGATCCTGCGCGGCGTCAACGTGAACCAGCTGATCGACTACTACCTGCGCGACCCCGACGTCCCCGCGACGCAGCCGCCGACGGACGAGGACTTCGCGCAGATCGCCGCGATGGGCTTCAACGTGGTGCGCCTGGGCATGTCCTGGTCGCGGCTGGAGCCGACGAGGGGCGACTTCGACGAGGCCTACCTCGACGAGATCAAGAAGGCCGTCGCGGACGCCAAGGCGAACGGTCTGTACACCGTGCTCGACATGCACGAGGACGCCTGGGGCAACGCGCTGGCGCGCCCGGACGAGCAGTGCGACGGCGGGACCTCGCCGACGACGGGCTGGGACGGCGCCCCGGACTGGGCGACGATCACGGACGGTGCCCAGCACTGCCAGTTCATGGCCCGCGACCTCGCGCCGGCGGTCGCGACGGCGTACAGCAACTTCTACACGGACCGCGACGGCATCCAGACCGAGCTGCTCCGCACCTGGGCGACCGTGGCCGAGGCGTTCGCCGACGAGCCCGCCGTGGCCGGCTACGACCTGTTCAACGAGCCCGGCATCGGCGCGATCCCGCCGGTCACCTCGGGCCTGCTGCTCGGGCGGTACTACGACGCGGCGATCACGGCGATCCGCGAGGCGGAGACCGGTGGCTTCACGCACCTGGCGTTCTTCGAGCCGAGCGTGCTGTGGTCCGGGCTCGGCTTCGACGTGACGCCGCCGCCCGGCTTCACGTCGGACACCCAGCTCGTGTTCGCGCCGCACCCCTACAGCGAGTCGATCACGCTCGACCAGAGCCTCGGGCTGACGATCGCGTCGATCGAGCGGAACCTGGCCATGTCGGCGGATGCCGCGAAGTCGTACGGCGCGGCGCTCTGGCTCGGCGAGTGGGGTTGGTTCGGCGACCCGGACGTCGACGGCGCGAAGGTGCAGCGGTTCGTCGCCGCGCAGGACCGGCTCGGCGTCGGCGGCGCGTTCTGGGTCTGGCGGCAGGGCTGCGGCTCGCCGGAGACCGGCGACAACGCAGAGAGCTCGGGCAACCTCGTCTCGGTCGACTGCGCCACCGGCGCCCTGACCCCGCCGCCGGCAGGCTTCGCCGAGCCGCTGAGCCGGGCCTACCCGCGCGCCTTCCCGGGGCGGCTGGACTCGCTGGTCTCCGGCGGTGCGGACCTCGAGTTCTCCGCGACGGTCGACGATCCCGCCATCAACTGCGAGCTCGACATCTGGGTGCCGGGCGAGAACGAGCCCGTGCTGAGCACCACCGGCGTCACCGGCGCGGAGGCGGTCGAGGTGCCCGGTGGCTGGCAGGTCACCGGCTGCGCCGAGGGGAGCTACACCGTCACGGTAGAACGGGCCTGACGGACGCCGACGAGAGACGATGACGGTCTGTCCTCGGAGCAAAGGAGCTTGCGATGCGCACGGTCGTCGTCACGGGAGCTGCGTCCGGGATCGGCGGGGCCACCAAGGCCCTGCTCGAGTCCCGCGGGGACCGCGTGATCGGGGTGGACGTCCACGACAGCGACGTCGTCGCGGACCTCTCGACGACGGCCGGGCGGTCCGACCTCGTCGAACGGGTCCGCGAGCTGAGCGGCGGCGACGTCGACGCGATCGCGGCCATCGCGGGCGTCGCGGGCCAGACCGCGCAGGACGTCGCGGTCAACTACTTCGGTGCGATCGCCACGCTCGAGGGCCTGCGCCCGCTGCTCATGGGCTCGTCGGCGCCGCGGGCCGTCGTCACCGCGTCGATGTCGAGCCTGCTGCCGCACGACGACGAGCTGGTCGACCTCTGCCTCGCGCACGACGAGGCGGGCGCCCGGGGACGCGCCGACAAGCTCGTCGAGTCGGGGCACCCCGGCAGGATCTACAGCAGCTCGAAGCGCGCCCTGGCCCGTTGGCTGCGCCGCACCGCGGCCACGGACGACTGGGCCGGCGCCGGGATCCCGCTCAACGCGATCGCGCCCGGGATCGTGAACACGCCGCTCATGGCCCCGATGCTCGCCACGGCCGAGCAGCGTGCGGGCATCGCCGCCCAGGTGCCCATGCCCCTGCACGGCTTCATGGAGCCGTCCGCACCCGCCGCCCTGCTCGCCTGGCTGGTCAGCGAGGAGAACACGCACCTGTGCGGCCAGGTCATCTTCATCGACGGCGGCTCGGACGTGACGATCCGCGGCGACTCGACCTGGTGAGCTCCGCCGGTCACGTCCTCGTCGCCACCCAGAGCTCCTCGGCCGGCCACCGGCGTGCCCAGTCCGCCGACACGATCTCGTAGAACGCGTGGTCCGCGCCCTGCGGCGGCGCATAGATCTCGTGCATGGCCTCGACGACGAACCCCGCGGCGCGCAGCAGGCGGATCCAATCGCCGTGCGACGGGTGGAACTCGACCCCGCCGCCGGGCCACGCCACCTCGTAGGCCTCGCGCTGGCCCCGCAGCAGGTGGTCGGTGGCCAACCCCTCCTCGGCGGGCACGCAGAGCGCCGACAGGTTGCTGTTGGTGAGGAACACCAGCCGCCCGCCGGGGCGTAGCAGGCGGGCCGCCTCGGGCAGCCAGCGCTCGGGGTCGCACCACGCGGCCGACCCGTGCTCGCTCACGACGAGGTCGGCGCACGCGTCGGCCAGGGGGACCTGCTGCGCGTCACCCTGGACCAGCGCGAACGTCGGGCCGTGCTGCCGCTGGAGCCGTGCGGCGGTCGCGAGCTGCTCGAACGACAGGTCGACGGCGACCGGCCGGGCGCCGGCCCGCGCGAGCCAGGCCGAGAAGTAGGCCGTCCCGCTCGCCAGCTCCACGACGTCGAGACCGCGGAGGTCCCCGAGAACGCCGAGGGTGCGCTCGGGGACCGCGAACAGCCCCCAGACCACCTCGGTCCGCGCCCACAGCTCGTCGGCGGCAGCGTCGGTGAAGCGCTCGTTCATGATCGACCACAGCGCCCTGTTCAGCGCTGTCTCGGAGGCTCTCCCGTCGGACATGTGCCGACTCTAGGGGGCCCGATCAGTCGTCCAGGCTGCCCATGGTGAGGTTGACGGTGGTCCCCGTCATCCCGCTCGCCCGGTCCGACGCCATGAAGACCGCGACGTCGGCCACCTCCCGCAGCGTCATCACGCGCTTCGGGTGGGTCGTGCTGGCGAGGTACGCCTGGAACTGCTCCCACGTGAACCCGGCGCCCTTGAGCTCCCAGACGTCCCGCATCGACTCGCTCTCGGGGATGCCGTGCGGCCGCACGCCGACCACGCGCAGCCCGCGCGGCGCGAGCTCGGCGGACAAGCTCCGCGTGAGCGCCTCCTTGGCGGCGTGCGCCGGGCCGTACCCGCCGACGAGCACGCTGCCGGCCCGCGACGGGAGCGCCGTGACGGTCATGATCACGCCCGACCCGTTCGGCACCATCCGCCGGGCCGCCTGCTGCGCGGTCAGGAAGTACGACCGGGCGTAGCCGACGACGGGCGCCAGGAAGCTCTCGGAGTCGAGGTCGATCAGCGGTGTGCCGACGATGCCGTGGTCGTCCATGCCGACCGCGTTGAACGACACGTCGACGCGCCCCTCCGCGGCGACCACCCGGTCCAGGTGGTCCGCGATCGCGAGCTCGTCGAAGGCGTCGACCGCCGCGACGTCGGCGCCCCCCGGCAGGGACCGTGCGACCTCGTCGACGGGCCCCCCCTTGCGGCCCGTGAGGTACAGCCGAGCACCCTCGGCGGCCGCGGCACGCGCGATGGCACCGCCGATCGCCCCGCCGGCGCCGTAGATCACCATGACCTTGTCCTCGAGCAGCATCTCGTGTCCTCCTTCGTCGGGGCCGCTGTGGGTGCGGCCGTCGAGGATGTAGAGGTCGCGTCGTCGGGAAACTGGTCCGTGCCGGACCGCCCAGTTCGGGGTGCGGTCGGCGTCGATAGATCGACGACGACGAGAGGAGGCGGCGTGGAGACGGATCTCCTGACCCGCGCGCGGGCGGGCGACGGCGAGGCGTTCCGCGAGCTGACCGACCCGCACCGCACGGAGCTGCAGGTGCACTGCTACCGGATGCTCGGGTCGTTCCAGGACGCCGAGGACGCGCTGCAGGACACGCTGCTGGACGCGTGGCAAGGGCTCGCGGGGTTCGAGGGGCGGGCCTCGCTGCGCACCTGGCTCTACCGGATCGCGACCAACCGGTGCCTCAGCGCACGTCGCTCGGCGGGGCGGCGTCCGCCCGTCGACTGGAACGTCCCGGGCGTCGACCCGCCCGAGCCGACCCGGCTGGGCGAGGTGGTCTGGCTCCAGCCGTACCCGGACGAGATGCTCGACCCGCAGACCCGGTACGAGCGGACCGAGTCGATCTCGCTTGCGTTCGTTACCGCCCTGCAGGTGCTGCCGCCGCGGCAGGTCGCCGTCGTGGTCCTGCGCGACGTGCTCGGTTTCCCCGCGTCCGAGGTGGCCGACATGCTCGACACGACCGTCTCCTCGGTGACCAGCGCGCTCAAGCGTGCGCGCTCCCGTCTGCCGGTCCTCTCGGCCTCGACGGCGCCCGTCGACGACGGGTTGGTGAAGCAGTTCGTCGCCGCCTACGAGGCCGCCGACCTCGACGCGGTCGTCGCGCTCCTGACCGACGACGTCTTCGTCTCCATGCCGCCGATGCCGTTCGAGTACCTCGGCCGCTCGTCGGCCGCCTCGTTCTGCGCGCGCATCTTCGGGGCGGGTCGACGCTTCGACCTGGTGCCCACGCGAGCCAACGGTCAGCCCGCTTTCGGCACGTACATGCGTGGGGTCGACGGCGTCCGCCACGGCGTCGGGCTGATCGTGCTGGAGGTCCGCGGCGACCGGATCAGCGCGATGACCCGGTTCGAGAGCACGGTCCTGCCGTGGTTCGGGCTGCCGCGGACGCTGCCTGCGCGGGGCGTCGGACCCTCAGCGCGCTGAGCCGTCGGCCCGGCCGAGCGCCTGACGGCCGCGGTGGACGTTCTCGATGTGACGAGCCGTCAGGCCGTCAGGTGGCCGAACGCCACGATGTTGTCGACGTAGTGACCGGTGGCGTGGTCGAACGCGCCGCCGCAGGTGATCAGCCGGATCTCGGCGCGGTCGGTCGAGTTGCCGTAGACGAGCGACGTCGGGAAGTCGGCCTTGGCGTAGCTGGCGACGGTGTCGATGGTGAACCGCGCGACCGTGCCGTCGGCCCGGGTGACGTCCACCTCGGCGCCGGGGGTGAGCTCGCCCAGCCGGTAGAAGATCGCCGGCCCGCTCGGACCGTCGACGTGGCCCGCGATGACGGCGGGTCCGAGCTGGCCGGGGTCGGGGCCGCCTGTGTACCAGCCGGGCTGGGCGTAGTCGCTGGGCGGCGGCAGGACGCCGTCGGAGCCGACGCTCAGGGGCGCGAGCGTCGTCGCGTGGACGTCGATGCTGGGGATGTCGAGCGCGACGGGCTCGGACGCGGGCAGGACGGGCCCGAGGTCGGTGACCGGGAGGTCGGCTGTCGTCGTCCGAGAAGGTGCCGGTGTCGGCGTGGCGACGACCGCCGCCGCCGGCGGCTGCGGCGGACCGGGCTGGCCGTGCAGCCCGACGACGAGGGCGAGCACGCCCGCGACGGCCAGCACGGCGGCCGCCGCGGCGAGGATGCCGCGACGGCCGACGAACGTGCTGGCGGACATCAGACCTTGGCGCGCGCGCGACGAGCGGCGAACGCCCCGGTGCCGGCGGCGACCAGCAGCAGGCCGGCGCCGGTGTAGAGGTAGGCGACGCTGTTGTCGCCGCCGGACGCACCGCCGGCCCCCGTCGCCATCGAGCCGATCGGCGCGGCGGTCAGCACGCCGCAGAGGGCCGGGTCGGTGGCCTCGGTGGGCAGCGTGGCGTCGAGGTCGGACTTCGTGGCGCCGTCGTACGTGCCGTCGTGGTTGTGGTCGACGCCGTGGATGACGACCGCGGACTTGCCGTCGACGATCGCCTGGGCGACCTCCGGCGAGACGGTGATGCTGCCGCGCTGGTAGGCGATCTTGCCGCCCGGCGCGGTGTCGAACCGGTCGACGGCCAGGCCGCTCGCGGGGCTCGTGTCTCCGGTCTTTGTCAGGGAGACGACGATGTCGCCGTACGCCGGCCCGCCCTCGCTGGTGTTGAGCGTCCCGTCCTTGCTCGCGTCGTCGCTGGCGGCCGGGCACTCGTGGCGTGCCTCGGCGCCGAAGTGGATGTGCGCGGCGTGCGGTGCGTCGGGCAGCAGCCCGTTGGCGGCCATCGTCACGGTGATCGTCGTGCCGGTGACCTTCACCATCGCGGTCCCGCTCCCGGTGACCCCGTTCAGCGCGACCGGCGTGAGGTTGGCGTTCACGTCGCCGTCCGCCGCGAACGCCGTGGAGGTGCACAGGGGGATGAGCACCGCGGCGCCGAACGCGGCGGTGGCGAGCTTGAAGCTCGTGCGCATGATGTCTCCGAACCGGGCTCGTCGCGAACCCCTTGTCTCGTGTGCTTCGTGTCGGGGCTGGTTCGGGGCGGAGTCGATGCCGGATTGGTCCGGATCTGGGGACGACGTGACCGCGGTGTCCCCGGCGGCTGGCAGGGTGGGCGCGTGACGTCCTCCACGTACGACGATGCCCTGACGGTCCTGCGGCGCCTCGTCGGCAGTCCCGCTGCGGTGTTCCACGACGGGCAGTACGAGGCGATCGAGCAGCTCGTCGACGAGCACCGTCGGGCGCTCGTCGTGCAGCGGACGGGCTGGGGCAAGTCGGCGGTGTACTTCGTCGCGACGATGTTGCTGCGCGCGCGGGGCGCGGGTCCGACCGTGCTCGTCTCGCCGCTGCTGGCCCTGATGCGGGACCAGGTCGCGGCCGCCGAGCGGGCGGGTGTCCGGGCGGTCGCCATCAACTCGACCAACGCGCACGAGTGGTCGTCGTTGTTGGAGTCCCTGGCTGCCGACGAGGTCGACGTGCTGCTCGTCTCGCCCGAGCGGCTCAACAACCCGTCGTTCCGCGAGACCCAGCTGCCCGCGCTCGTCGAGCGGCTCGGGATGCTGGTGGTCGACGAGGCGCACTGCATCAGCGACTGGGGCCACGACTTCCGCCCGGACTACCGCCGCCTGCGCGACCTGATCGCCGCCATCCCGCCGGACGTCCCGGTCCTGGCGACCACGGCCACGGCGAACGCGCGGGTCGTCGCCGACGTCGCCGAGCAGCTCGGGGGATCGTCGGTCCTGACCATCCGCGGACCGCTCGCGCGCTCGTCCCTGCGGCTCGGCGTCCTGCGCCTGCCCGACGCCAAGACCCGCCTCGGCTGGCTGCTCAGCCACCTGGCCGACCTGCCCGGCTCGGGGATCATCTACACGCTCACCGTGTCGGCAGCCGAGGACACCGCGCGCCTGCTGCGCGAGGCGGGGCACGCCGTCCGCGCCTACACGGGTCAGACGGATCCCGCGGAACGCGAGTCGTTGGAGGCTGCGCTCCAGGCCAACGAAGTCAAGGCCCTGGTAGCCACGAGTGCGCTCGGCATGGGCTTCGACAAGCCCGACCTCGGGTTCGTCCTGCACCTCGGCGCGCCCTCGTCGCCCGTCGCCTACTACCAGCAGGTCGGCCGCGCCGGCCGCGCCACCGCCTCAGCGGACGTGCTGCTGCTCCCCGGGCCCGAGGACCGCGACATCTGGCAGTACTTCGCGACCGCGTCGATGCCGTCGGAGGACCGGGCGTCACGAGTCCTGCGCGAGCTCGCCGACGGGTCGGTCCTGTCGACGCCCGCGCTGGAGGCGCTGGTCAACGTCCGTCGCACCCAGCTGGAGCTCCTGCTCAAGGTGCTCGACGTGGACGGCGCGGTGCGTCGCGTTCGCGGCGGCTGGGAGTCGACGGGCCGGCCGTGGACCTACGACGCGGAGCGCTACGAGCGGATCGCGGCCGCCCGCACCGCCGAGCAGGACCACATGGTCGAGTACGAGCGGACGACCGGCTGTCGCATGGAGTTCCTGCAGCGGTCCCTCGACGACGACACCGCCGTCCCGTGCGGCCGGTGCGACTCGTGCGCGGGCGCCTGGTACCCCGTGGACATCGTCTCGTCCGCCTCGGACTCCGCGGCGCGCGCCATCGACCGCGTCGGCGTCCCCATCGAGCCGCGCGCCCAGTGGCCGGTGGGCGTCGCCGACCGCCTCGGTGTCCGCGGCAACATCCCGGTGGGCGAGCGCGCGTCCGAGGGCCGAGCACTCGCCCGCCTGACCGACCTGGGCTGGGGCAACACGCTCCGGTCGGTGTTCGCGGCCGGTGCTCCCGATGCATCGGTCACCTCGGCCATGCTCGCCGGCTGCGTCCGCGTGCTTGCGCAGTGGGACTGGGAGGAGCGCCCGGCGTCCGTCGTCGCGATGCCGTCCCGCCGCCGACCCCTGCTCGTCGACTCCCTCGCCCGAGGCCTCGCCGAGATCGGCCGCCTGCCCTACGCCGGCGCGCTGTCCCTCGTGGACGGCGGCCCCACCGGCGACCCGGGCGGCAGCAGCGCGTTCCGCCTGGCCGCCGTCTGGCAACGGTTCGACGCCTCGGGCCTCGCGCTGCCGCCCGGCCCGGTGCTGCTCGTCGACGACCTCGTCGACAGCCGCTGGACGATCACGGTCGCCGCCCGCGAGCTGCGCCTGGCGGGTGCACCGGCGGTCCTCCCGTTCGCCCTCGCCCTTCGCGGCTGACGCGAACGGTCGACCGATCTCAGAACCGCGCCGGACCGTATCGATCCGACCGGCGCGGGGTCGACGACTTTCGTCGGCGCTACTCGACGACCTTGACGTCCTTCCAGAAGGCGACGTAGCCGGTGAAGTCCTGGCCGACGCGGTCGAAGGCGCTCGGGTACGGGTTGGGGTAGCGCCACGCGCGGTCCTGGAGCGCCGCGTTGTCGACCGTCACCGTCAGGTACTCGCACGCGCCCTTCCACGGGCAGGTGTACGGGGTCGGGCTGGTCGAGACGTACTCCTCGTTGACGCTCGACGGCGGGAAGTACCAGTTGCCCTCGATCTTGATCAGGTCTTCCACGGGTGCCTCGGCGATGACCGTCTCGCCCACGACTGCCTTCATGCGTCTCCCCATCGGATGCGGGTGCCGAGCGTCGGCACCGGAAGCCATGAGAAGCCCCGCCCGGGCAGGCCGCAAACGCACGCCACCTGTCGAGACCGACCTTTCGCCGCGAGATCGGTGGTTCGCACCGCCGGTCTCGCGCCGAAGGGTCGATCTCGTCGGGACCGTTCTCGACGAGCGAGAGACCCCGGCTCGGCGCAGGTAGGCCGTCAACGTCGGACGCGGCTCAACACGGCTGCCTGGCGTGCCGATGCGACTCGGGTGACTGTTGTGAGAAGGCTGATCAGGTGCTGAACGACCTCTCCGACCTCTGGGCCTTCCTGCTCGTCGTCGCCGCGATCGTTCTCGTGGCCGGATTCCAGAACCGACGTCGGATCAGGCGGGAGCTGGACACGCTCTTCCCGGACGACCCCGAGTACGTACGCAGGTCGCTCGCGAGGATGCCCTTCATCCAGGTCCAGCGCAGGACGCCCGAGGACATGTTCGCCAGAACGCACCAGGTCGTCGTGCCACCGCTCGGCGACGGCAGGCCGGGCGAGTCGTTCTGGGCCTCCGGCAAAGGCGGACCCCAAGCTGCCGAGGACACGCCCAACGGCATGCGCCACGACACGCACGTCGTGCTCGCCGAGGGCGTTCACCTCCTGGTCGTGTCGCTCGGACACGTCGGACGGGACCACCACGGGATGGCCCTGCTGCCTGCCGCCGGTCGCGCGGCCGAGGCGCAGGCAGACTGCGACAGGGACCGCCTCGTGCGGCCCGTGGAGCGTGTCGACAGCGCGGGCGGCGTCGGCTGGCGCTGGACGTCCCGGCCACGTCAGGGCGACAAACTGCTCACCGACACCCACATCGACCACGACGGCTGGGCGTTCATCGTCGGCGTCGTATCCCTGGGACGCACGCACGACCGAGCCGTCGAGGCCGTCGACGCGGTGCTGGCGAGCTGGGAGTGGATCCCCGTCGGCCCCGCCACCCCGCGCCCCTGATCGGCGACCTCACGGCCGCGCTGCTTTCTGACAGCCAGCCGTTCATGGGGAGCCGTGTGCCGGGCGGGCGCGAGGACGGCACCCGAGGACGACGTGCGGCGTCAGCGACCCTCGAGCTCGTCGAGCTCCGCGATGACCTCGTCGAGCGGGGCGCGACGGATCTGCGCGACGGCCGCGGCGGGCGCGAGCTCGCCGGCGATCACCGCGTCGAGCGGACCCCGGAAGCGGGCGGCAAGGGTCTCGACGGCCTCGACCGAGGCCACGAGCAGCTGGCCGAAGGTGTCCACGTCGAGCTGGGCATCGCCGAGCAGGACGGGCATCCGGTACGCGACCGAGCCCGTCGTCACGTCGACCTCGAGGGACGCGTCGAGCCGTTCGGGCGTCGACTGCACGATGAAGTCACCGACGTCGGGGTAGGCGCTGATCGGCACGAGGGTCGGGTGCACCACGTAGAAGGTCACCGCGCGGGCGATCGGACGCACGATCCCGAGCACCGAGCCGATGGTGGCGTCATCCGAGGCGACGTCGATCGCGTTCAGGTTCGCGTCGATCTCGAGGTCCCGCCCGGCCGAGGCGAGCGCCTCGGCGACGTAGGTCAGGAACGGGTCCTCGCTCACGGCTTCCCCGACGGTGTGGCCGAGACCCAAGGGGTCGGCGCCGGCGACGACGGCCGCGACGGTGCCGACTTCGCCGCCTTGTTGCGGAGGGCCTCGCGCAGGAAGTCGATCCACTCGGGCGAGTTGCGACGCGGGGTGCGCTTGAGCTCGGCCTCGATCCCCGCGACGGTCAGGGCGTCGGTGAACGTCTTGATCTGCACGGGGCTGGACTGGTCCTTGAGCTGCAGGTCGCCGACGACGCAGACGATGCCGGGCGGGAGCTTCTCCGCCGACCCGAGCGCCGCGGTCTTCTCCTTGAGCATGCCGCGGTTCTCGGAGGCGAAGAGCTGCTTGATCCGCCAGCCGAGGCCGCGGTCCGTCTTCTTGTTGTCGCCGAGCTTGCCCTCCTTGGCCTGCTTGTTGCGGTCCTTGGCGAGCCCGTCGGTCTCGGCCCATGCCTCGGAGAGCCCGCCGAGCGCTCCGGTGACGGGGGCGGCCTTCTTCTTGAGGTCCTCGAACATCGACTGCGGGTCGGCGTTGGTGTCCATGCCGG
Source organism: Cellulomonas sp. P4_A2 (assembly GCF_056402515.1). NCBI lineage: Bacteria > Bacillati > Actinomycetota > Actinomycetes > Micrococcales > Cellulomonadaceae > Cellulomonas > Cellulomonas sp. P4_A2. The sequence goes on from NZ_JBFUHG010000012.1 coordinate 16,245, forward strand.
CCAGCACGACCGCGCGGATCTTGAGCAGCAGCGCGTCGTTGCTCGTCTGCTCCTCCTTGCCGTCCGGCTTGGCCTTCGGGTTGAACGGCTTCACCGGCCGCGGCTTGATCTGGGTGACGTAGTCCGGCGTGATCGGCTTGCCGTCGATCCGATAGTTGGCCAGGAACTTCTGCGCGGTCTTGTCGCCGCCGGCGGCCTTCATGATGATGCCGTCGACAGCCATCTTCGGGTGCTTCTTCAGCTCGTCCTCGGCGCCGCCCTCCAGGTGCATGACCGCGGACTCCTTCTCCGCGGTCTTCGCCATCTGGTTGAGCAGCTTGCTCGCGATGTAGTGCGCGATCTTGTGCAGGTTGTCGATGACGGCCGTGGCTGCCTTGATCGCCGCGGGGACGCCGAAGCCGCCCGCCGAGGCCACCTGTGCGACCGACGTCGAGAAGTTGATGATGCTCACGCCCAGCGACCAGCACTGCTGCTCGAGGTGCTTGGTGTAGACCTGCGACACCTTCATCAGCGGGTACACCATGACGTTGACCTTCTCGCCGCTGCCGGCGCGGGCCTCGAACATCGAGAGGTCCGTCTCGCGCTGCCGCATTCCGGCCGAGGCGACCTCGGTCACGCCGCGCACCATGGCGAGCGCCGACGCCGCGATGTCGAGCCCCGGGATCACCTGCTTGACGCCCTCGGACACGCCGCTGTCGATGAGCTTGGCCAGGTCCGCGGAGTTCTTGGCGACGCTGACGAGCCCGTCGAGCCCGACCGCGCCGGCCTTCGTCGCCTTGAGGGCCTCGTACGGGTCCTTCGTCGTCCAGGCCGCCTCGGCGGACTTGACCATCTGGAACGCGGACTCGACCGCGGTCATGAGCCCGGACAGGATGCCGGTGACCTGGCCGATGCCGAACTTGGCCTTCGTCGCGTCGGACTGGGGGAGCGACTGCTCCTTGAACGCCCGCTGCCCGGTGGCGAGCTGCTTGTCGGCCCGCATGCCCGAGCGCACGGCCTCGCCGGTGCCCTGGTCGATGAACCCGGGCACGTAGGTGGTGAACTCCTTGTTCTTCACCACGCCCTGGTCCGCGCGGAGCTTCTTGTCCTGCTTGCTCCCGACGAGACCCGCGATCCCTCCGCCCGCGCCGTTGATGATCGTCTTGCCCAGACCCACGCCCTTGCCGACGTCCTTGACGGTGTCCAGCGTCTCGCTGGTCGCCTCGGGCTTCTTCTCCGCGCCGGCGCGCTTGGCCGGGTCGAGGAGCATCAGGTTCTCCTCGATCGTCGCCGCGTCGCGCTTCGCCTGCTTGTCGCGCGCGGCGACCCGGCCCTCGGCCGCGGCGAACGCGGCCTGGTCCAGGGCGCCGTCCTTGGGCGGGAGCAGCGCCTGGTCCTTGACCGGCATGCCCTTCTTGATCAGCTCGTAGGCCTCGTCCTGCGCCAGCACCTCGCTGCGCTTGGGGTCGGCCTTCATCAGGCCGTTGCGGTGCGTGACCATGCGCTCGTAGGCGGCCTCGACGTCCTTGGGCAGCATCTTGACCTTGAGGACGGCCTTCTCCTCGTCGGCCGCGCTGTTCGCCATCTCGCCCTCGTTGCGCGCCTGCCGCACCTGGATCACCAGGCGCTCGGCGGCGGTCTCGCGCGGCGGGCGGACGGCCTTCAGGTCGTTGAACTCGCCCTTCCACACCTGGTCGTAGGCGATCTCGGCGCGCTTCTCGTCGGAACCGCCGAGCTTCTTGGCCTTGAGCTGGTTGAAGACCTCCTGCTCGCGGAGCAGAGCCTTCTCGAACCGCTGGTGCATGTCGTCCATGCGCGCGCCGGTCGCGTCCTTGCCGAGCGGCACGTGCCCGGCGTCGTTGACCTTGCCGGAGACCGGCGCCTGGGGGGCGTCGTTCGTGGTGTCGTACAGCTCGGTGGTCAGCGCCTCGCGGCCCGCGACACCCTCCTTGCGCGACTCCTTGAGCCCGGCCTGCTCGGTCTTCTCAGTCTTCTTGCTCTGCTTGGCGCGGACGGCCTTGGCCTCTTCCTCGCGCTTCGCCGCCGCCTTGGCGGCCTTCTCCTCGGGCGTCTTCTTCTTGCCGAAGAGGCGCCGGGTGGTCGAGCCGCCCTCGGTGAGGACGTGCGCGATCTCGTGGGCCAGCACCTGCTCGCCCGCGGGCGTCTCGGGGGCGAACCGGCCGGCCCCGAAGAAGATGTCGTTGCCGGTGGTGAACGCCTCGGCGCTAATACCGGCGCTCAGCGCGCTCGCCTGCGCCCCGTCGTGCACCCGCACGTGACCCAGGCTCGTGCCGAACCCGGTCTCCATGCGGCGGCGCACGCCGTCGGGTAGCGGTGAGCCGCCACCGCGCGCGGCCTCGATCCGGTCCGACGACGTCGCGTCGAGCGCACCACCCTCGAGGCCCACGGTCGCGGTCGGCGAGACCGACCGGCGCAGGTGACCGCAGCCGGGGTTGTGCGCGTGCACGTCGTTCTCGGGGGCCGCCGGAACGTTCGAGCGGTGCAGCCGGCCCAGCGCGTCGTCCGCCATCCGGTCGGCGGCGTGCTCGGCCGGGTCCTCGGCGTGCCCGACGGTGAGCCCGGCGACCGGAACGCCGATCGAGGGGACGGCGACGGTCGGTGCGGCGGTCGCGAGTTCCCCCGCGGGCGCGAACTGCGTACCCGCGGCGACCGGGACACGTGCGTCGTGGCTGCTCACAAGACCTCCGGGCGTCGGACGAGGACACAGAGCCCCCTGCCGCTCAGCGTGCCGGGCGCGGGGGCACCACGACATCAGTAAGGCCTACGCAGGTTGCGGTGTCCAGCACAGATCACCCGTTCGCCCCTGGTTGTCCGCACGAGATGCTCAGCGTGCTTATCGTTGGCTCCGTGAGCTCGCTCGGTCGTCGACTCCGTGACGCCCGGTTGACCGCCGGGATCAGCCAGGGGGACCTTGCGCGCGCGGTCGGCGTGCACCCCACCTACGTCTCGCACGTCGAGCGGGACACGCGCGTCCTGCGGGGCGACGCGCTCGCGCGTGCGGCCGGGACGCTCGGCGTGACGGTCGAGTTCCTCCTCGACGGGGACCGCGCGCCGGCCTACCTCGCCGTCGAGTCCGCGCTCGTCCAGGCCCGGCAGCTGTCCCGCGCTGGCTCGGCGCTCGCCGCGGCGCGGGTGCTCGCCCGCACCGACGTGGCGCAGGTGGACGTCGAGACCGCCGCCGAGGTGGGCCTCGCGCACGCCGAGGCGCTCGACGTCGCCGGCGATCTCGGGGCGTCCATCGAGGTGCTCGAGAAGGTCTTCGCCGGCGTCTCGCTCACCAAGCGGCACCGGCTCGCCGCCCGCGCAGCGATGCGCATCGTCATGGCGCTGACCGAGGCCGCCGACCTGCAGAGTGCCGTCGCCCGGGGTGAGCAGCTGCTGGCGACGCTCCCGGAGTCCGTCGCGGGGACCGAGGAGGTCGTGCGGCTGGAGTCGACGATCGTCTGGGCCTACATCGCGCGCGGCGACACCACCTACGCGCGCTTCCGCGGGCAGAACCTGCTCGAGCGCACCCGCCGGCTCGGCAGCCCGAGCGCGGTCTCGGCGGTGCACTGGAACCTCGCGTTCATCGACGACGCGCTGGGCGACCTGGACGCCGCCCTCGGCCAGCTCGACGCCGCCATCGCGCTCACGCAGGCCGACGACGTCAACCGCGACCTGCCCCGGCTCCGGCTCGACCGCGCCTTCCTGCTCGTCTCCGTCGATCCGCCGCGCCCGCAGGAGGCCCTCGCCGAGCTGGACGCGGCCCAGACCGCCCTCGAGATCGACGAGTCCACGGTCGAGCTCGCCCGGGCCGCGTCGGTTCGCTCGCGGGCGTCGTTGCAGCTCGACGACGCCCTGGCCGCCCAGCGGCACGCCCTGCACGCGCTCGAGCTCCTCGGCGACGAGGTCCGTCGGGACGCGGCCGCCGCGCACGAGGCGCTCGGCGACGCGCTGCTCGCCCAGCGGGCCGGCGCCGAGGCCGTCGCGGAGTACCGCCGGGCGGCCGAGCTCATGGACCTGGCCTCGTCGGGCCGGCCGGCCGCGACGCTCTGGCGGCGGATCGGCGACCGGCTGCGGCTCGCGAAGGACCACGACGACCGCGTCGTCGAGGCGTACTCGCACGCGCTCGCCGCCGCGGGGATCCGCGGCTCGGTGCCGACGCGGATGTGGGCCTGACCGCTCGTCCCGGCTAGCCCTCGTCCGTCCAGCGGGCGTCGCCGGTGCGCCGCCCGAGCTTCGCCATCTCGCGGACGGTCGCCGCGCGGACGTCCCGCATCCCGACCACGCGGCTGTCCGCGACCGCGTCGTAGGCGGCCGCCAGCACGATGTTGCGGATGTCTCCGCCTGCGACCTCGAGGCTGCGCGCCAGGAACTCGACGTCCATCGGGTCCGCGGGGTCGGTGCGGGGCAGCTGTGCCAGGTGGTGCGTCCAGAGCATCCGGCGCGTCGGCTCGTCGGGGTCGGGGAAATGGACCATGAAGTGCAGCCGACGCGCGAAGGCGGGGTCGAGGTTGCCGCGCAGGTTGGTCGCGAGGACCGTGATGCCCTCCGACGCCTCCATCCGCTGCAGGAGGTAGGACACCTCCTGGTTGGCGTACCGGTCGCGTGCGTCGGACACCGAGGACCGGCTGCCGAACAGCGAGTCGGCCTCGTCGAAGAACAGGACGGCGTTGAGCGACTCCGCCTGCGTGAAGACGCGTTCGAGGTTCTTCTCGGTCTCGCCGATGTACTTGTCGACGACGGACGAGAGGTCCACCTGGAAGAGGTCCATGCCCAGGGAGTCCGCGACGACGTGCGCGGCGAGCGTCTTGCCCGTGCCCGGGCTGCCCGAGAACAGGGCGCAGATGCCGGTGCCCTTTCCGCCCTTGCCCTGCAGCTCCCCGAGAGCGAGCACCTCGTCGCGGTCGCGGGCCCAGCCGATCAGGCGCTCCACCTCGCCGCGCGTGTGCGCGGGCAGGACCAGGTCGTCGAGGGTCGCCGGCGACCCGCTCGTGCGGACGCGCGGGCCGTGCGTGTTCCCGAGCCGCCGGGCCGCCAGGCGCACGTCGTCCGGCTCGACCTGCCGGCCGGTCCGGGCGGCATCCGTCTCGGCGCGACGACCGACCGCGCTGATCTCCTCGGGCGTCATCCGCAGCGTGAGGACGTCGCGCGTGGTCGCGTGCTCGCCGACGACACGGTGCCACTGCTCGGCGCGCTCGTCCTGGGTCAGCCGTCCGGCGATGACGGCCGCGGGGAGCCCCACCGCCCACCGCGGGTCCCAGGGAGACCGGCCGACCGCGATCACGGGGACGACGGCGTCGAGGTCGCCCAGCAGCTCGGCGGCGAGGTGCGCCCCGGCGAGCACCAGGACGCTGCCGTCGAGGCCGGCCTCGAGCACCAGGGCGCGGGTCGTCTCACGCACGAGGGCGGGGTCGGTGCCCAGCCCGGGGGTGACGGGCAGACGCTCCAGGTCGCCGACGAGGCACGTGACCTCGACCTCCCGGCAGGCCGCGACCGCGAGAGCGGTGCCGGCGGTGCCGACGGGGGAGTGCACCCAGACGAGCTGCTCGCCCAGGGTCATCGCGCCGGCGACCTCCAGGTAGCCGTCCACGTCCACCGGCAGCGGGGTACGCAGGACGCGGGCCACGAGGTCCGGCACCCGGTGCGAGCCGAGCAGCCGGGCGACCACGCGGTCCGGCACCCGCAGGCGGCGGGCGAGCAGGACGTCGTCGCCCTGGAGCGTCAGCAGACCGCGGCGCTGCAGGGGGCCGTCGTCCATGAGTCGGGCGCGCGCCGCCGCGTCGACCACGCTCGCGCCCGCGAGCTCGAGGGCCAGGGCGGCGGTCGGCCGCGCCGGACCCTCGTCGCCCGAGAGCAGACCCGTGAGCAGGTGCGCGCTCGGGTGCAGCTCGGCCAGGAGCGCGACCTCGAGGAGGGCACGGTCCGTCGACGAGAGCCCGAAGATGTCGCTGACCGTGTCCAGGTGCTCCTGGGCTGCGCTGGCGGGGTCGTCGACCTCCAAGGCCGTGAGTGCGGCCCGCGCGCGCTCGCGGCCGGGCCAGTCGCCGCGACGGTCGACCGCCGCGGCCAGTGCCGCGGTCGTCGACCGGGCGGGCTGGTCGGTCGTCGTGCTCATGGGGTCTCCTCGGGGCGTGCTTCTCGACCCGTACTCTCGCCCGCCCGCGGCCCCCGCGTCGAGGGTGAGCCGCCAAGTCCGGTAGCGATTACCCAGCCCGGGCTCCGCCGCGACGGTCCCGTTGCTCCGTTCCGGGGACACGTCTCGAACGCATCCCTGTGCCCCACCTGTGTGCGAAGTTGGTGGTCTACAAGAATGTCACTGAAGTCGTTTGAAGGCTGACGAGATGCCTTGTTGGGGCGTTGCCGCGGAAAAATCACGTGAGGCCGCCTACAACTCATTCTCGGGGTGAGAATGACTGGACAGACCCGCTCGGTTGCCGCGTGATCGTGCGGATCGACGCGTGATACGTCATGCGAGCGAATCATCCGTGAATCTCCACTGGACGTTTGACCAGCACAGTTTTGTGCAGCAGACTCATCCCCGACGGTGCGCATCGCCTGCCCCCTGCGCGGTGCGCACCGTCTTCACGTCCGAAGGGCGCGGCGGATCATCTGATCCGGACCGCGCCCTTCGTGCGTCCGCCTCCGCGGCCGGGTGTGCCTCCGCTTCCGCGGCCGGGGGTGCGTCCGCTCCCGCGGCCTGGGTGCGTCCGCTTCCGCGGCTTGGCGGGAGCCTTGGTGCGACCGCCTCGGCGCGCCCTCCCGGGCCGGTGAGGGGTCCGCGGTTAGCGTTCCATCGTGACCGTCCCCGCGCGCTCCTCCGGCTCGGGGCCCGACCAGGCTCCCGAGTCCGCCATCGCTGTCGACGACTCTGCCGAGGCAGGCCTCGACGGCGCCGATGCCGTCGTCGCGCTCGTCGAGCCGCCCAGTCCCGCCGAGGTCCTCGAGGGTGCCGTCGCCACGTGGCGCGCCGCCCTGGTCGAGGCCGCGGGCGGGTCCACGCTCGTCGACGTCGAGCTTCTCGGCGAGGCCGCGCTCGACCTCACGGCCGCGCACCCGTCGGGGATCTCCCAGCTCTTCGCCGGCCGCGAGACGCGCCTGTCCAACCTGGTCCGTGAGGGCGCCGCGCTGTCCACCGCGCGCCGCCGGGCCCGCGCCGTCTCGGCCCGTGCCTCCGTCTACGCCCAGCGCTACGGGATCCTGCCCACGTCGCTCGCGATCGGCGTGGCCACCTGGACCGAGCGGACCACCCCGGACGTGGCCACCGACGACGTCGCGGCGCTCGCGACCGTCACGCGCCAGCGCGACCACTCCGGCATCGAGCAGCCCGAGGCCGCGCCCCGCACGGTCCGGGCACCCGTCCTGCTCCGGCCGGTGAGCCTGCGGGCGCGCGGGTCGGGCGAGAGCGACTACGAGCTCGCGCTGGAGCCGTCGCTCGAGGTCAACCCCGTGCTGGCCCGCGCGCTGCGGTCGCGCGGCGCACTGCTCGACCCGGGCGCCGTCGCGCGCGGCACCTTCACGTCCAACGGGTTCGACCCGCGCGGCGCCCTGCAGCGGCTCGCCTCGCTCGGCGAGGCCGTGCTGGACGACTTCTCGCTGACCGAGCGCGTCGTGGTCGGCACCTTCGTCCACCCGGGACAGATCCTCGTCGATGACCTGGACAACCTCTCGGGCACCCTCGAGCGCCACGAGGTGGTCGCCGCTCTCGCCGGCATCGACACCGACCTGCGCCGGCCCCTTCCCGCGCCCGTGGCCGGAGACCGCGACCCCGCCCTCGAGCGTGGCGTCGGCGACCTCGACCCCGCGCAGCAGCACGTGCTCGACGTGGCGGCCACCGGCGCGCACCTGTTCGTCGACGCGCCCGCCGGCGCCGACGTCACCGGGACGCTTGCCGCCCTCGTCGCCGATGCCGCCGCGTCCGGGCGCACGGTCCTGTACGTGCCCGGCCACCGCCGCGCTGCGACCGCGCTGGCCGCCCGGCTGACCTCGCTGGGGCTGGGTGACCTGCTGCTCGACGTCGCCCCCGACGCCGGCTGGCGGTCGGCGATCTCGCGTCGGCTGCTCGGCGCCATGACGCTCGAGGCTCCGGCCGTCGACGCGCAGGGCGTCGTCGCGCTGCGGTCCTCGCTCGTCGCCGAGCGCGAGCGGCTGCGTGCCTACGTCGACGCGCTGCACGCCGAGCGCGCCCCGTGGGGAGTCTCCGCCTACGACGCGCTGCAGCAGCTTGCGCGCCTGACCTCGACCCGGCCGACTCCCCGCACGACCGTCCGACTGACCACCGACGTCGCACGCGTGCTCGACGCCGAGCGCCGCGCCGAGCTGACCGCCGACCTCGTGCGCGCCGGCGAGCTCGGCGCGTTCCAGGTCCGGCCGACCGACACTCCCTGGTACGGCGCCGACCTGCGCACCCGCGCCGACGCGGACAACGCTGTGCGCCGCATCGAGCGCCTGCTGGACGGCACCCTGCCCGGCCTCGTCGAGCGGACCGCGCAGGTCGCCGTCGAGACCGGACTCGTCCAGGCGACGACGCTGCGCGCGTGGGCCGAGCAGCTCGGCATGCTCGACGGGGTGCGCGCCGCCCTCGACGTGTTCCAGCCGATCGTCTTCGAGCGAACCGCAGCCGACCTCGTCGCCGCGACGGCCACGAAGCAGTGGCGCGAGAAGCACGACGTGCCCATGGGCTACTGGGTGCGTCGCAGGCTGCGCAAGCAGTCCAAGGACATGCTGCGGCCCGGCCGGCCCGTCGCCGACCTGCACGCCGCGCTGCTCGAGGTCCAGGCTCAGCGCGAGGTGTGGCAGGCGCACTGCCCGTCCGGCGGGTGGCCGCGGCTGCCCGATGGTCTGGAGCTCATCGAGGAGGAGTTCGCCGCCGTGCGGGCCGACCTCGACGCCCTCGACGAGGTGCTCGCGGGCACGCCGCTCGGTGCGGGCCTCTCCGGACTGGCGTTCCCGGTGCTGCTCGAGCGCCTGACCCGGCTGCGCGCCGACACCTCGGCTCTGAAGACCCTGCCCGACCGCACCGGCCTGCTGCACCGCCTGCGCTTCGCCGGGCTCGGCCCGCTGGTCGAGGACCTCGCGTCGCGCAAGACCGACCCGTCGCTGGCGCCCGCAGAGCTCGACCTGGCCTGGTGGAGCACGGTCATCGAGCAGATCCTCGCCGACGACCCCGCGCTGGCCGGCTACGACGGCACCGCGCTCGGCGGGCTGTCCGCGCACTACGCGTCCCTCGACCGCGCGCACGTCGACAGCCTGCCCGGACCCGTCCTGACCTCGGTCGTGGGGCACATCGGCTCGGCCCTGCGCCAGCACCGCGACCAGGCCGAGGCGCTGTTCGCCGACCTCGTCGAGGAGCGTCTGACCACCCTGCGCGACACGGTCACCCGGCACCCGGACGTCGCCCGACGCCTGCGTCCGGTGATCGCCGCGAGCCCGATGCTGGTGCCGCAGGTGCTCCCGCCCACCCGCACCGTCGACCTCGTCGTCCTCGACTCGGCCGCGCACCTGCCCGTCGAGGTCGCGCTCGCCGCGATCGCCCGCGGCCGGCAGATCGTCGTGATCGGCGACGCCCGCTGCGCCTCCAGCACTGCCGTCCGCGCGCTCGCGGACGTGCTGCCGTCGGTCGCCCTGCTCGCCGGTGCGTCGCGCCGCGACCCCTACCTGACCGCGTTCCTCGGCGCGCACGGCTACGCCGGGGTCCTGCGCCCCACGCCGCTGCCGCAGCACCGGCCGCTCGTGCACCTCGACATCGTCGAGGGCACCGGGATGCCGTCGCGGACCACGGGGATCATCGACTCGACGCGCGAAGAGGTCGAGCACGTCGTCGAGCTCGTCCTCACGCACGCGCTCCTGCGTCCCGACGAGTCGCTCGCCGTCATCACCGCGACGCCCGGGCACGCCGAGGCCGTCCGCGAGGCGGTGCTCGGGGAGGTCCGCGCCAACCTCGCGCTCGCCGCGTTCTTCGACGCCGGCCGCACCGAGCCGTTCGTCGTCACCGACCTCCCGAACGTCGCCGGCCTGCGCCGTGAGGCGATCATCCTGTCGGTCGGCCTGGGCCGGACCCCGCACAAGCGCGTGCTGCACTCCTTCGGGCCTGTGTCTGCCGCGGGCGGCGACGCGCTGCTGCTCGACGCCCTCGGCTCCACGCGGCACCGGCTCACGGTGGTGTCCTGCTTCGGCGCCGACGACCTCGACCCGACGCGCTTGCGCGGCGCCGGCCCGCAGCTGCTCGCCGACCTGCTGTCGTTCGCGGCCCGCCGCTCCGCCGGTTCCGCCGACGCCGACCTGGTGACGCCACGGTTCGGTCCCGCCCTCGAGGCTGGTGCCGTCGCGCCCGGCTCCTCGGCGGCGCTCGACATCCCGGCCATCGAGCCCGACCGGCTCCTGCTCGACATCGCCGAGCGCCTGTGGAAGCACGGGCTGCTCGTCGAGGCCGACCACGGCATCCCCGGCGGCGAGCGCATCCCGCTGGTCGTCGGGCACCCCGACCTGCCCGACGAGATGCTCGTCGCCGTCCTCACCGACGACGCCGAGTACACCGCCGAGCCCTCCGTCCGCGTGCGCGACCGGCTCACCGCCGACCGCCTCGAGAGCGTCGGCTGGTCCGTCGTGCGCGTCTGGTCCGCGGCCGCGTTCATCGACCCGCAGGCCGAGGTCGACCGCATCCGTCGCGCCGTCCACGCCCGCGTCCCCGCCCCGGCCAGCCCCCGAAGCGGTCCGTTGCACCTCGGCCTTCCGGGCCTTCTCGACGAGTCCGACGACGTCGACGAGCTCCCCACGGCTGCGGCACCCGACGCCTCGGCTGGCGACGCAACCGTCACTGACGCCGTCGTTGCCGACGCACTGGTGACCGACCTCCCGGTCGACGCCGCGGCGGCCGACGCCTCGTCGACCGGGTCCGCACCGTCGGCGGAGCTTCCGAAGAAGGCGTCTGCCGCCCAGCCTGAGGCTCCCGCCACCGCGTCCGAGCGGGTCCCGGCGACCGCCGGCCCGGACTCGTCTGCCTCGGCGCCCACGACGACCGGCGCGGTGCCTACGACCGGCTCGGTGCCTACGACGACCAGCGCGGTGCCGACGACGACCGGCGCGGTGCCCACGACGACCGGCGCGGTGCCCACGACGACCGGCGCGGTGCCCACGACGACCGGCGCGGTGCCGACGACGACCGGCGCGGTCCCGACGAGCTCCGGCTCGTTGCCCGTCCACCCCGACGGGTCCGTCTCGACGGACTCGGGCGCCTTCGCGTCCCACCCCGACGACGTGGCCCGCCCCGACTCCGGCCCGGTCCGCTCCGTCCCGGCGCACCCTGTCCTGGTCGACTCGGTCCTGACGGGCTCCCTCAGCGCGGCAGCCGTCCGCGCCGAGGCCTCTCGCCCGCCCGCCGCACCGGCAGCACCCGCCTCGCGCGCCGCGCACAGCGCCCCGCGCGGCATCCCGGTCGTCCCGGCCCGGATCGAGGTCCCCTCCTCCAAGGCTGCCGCGGCCGCCGGAGCTGCAGACTCCGCATCGCCCACCGCCGAGGCAGCCAGCTCCGACCAGACCACGGACACCGATCAGCCCGCCGGCTCCGGCAAGCCCGCCGAGGATCCGGCGCCGCCGAGCCGCCCGCTCCAGCTGGCACTGGCCGTCCCGACCCGTCAGCGTCCCGACGTCCGCAAGGGCCTGCCGATCGGCGCCTACAGCGACGACCAGCTCGACGAGCTCGTCGACTGGCTCCGGTCCGACGAGCAGGAGCGCACCCGCGAACAGCTGGCCGCAGCCCTGCGCGACGAGCTGGGCGTGACCCGCCGCTCCTACCGCATCGACACAGCGGTCCGCTCAGCCATCGCCCGCGCCCTGTCCTGACACCCGCAACGTCCGCACTGGTGGGGGCAATACCCCTCACGAGCGCGGACGTCCCGACAGCACCCACGCAACGTCCGCACTCGTCGACGCAATAGCCCTCACGAGCGCGGACGTCCCGGCAGCACCCCACGCAACGTCCGCACTCGTCGCTGTCATAGCGCGCACGAGCGCGGACGTCCTGGTCGAGTGCCAGGCCCCACACGCGGGCCAACGTGCCCTCCACGCGTCCGTGCGAGCGCTCGCCTGGGCGCACATCCGCTCGGACCTTGCGGGCCCGCGCGGGGTTGCGTCCCGAGCAGAAATGGTCAGTGCTGTCACCCGCTCGTAGATCGCTCGTGCCTCCGCTTCGAGCCGCGGGCCTGGCGACCCTCGCATCGAGCCGCGGGCCTGGGCGACCCCTCGCCTCGAGCGACGCCAGCTCGCTGAGGTCGGGTGGGATCATGGGCGGGTGGTGGAGTCTGGGGATGCGGGCGACGCGGTGCCCGTGCGGCGGTCGCGGCGGGCCGTCCGGCATGCGGGGACGGTCGGTGGCGACGACGCGAACCTCGTCTCCGTGCTGCCGGCGCTGACGAGCGACGCCGACACACCGCCGACCGAACAGGCGGCGACGCCCGCTCCACGCACGAGTCCCCTCGCCCGGAGCGACGACGACACGGACGTCGGCTGGGGCGAGCGCGAGACCGGTACCAATGACGACCGGCTCACCACGGACAAGCCGCCGCACTGGTGAGGCCGACCCCCTGAGAGACAGCGACGGCACGTGAGCAGACGACGAAGGCCCGACCTCGCTCAGGAGGCCGGGCCTTCGTCAACGGTCGACGGTGCGGGTCAGGTGCCCGGCGGGATCGACGGCGGGACGGGGCCCGTGCCGCCGGGGTAGCCGACGTCGGGGGAGTCCGGGCCGGCGTCGTTCGCGACCGCGGGCGACGGGCGGCCCGCGAGCAGGTCGCGGATCTCCTGGAGCAGCAGGATGTCCTCGGCGGGGGCCGCCGGCTCGTCCTCGATGCCGGCCTTGCGGCGGGTGGCCAGGGCGTTCAGGGGCAGGACGATGAAGAAGTAGACGGCGGCGGCCGTGAACAGGAACAGGATGATCGCGTTCAGGATCAGGCCGATCGAGAAGATGGCCCCGTTGATCTCGAACGTGAGCACGTTGCTCAGGTCGGTCTTGCGGAAGATCGCGGCGATCAGGGGACTGATCAGCCCGTCGACGAACGCCTTGACGACGGCCCCGAACGCGGCGCCGATGACGACACCGACGGCGAGCTCGATCGCGTTGCCGCGTGAGACGAAGTCCTTAAATCCCTGGAGCACCTTCGCGGTGCCCTGCAGCCGCTCGCCTGCTCCGCGCAGGCCGCTGTTGATCCGGTCGGTCATGGGTGCTCCTCGTGGAGGGGTGGGCTGTCGTCCGTGCGACGCCGCGGGTGTGCACTGCTGGTCGATCGATCCGATCGATCATGGCACGACGACGGCGGACAGCAAGGCGGAGGCGGCGGCGCCAGCGAGCGCGGGCGCCTCGTCGGGCGACACGGCGACGAGCACGGGGACCGAGTCGTCGCCGGAGGCGCCACCGCCCAGCAGCCCGCTCGACGCGGCGGGCGGGCGCGCGACGGGCAGGACGAGCGCCCGGCGCGCGACCACCCCTCCCGGGCCGCCCTCGGCGGTCGCCGCGAGCACGTCCACGTGCATACCGGCCGAGAGGAGACCGGCGACGGCGGGGTCGGCGAACCGGACCGTCGCGACGACCGTTCCGGGTGGTCCGCTGACCTCCGCGGAGGCGAGCACGCCGGGCCCGAGCGGGCTGCCGGCGCTGAGCGGGACGGCCGTCGAGGCGCCGACGGCGGACGCGAGAGCGGTCAGCGCACCGTCGGGCACGGTCGCGACCGGGTATCGGGCGACCCGCACGTCGGACGCGGTCAGCGAGACACCGGCGGGAACCGCGCGGGCCGCGACGACGACCCCGACGGTGGGCGCCGCAGGCGGTCGGACCGCCTGGACCGTCGAGGCTGCGGCGAGGCCGAGGAAGAGCGCGCAGACCAGGAACCGGCACCGCCACAGGAAGACCCGCAGCCGGACGGGCAAGGGAGGCCGGCGCGGGGTGAGCGGTGGCGGCCGGCCGGCGAGATCGCGCATGCCCCGACGTTAGGAGGCCGTCGAGCCTCCTCGACGAGTCCGGGCCGCAGAACGCGGGCGGCGGGGCTGTGGTCGGCTGGTGACACCCAGCACCTCGAGCCCGAGTCATCGAGAACAGGCAGACGCCGTCAGAGGCGGCGCCGGGGAGATCAGGAGGTCGCGGCCGGCTTCGCTGCGGGCGCGGGGGTCGAGGGCGCAGGTGCCGGCGCGGGGGTCGTCGAGGTGGACGACGACGAATCCGACGTGGAGGACGACGTCGACGGCGCTGGGCTCAGGGTGGACGACTTCGCTCCGGCGCGGGCGTCGTTGCGGTAGAACCCGGACCCCTTGAACACGACACCGACGGACGAGAACACCTTGCGCAGGCGTCCGTCGCACTCGGGGCACACGGTCAGGGAGTCGTCGCTGAAGGACTGGACCGCCTCGAAGGCGTGGCCGCAGGCGGTGCAGGCGTAGGCGTAGGTAGGCACGAAGAACGACTCCTGGCAGGTGGTCGGCGGCTCAGGCGATCAGACGAGGACCTGGCACTCACAACATCCGAGTGCCAATCCTAACGGCATCCGGGGCCCCGACATTCCGAGCGACCACGCGATCGAACGGTTCAGGGTCCGGCGAAGTACCCTCCGAAGCGTGCCTCGTCGTCACCTGGTCCGCCTCTCGTTCATCACGCTCGCCGTGGTGCTCGTCGTCGTCCTCGTCGGCGTCGTCGTCGCCGGGTTCGTGGTGGTCCGCCGCCCGTTGCCGGAGGTCGCGGGCTCACTGGATCTCCCGGGCCTCGGCGCCGACGTCACGGTCACGCGCGACGACCGGGGTGTCCCGACGATCACCGCGCGGTCGTCGCGTGACCTGTTCATGGCGCAGGGGTACGTCGCGGCGCAGGACCGGTTCTTCGAGATGGACTACCGCCGGCACGTGACGTCCGGCCGGCTCGCGGAGCTCGTCGGCAACGTGAAGGACGCCGTCGACGCGGACAAGGTCACCCGGACGCTGGGCTGGCGACGGGTCGCCGAGCAGGAGTGGCAGCAGGTCACACCGGCCACGCGGGCGGCCCTGCAGGCGTACGCGGACGGCGTGAACGCGTACCTGGACGGCAAGCCGAAGGGTGCGATCGCGGTCGAGTACACGATCCTGGACCTCCAGCTCGACATCAAGGACCCGGAGAAGTGGGACCCGGTCGACTCGCTGGCGTGGCTCAAGGCCATGGCGTGGGACCTGCGCGGCAACTTCGACGACGAGCTGGGCCGCGCGGCCGCGTTCTCGACGATCGGTGACGTGGCCCGTGTCGACCAGCTCTACCCGGCCTACCCGCAGGACCTGAACGCGCCGATCCTGACGCGCGAGGACCTGCCGAGCACGGTGACGGGCACGGCGTCGACCACCAGCCTCGACCTGGGGCAGGACGACCTGCAGCGGGCGATGGCGAGCGCCCAGAAGGCCCTCGAGGCGGTGCCGCACCTGGTCGGCGAGGGCGAGGGCGTCGGGTCGAACTCGTGGGTCGTCGGCGGCGCGCTGACCGAGTCGGGCAAGCCGCTGCTGGCCAACGACCCGCACCTGGGCATCTCCGCGCCGGGCGTCTGGGCGCAGGTCGGTCTGCGGTGCGCGGACGTCTCGAGCGCGTGCCCCTACGACGTGTCCGGCTTCTCGTTCGCCGGGATGCCCGGTGTCGTCATCGGCCACAACGCGAACCTCGCCTGGGGCCTGACCAACCTGGGCGCGGACGTCAGCGACTTCTTCCTCGAGCGGGTCGACGGCAGCACCACGCGGATGAACGGCGGCACCGAGCCGATCACCGAGCGCACCGAGATCATCACCGTCAACGGCGGTGACCCGATCCGGCTCCCGGTGCGCGAGACGGTGCACGGCCCGATCGTCTCCGACGTGCTCGACGTCGACACCGTGGCGGGCGCGCCGGTGCCGGACAACGCGCCGGGCAGCCGCTTCGAGGTCGCGCTCGCGTGGACCGCCCTGCAGCCGAGCCGGAGCATGGAGGCCGTGCTCGCGATGGACGTCGCGAAGGACGCCGACGACATCCGAGCCGCGGCTGCGCTGCTCGACGTCCCGTCGCAGAACATCGTGTTCGCGACGACCGACGGTCACATCGGGTACCAGGCGCCGGGCCGGATCCCGGTCCGCGCGGACGTCGTCGGCGGGCCGGTCCCGTCGGACGGCACGTGGCCGCGGCCGGGCTGGGACAGCGTCTACGACTGGCAGGGCTACGTCGACCCCGACGACATGCCGCGCGCGCTCGACCCCGCTGCGGGCTTCATCGTCACGGCCAACAACGCGGTGACGCCCGCCGGGGTGGGCCCGTTCCTCACCGACGACTGGGACTACGGCTACCGGGCACAGCGGATCCGGGACCAGATCGAGGCGGCCAAGGACCACAAGCTCACCGTCGCGGACATGAGCGAGATCCAGTTCGACCAGCACAACCCGTACGCGGACGTCCTGGTCCCCACGCTGCTGGAGCAGAAGATCCCGAAGGTCGGCACCAGCTCGCAGCTGGCGTTCGACCGCGCCGGGCAGGACCTGCTGCGCAGCTGGGACCGCGTGCAGTCCGACGACTCCGCGGCCGCGGCCTACTTTGCGGCGGTGTGGGCCGACGTGATGCGCTCGGCCTTCGCCGACGACCTGCCCGAGGGCGAGGGCCCGACCGGCGGCTCGCGCTGGCTCGAGGTGGTCCGCAACCTGCTCGACGAGCCGACGTCGCCATGGTGGGACGACAAGACGACCGCAGGGGTGGTCGAGGGGCGCGACGAGATCCTGACCGACGCCATGGTCTCGGCCCGTCGCCAGCTCACCGCCCAGCTGGGCCGGGACGCGACCCAGTGGCGCTGGGGCAAGCTGCACACCGCCGCCCCCGAGCACCTGCTGCTCGGCGGCTCGTCCGTCCCCGGGCTGATCCGCTCGCTGGTGAACCCCTCACCGCTGCCGGTCGGCGGCGGCTCCTCGATCGTGGACGCGACCGCCTGGGACGCGAGCGCGGTCGGCGAGGACGGCACCAGCCAGGACTACGGGGTGACCGCCGCACCGTCGATGCGCATGGTGGTCGACCTCGGCGACCTGGACTCGTCGACCTGGGTGACCCTCACGGGAGCCTCGGGGCACCCGGCGAGCGTGCACTACGCCGACCAGCTCGGACCGTGGTCGAGGGGTGAGACGTTCCCGTGGCCGTTCTCCGCCGCGGCCACCGAGGCGGACGCGAACGACCGTCTGACGCTGCACCCCTAGGGCACCGCACCTCAGTGCAGCAGGTGCCACTCCTCGGGCGTCGCCACGGCGTCGACCGCGCGGTCGTGGCGCTCGCTCGGCAGTGGGCGCACCTCGGCGTCGTAGAGCTCCTCGGGGAAGACGAGCGCGACCACGGGGACGCCCGGCCGCAGGTGCTCGAGCGCCCGGTCGTACCAGCCGCCGCCCTGCCCGAGCCGTGCGCCGCTGGTGTCGACGGCCAGCGCGGGGGCGATCACGACGTCTGCCTCGGCCAGCGCCGCGGCGCCCAGGGTCGGACCGCCCGGCTCGGGCGGACGTCCCGGCGCACGCTCGCGCAGGTCGTCGGGACCCGCGTACTCCGCCCAGTCCCGCTGCAGGCCGCTGCCCAGGACGGGCATAAGGACGCGAACGCCACGGGCGGACAGCTCCTCGAGCAGGACGCCCGTGCCGGGCTCCGTCGCGCGCGCGGCGTAGACCGAGACGCAGCGCGCGTTCTCGACGGCCGGGATGGTCAGCACGACCTTGGCGAGGGCCTGCGCGGCCTCCTCGCGACGACGGGCGGACCGCGTCTTGCGCGCCTCCCGGATGGCCAGCCGCAGCTGCTCCTTGACGTCCTCGACCTCGTCCCCCTCGGAGACGTGCGGATAGGGCTGGGCGACGCTGCTCATGCCTCCAGTGTCGCACCTGGGACCCCGTCGGAGATCCTCCCCAGGGCGGGTGTGGTGACCTACGCCACTGCGCGGTTCCGCACCCGCGGCTAGGGTCCCCAGATGACCATCCAGAAGGCAGTCATCCCCGCCGCGGGTCTGGGCACCAGGTTCTTGCCCGCCACGAAGGCGACTCCCAAGGAGATGCTCCCGATCGTCGACAAGCCGGCGATCCAGTACGTCGTGGAGGAAGCGGTCCGCGCCGGCCTCGACGACGTCCTGCTGATCACGGGCCGGTCCAAGCGCTCGCTGGCCGACCACTTCGACGCCGCCCCGGAGCTCGAGCAGGCGCTCGAGGCCAAGGGAGACACCGAGCGGCTGGCCAAGGTCCGCGAGTCCAGCGAGCTCGGGCACGTGCACTTCGTCCGGCAGGGACAGCCCAAGGGCCTCGGGCACGCAGTCTTGCAGGCCAAGCACCACGTCGGCGCGGAGCCGTTCGCGGTCCTGCTCGGCGACGACCTGATCGACGAGCGCGACGAGCTCCTGAGCACCATGCTCGAGCTCCAGGAGCGCACGGGCGGGTCGGTGATCGCGCTGCTGGAGGTGCCGCCGTCGCAGATCTCGCTGTACGGGTGCGCCGCGGTGGAGCCGTTCTCCGACGACGACGAGGACCAGGTCCGCGTGACCGCCCTCGTCGAGAAGCCGGACGCCGCCGACGCGCCGAGCAACCTGGCGATCATCGGCCGGTACGTGCTCAACGCGGCGGTGTTCGAGGTGCTCGAGCGCACGGAGCCCGGGCGCGGCGGCGAGATCCAGCTGACCGACGCGCTGGCGACGCTCGCCGAGATGCCCGCCGACCAGGGTGGCGGCGTCTACGGCGTGGTCTTCCGCGGTCGTCGCTACGACACCGGTGACCGGCTCGACTACCTCAAGGCCGTCGTCCAGATCGCCTCGGACCGACCTGACCTGGGCCCCGACTTCCGGGCGTGGCTGACGGAGTACGCGGCGAAGCTCGACGACTGACGTGCCACGCCTGCGCCCGCGGCGGGGCAGAATGCGCGCATGAGATCGGTGCAGGACCACCTGGCCGCGGTGCTCGCGGCTGTCGGGCCGGTGTCGCCGCTCGACGTCGTCCTGCACGACGCCGTCGGCTGCATCCTGGCCGCCGACGTCGTCGCCACGCAGGACCTGCCCGCGGTGGGCGTCGCTGCGCGAGACGGGTACGCCGTCGCCGCGCACGACACGTCGCGGTCGGGCTACGCGACGGAGACGCCGCTGCCGGTCGCGCACGACGTCCGCCCCGGGCAGGGCGCCCCGCTGCGGCTCGTGCCCGGCACCGCCGTGCGGATCGCGTCCGGTGCGCCGCTGCCGATCGGCGCCGACGCGGTCGTGCCGCTGGAGGAGACCGACCGGGGGACCGCTCGGGTCTCGATGCAGCGTCCCGCCGTCGCCGGCCAGCACGTGCGGCCCGCGGGCTCCGACGTGCGGACGGGGCAGGTCGTGCTCGAGGCCGGCACCCGGCTCGGCGCGCGCCAGCTCGCGCTCGCCGCGTCGATGGGTCGGGGTCGGCTGCGCGTGCACCCGACGCCGCGCGTCGTCCTGCTCTCCGTCGGCGACGAGCTCGTCGAGCCGGGGAGCACCGGCGCACCGGCCGGCACCGTGTTCGAGGCCGACGGGCACGCGCTCGAGGCGGCCGTCCGGGACGCCGGAGCCGCGTCCGTGCGGGTCGCCGCGCTTCCCGACGACCGCGCGGTCCTGCGCGAGGCGCTCGAGGACCAGCTGGTCCGCGCCGACCTGATCATCCTCACCGGCGGGCTGTCCGAGCTGACGCACGACACCGTCAAGGACGTCCTGGCCCCGATGGACAGCGTCCGCCTCGACCAGGTCGCGATGACGCCCGGGTACCGGCACGGGTTCGGGACGTTCTCCGGCGAGGACGGCGACCGGGCGGTGCCGATCTTCGCGCTGCAGGGCCACCCCGTCGCCGCGCAGGTGTCGTTCGAGGTCTTCGTCCGCCCCGCGCTGCGGACGATGGCCGGCCACACCGAGGTGTTCCGACCGTCCGTCGCCGCCGTCGCGGACACCGGGTGGATCTCCCCGCCCGGCCTGCGCCAGTTCGTGCCGGCCACCGTGCTCGGGTCTCCCGACGAGGGCTACCGGCTCACGCCGCTCGGCGACCCGTCCGAGCCGAGCATCAGCGCCCTCGCGCACGCCAACGCGCTCGCGGTCGTCGGCGAGCAGGAGCTGACCGTGCACCCCGGCCAGACCATCCACTGCCTGGTGCTCGAAGGATGACGGCCGTCGGATGGCCCGCCGTCCTCGTCGACGGGGACGTGCGCCTGCGGCCGCTGCGTCGTCGCGACCAGGACGCCTGGATGGAGCTGCGCCAGATCAACGCCGGCTGGCTGGAGCCCTGGGACGCCACGAGCCCGATCCCCGTGACCGGTCCGCGGCCCTCGTTCGGCGCGTTCGTCCGCACCCTCGGCTCCCAGGCCCGCGCCGGGACGACGCTCCCGTTCGCGATCGACCTGTCCGGGGAGCTCGTCGGGCAGCTGACCGTCTCCTCGATCACCTACGGCTCGCTGCGGTCCGCCGCGATCGGGTACTGGGTGTCCGAGCACGTGGCCGGACGCGGCATCACCCCGACGGCCGTGGCCCTGGCCACCGACCACTGCTTCAGCGTGCTCAACCTGCACCGCATCGAGGTGAACATCCGGCCCGAGAACGGCCCCTCGCTGCGGGTCGTCGAGAAGCTCGGGTTCCGCGACGAGGGCGTGCGCGAGCGCTTCCTGCACATCCAGGACCGCTGGTGCGACCACCGGTCGTTCGCCCTGACCGTCGAGGACGTGCCCGAGGGGCTCCTGGCGCGCTGGCACGCCCGCCGCCTGACCGGCTCGTAGTCGTCCCCGGGCGCTCGCCGGCGTCGTCGTCACCCGCCCGGGGTGTCCCGGCCGGCCCGAGGTCCGACACGCCGCCGCCCTCCCCGGTCGAGGCTGCTCCCGCGCCTACCGTCGGTGCGTGAACGATCTCGCAGGACCGGTCGCGCTCGCGCTGGTCGGCCTGTGGGTGGCCTACCTGGTGCCGCACAAGCTGAGGCACCGGCAACAGCTGCTCGAGTCCCGGGCGGACGACCGGTTCTCCGAGGCGCTGCGCGTGGTCGCAGTGACCACGCGTCCGGCCTCGGTGGCCGTTCCGGCCCTGGCCTCGACGGCCAGCAGTACCGCGGGGCTACTGACCCCGGGCAAGGGGCTCCCGGTGCAGATCGGGAGCGGAGGAGGAGGCGCCACCGTGGACCGACCGCGAGGCATGCAGGACCGGATCACCGCAGACGCCGCGAGGCGTGCCGCCCAGGCGCGCGCTGCTCGCGCCGCAGCGGTCGCACGTCGTGCTGCCGCCGCTCGTCGCCGCGCCGTCCTGGCCGGCCTCCTCCTGCTCGCCACCGTCGCCGGCTGGACCGCCGTCGCCCTCGTGCCGACCGTCGGCTGGGTCGCCGGTGTCGCCCCGACCGTCCTGCTCAGCACCGTTCTCGTCCTCGGTCGTCGGGCCGTCCTCGCCGGCCGCGMGGCCGACGCCGAGTGGGAGGCCCGGATCGCCGACGAGCGTCGCGTGGCCGGTGCCCCGCGCACCGGGGCCCAGCGCGCCGTCGCGACCGCCGCCGCCCAGGCCCGCGTCGCCGCCGAGCCCACGGCCACCGCGGCGGGATCGGGTGCCGCTCGTTCGGCGACGGCAACCTCTGCCTCTGCCTCGTCGACCTCGTCGTCCACCTCCACCGCCGCCCGCCCCGCCGCGTCGTCCGCGCCGGCGGCGAAGTCCGCCACTGCCGCGAAGTCGGCCCCCGCTGCGACGTCCGCTCCGGCCGCTGCGTCGGGTTCTGCCACGAAGTCCGCTCCTGCTGCGAAGTCCGCTCCTGCTGCGAAGTCCGCTCCTGCTGCCAAGTCCGCGGGTGCGGCCGTGGGCGCCGAGCCGGTCGTGACCGCCGGGCTCGACACCGCGCACGCGACCGCACCGGACCGGCGCGAGTCCACGCTCGCGTTCGTGGGCCGCGCGATCCACCCGTCCGACGCCAGCACCGAGGTGTTCGAGCGCATCGTCGAGGACAAGGGCGAGACCGGCGGGCCCGCGCGGCACTCCACGGGTGCCATCCCGGTCGTCCGCCGCTCGGCGCTCACCGACCCGGTCGCCCAGGTCGCCGAGTTCACCGGCGCCGATGCGGCAGCCGCGGACGACGAGGCCTGGTCCCCGGTCCCCGTCCCGCGGCCGACCTACACGATGAAGCCGTCCGCGCCCCGTCGCGAGCCCGCACCGCTGGAGAACCTCGAGGGTTCGACGGCGGCCCGCACGCCCGTCGAGGTCCCCGCCGAGGACCGCGCCCCGCTGGAGGCCCCCGTCGAGACCACGGGCAGCATCGACCTCAACGCGGTCCTGGCGAAGCGTCGCGCCGCAGGGGAGTGATCGACCCCGACCCACGGCTGCGGAAGGCTCCCGGATTTCGCGAAGCGAGCAGCCGTGGTGTTAGTCTTTAGCCCGCTCGCGGGGCTGTGGCGCAGTTGGTAGCGCGTCTCGTTCGCAATGAGAAGGTCAGGGGTTCGAATCCCCTCAGCTCCACCCGCACACGACGGCGGCCCCCCTCGGGAGGCCGCCGTCGTCGTCTGTCCGGAGCGCGCGATCCGTCGAGTGGTTCGCCGGACGTCGCGGCCGAGGTCGCCTCGCGCCCCCCGTTCCCACCCCGTCCGCGGCTCCTCGTCGTCCCTCGATCGACTCAGCCTCCACGCAGCGCCCGGCCCCAGGAATTCGGGCTCAGGGGGCGCTTCAGGCGCCCGGTTCCGGCTAGCGTTGCGTGCGAACCGAGGGGGCTCAGTGATCCGCGTTCGGAACCTGTCCAAGTCCTATGGCGCGACCCGGGCGGTCGACGACGTCTCGTTCGAGGTCGCAGCCGGGTCGATCTTCGCGTTCCTGGGCACCAACGGAGCCGGCAAGAGCACCACGATCAGCTGCGTCACCACGGTGCTCGCGCCGGACGCCGGCGAGATCGAGGTGGGCGGCCACGCGGTCGGGACCCAGGACGACGAGGTGCGCAGGCTCGTCGGCGTGGTGTTCCAGCAGTCGCTGCTCGACCCGATCCTGACGGTCCGCGAGAACCTGGACGTGCGCGCGGCGTTCTACGGTCTCGACCGCGCGACCCGACGCCGGCGGCTCGGGGAGGTCGCGCCCCTCATCGGGATCGACGGCATCCTCGACCAGCGCTACGGCACCCTGTCCGGCGGGCAGAAGCGGCGTGCCGACATCGCTCGCGCGCTCACGCACGGACCGTCGGTGCTCTTCCTCGACGAGCCGACGGCCGGCCTCGACCCCGCCAACCGCGAGCAGGTCTGGGAGACCGTGCACGCGCTGCGGCGCGACGCGGGGCTGACCGTCTTCCTGACGACGCACTACATGCACGAGACCGAGGAGGCCGACCAGGTCTGCATCATCGACGCCGGCCGGATCGTCGAGCAAGGGACGCCCGGCTCGCTGCGCGAGCGCTACAGCAGCAGCGTCCTCACGGTCACCCCACGGGATCCGGTGCCCATCCGCGCGACCTGCGCCGCGCGCGGTCTGACGTTCACCGAGGTCAACGGGGTCCTGGCGATCGAGGTGGACTCGAGCGTCACGGCTCGCGAGCTCCTGCAGCGGCACGACGCCGACATCCTCGACTTCGAGTTCCGGCACGGCACCATGGACGACGTCTTCCTCGCGCTGACGTCACGGACGGTCGACGCGTGAGCACCGTCGTCGTCGCCGCACCACGACCTGTGGGTGTGCTGCCCGTGGCCCTCGTGGTCGCTCGTCGGAACCTGATGCTCTTCGTGCGCGACCGCGCCGCGGTGTTCTTCTCGATGCTCTCGCCGCTCATCCTGCTCGCGCTCTACACGTTCTTCCTGGGCGGGCTGCAGGTGGACACGATGAAGGAGCAGTTCCCCGCGGCCGACGTCGGCGACATCCGGGGCTTCGTCGACGCCTGGGTCTTCGCCGGCATCACGATGATCACGTCGCTGACCACGGGGCTCGCCGCGATGAGCGTGTTCGTCGAGGACGGGGAGTCGGGACGCTTCAAGGACTTCCTGGTCTCGCCGGTCCGCCGGTCCAGCCTGATCCTCGGCTACATGGGTGCGACGGTCGTGATCGCCTTCACGATGACGACGTTCTTCCTGGTGGTCTCGCAGGCGTACACGTTCGCGCGCTACGGCTCGGCGATGACGGCGGGCGAGTTCGTGCGGTGCCTCGGGATCATCCTGCTCTCCGCCGGCGCGTTCTCGGCGTTGTCGGCCTTCGCCGTGACCTTCGTGCGGACCAACGGGGCGTTCGCCGCGTTGAGCACGATCGTCGGGACGCTCATCGGCTTCCTGGCCGGCGCGTACATCCCGATCGGCGACCTGCCCGCCGGTGCCGTGAACGTCATGAACGCCCTGCCGTTCGCCCAAGCGGCCATGCTCGTCCGTGGGCCCTTCACCGACCGACCGCTGGCGGTCCTCACGGACCCCGTGCCTGGATCGGCGGCCGACGTCGAGGCCTACTTCGGGATCACCGCCTCAGTCGGCGGCACCGAGATCACGACGACGATCGCGGTCGTCGTCCTGGTGGCCGTCTTCGTCGTGTTCTCAGCGCTGGCCGCCTGGCGCATCGGCCGCCGCATCCGGTAGCAACGAACCGCGACCGCCGGAAGCGACACGTCGCGATCTCGCCCGCTGCCAGGACAGAGTTGTGGACAAGCGGGGCAGGCGAGTCAAGCAAGGGAACAAAGAGACACCGAAACGAGGGCGCAGCCGCGACGATCCCGCGACTGCGCCCTCGTCGGAACGCCGAACCACGAACCCCTAGAGGATCGACCGCCGACGCCGACGCGACGACACGGCCGCGACGAACACGGCGGCGAGGCCCACCTGCAGCGCGAGCTCGATCCAGTCGACGCCGCCGGTGTCCCGGACGCCGATCAGGCTCGCCAGCCACGTGCCGACGAGTGCTGCCACGATGCCGACGATGATCGTCACGAGCCAGGAGATCCGCTGCTTGCCGCGGACCAGCAACCGGCCGAGGATGCCGACGATCGCACCGATGAGGATGGCGCTGATGATGCCGTTCTGAGTCATGGTCCAACTCCTGTTCGAAGACGGGCCCCCCACGACAACTAGCGAAGATAGGGGCAGACGCCCCCGCCCGCTCGCTGAGAGGCGACGAGACGGCAGACTTGCCCGCGTGACCCGGGTGCGCGGATGGCTGGATCTGCAGGTCATCGTGGTCCTGGTGGCGCTGGTCCTGGGCCTCGTCGTGCCGGCCACGGGCGACGCGGCCGATGCGGTGGCGGGCGCTCGGACGGCCGCGATCGTGCTCCTCTTCTTCCTCTACGGCGCCCGCATGGCGACGCGCGAGGTCTGGGACGGCCTGCGCAACACGAGGCTCCAGGGCCGGATGCTCGCGGCGACCTACCTGGCCTTCCCGATCCTGGGGCTGCTGGTCCAGCTGGTGCCGGGGCTGGACACCGACACCAAGCGCGGTCTGCTGTTCCTGAGTCTCCTGCCGTCGACGGTCCAGTCGTCCGTGGTGTTCACGTCGATCGCGCGGGGCAACGTGGCGGGGGCGATCACGGGCGCGACGATCTCCAACCTGGTCGGCATCGTGCTCACCCCGGTGCTGGTCGGAGTGCTCCTCACCAGCGAGGGGAGTTCCACCGACCCGACGGCCATCGTCGTCCAGCTGCTCCTCCCGTTCGTGCTCGGCCAGCTGGCGCAGCCGTGGCTCGGTGGGTGGCTGCGGGCGCACGTCGGCTTCACGCGCACGACGGACCGGGCGACCATCGCCCTGGTCGCGTACGTCGCGGTGAGCGAGGCCACCAACGACGGTGCCTGGGAGCACGTCACCCCAGGGGCGCTCGCCGCGCKCGTCGCGACGMGCGCGGCCCTCCTGGCGGCGATGCTGACGATCACGTGGGTCGGTGGACGCGACCTCCCGTGGCGCGACCGCATCGCCCTGCTGATGGTCGGCTCGAAGAAGAGCCTGGCCACCGGCCTGCCGATGGCCGCCGTGCTGTTCAGCCCGGTCGTCGCGGCGGGCGTGACGCTGCCGGTGATCGTCTTCCACCAGCTGCAGCTCGCGACGTGCGCGGTTCTCGCCCGGCGGCTTGCCGCCCGTGTCCAGTAGCGTTTCCCCGGCGATCCCCCCGTCGCCCAGGACAACCTCAGGAGCCTCGTGCCCGCCGTGCCCGCCATCATCCCGAAGCCCGCGCGCCTCGAGACGACCGAAGGCGACCCCTTCGTGATCTCCGAGTCGACGACCGTCGTGGTCAACGGCCGACCCGACCTCATCGGGATCGCGGTGCTCGCCGCCGACCTGCTCGGGCGTGTCACCGGTCGGTCGATCGAGATCCGGTACGCCGAGACGGACGCCCCGGACGTGGTGCGGCTGCGGCTGACGGCCCAGGACGCGGAGGGCGACGAGTCGTACAGGCTGGTGTCCAGCGCGGGGCGCGTGGAGCTCGAGGCCAGGTCGCCGGCCGGTCTGGTCCGCGCCATCGTCACGCTGCGCCAGCTGCTCACGACCGCCCCGGACGGCTCTCTGCGGGTCCCTCCGGTGATCATCGAGGACGCGCCGCGCTACCAGTGGCGCGGGCTGTCGCTGGACGTCGCCCGGCACTTCGTCGCCAAGCGTGACCTCAAGGTCATCATCGGGCTGATGGCCCACTACAAGCTCAACGTCCTGCACCTGCACCTCACGGACGACCAGGGCTGGCGCCTGCAGGTCCGGTCGCGTCCGCAGCTGACCCGGCTGTCCAGCAGCACGTCGGTCAACGGCGACCCGGGCGGGTACTACTCGGCCGACGACTACGCGGAGATCGTCGCGTTCGCGTCGGTTCGCGGCGTGCGGGTGGTCCCCGAGGTCGACGTCCCGGGGCACGTCAACGCGGCCACGCACGCCTACGGCAACCTCACGCCGACCGGTGAGCCGACCGATGCCTACACCGGCATCGAGGTGGGCTTCAGCCGGCTCTACGCGGACCTGCCCGCCACGGGGGACTTCCTGCGGGAGGTCTTCGCCGACGTCGCCGCGATGACCCCCGGCGAGTACCTGCACATCGGCGGCGACGAGGTGCTGACCATGGAGCCCGAGGAGTACGCGACCCTCGTGGCCGCCGCGTCCGACGCCGTCCGCGCAGCCGGCAAGAAGGTCGTCGGCTGGCAGGAGATCGCCCACACACCGCTCGAGCCGGGCACGGTCGTGCAGTACTGGGACACCCGCGTCGACCCCGAGCCGTTCGTCGCGGCCGCGCAGGCCGGCGCGCTCCTGCTCATGTCGCCGGGCTCCAAGGCGTACCTCGACATGAAGTACGACGCGGACACGGTCCTGGGACTGGAGTGGGCCGGGCACATCGAGCTTCGCGACGCCTACGACTGGGAGCCGTCGACGCTCATCCCCGGTGTCCCGCAGGAGTCCGTCATCGGCGTCGAGGCGGCGTTGTGGACCGAGACCCTGCGCGACCTGCCGGCCGTGACGTCGATGCTGCTGCCGCGCCTCGCCGCGATCGCCGAGGTCGCCTGGACGGACCCCGAGCAGCGCGACTGGGAGGACTTCCGCGGACGGGTCGCCGGCCAGGGCCCGTTCTGGGACCGGCTCGGGCTGTCCTGGTACCGCAGCCCGCAGGTCGACTGGTAGGCGGCAGGCCTCAGATCCAGGTCCGCAGCCACATGTGGACGTGCCAGAACCTGTACGGCACGATCCACGCGGACCAGATCGGGTAGAAGAACAGCCCGACGAGGACGATCAGCCCGACGAGGATCCCGCAGCCGATGATCGCCCGTCGTCGGCCGACGGGTTCCAGGTCCTTCGGCCCGACCACTAGGCCCATCACGTACGTGAGCGTCAGGGCGATCCAGGGCGTGAAGACGATCGCGTAGAACGTGAAGATCGTGCGGTGCTCGTAGGCGAACCACGGCAGCCAGCCCGCGACGATGCCGGCCAGGACCGCGCCGGCCCGCCAGTCGCGGTAGCGGATCAGCCAGACGACCGTGACGAGGATCGCGGCGGTCGCGCACCACCACAGGATCGGGTTGCCGAGCGCGGTGATCGCCTGCGAGCACGCCGACGCCCCGCACGCGTCCTGGGCCTGCTGGCCGGTCAGGCCGGACACCTCGGTCGGGTAGAACATCGACGTCGGCCGCCACTGCACGATCCAGCCGAGGGGGTTCGCGGCGTAGGAGTGCGGGGTCTCGAGGCCGTTGTGGAACGCCCACATGTCCTGGTGGTACTTCCAGAACGACCGCAGCGCCGGCGGCAGCCACTGCACGCCCTGGCCCGGGTTCTGCTGCGCCCACTGCCGGCCGTAGGACTCCGCGTGCGTGAACCAGGTGAACCAGCTGGACACGTAGACGGCGAGCGCGATGAAGACCATCGACACCCCGGCGATCAGCCCGTCCTTGACGATCCCCGCCCAGACCCACTGCCGGACGCCCGCCGTACGCCGCGCCGTGACGTCCCACGCCACGCTGAGCAGCCCGAAGACTGCCAGGAAGTACATCGCCGACCACTTGGTCCCGAGCCCCAGCCCGAGCAGCACGGCCGCCGCGAGCCGCCACCAGCGCACGCCCAGGCCGGGCCCCCAGCCGATGTCCCGACCCGCGTCGAGCAGGACCGACGTGCGTTCCGCCAGCCGCCGTCGGGCCTGGTCGCGGTCCAGCAGCAGCGCCCCGAACGCGGCGAGCATGAAGAACATGAGGAACGGGTCGAGCAGGGAGACCCGCGAGAGCACGATCGCCTGGCCGTCGACGGCGAGCAGGAGGCCCGCCACGGTGCCGAGCGCGGTCGAGGCGAAGATCCGCCGCCCGATCCGCGCGGTCATCAGCACCGCGAGCGTCCCGCAGATCGCCGCCGAGAGCCGCCATGCCGTCGAGCTGTCGATCCCGCCGCCGAAGTGGATGCCCAGCGCGATGAGCCACTTGCCGATCTGCGGGTGCACCACGTACTCGCCGGTGGTCCCGAGCCCGCTCAGGTCGCCCGACTCGAACGCCGGGTTCGGGTTGTCCGCCCAGTTGGCCTCGTAGCCGTTGACCAGCAGCGACCAGGCGTCCTTGACGTAGTAGGTCTCGTCGAACACGAGCCGGTGCGGGCGGCCGAGGTCCCAGAAGCGCAGCAGGCCCGCCAGCAGCGTCACCGCGAGCGGCCAGAGCCAGCCCATGAGGCGCGCGCGAGGGGCGTCGTCGATCGTGAGGGTGTCCGTGCCGAGCAGCAGCCGCAGCAGGCGCGGCCGGTTGTCCTCGCGCTCCGCCGGCTCGAGGTCGGTCTCCTGCGGTCCGTCGAGCGTGGCGACCGCGGTGGGAGCGGAGCTCTCGTCGCGGGAGGCGTCGTCCGGCGACGAG
Source organism: Cellulomonas sp. P4_A2 (assembly GCF_056402515.1). Taxonomy (NCBI): domain Bacteria; kingdom Bacillati; phylum Actinomycetota; class Actinomycetes; order Micrococcales; family Cellulomonadaceae; genus Cellulomonas; species Cellulomonas sp. P4_A2. The sequence goes on from NZ_JBFUHG010000012.1 coordinate 45,436, forward strand.
GGCGCGACGGCCTGCGGCGAGGCGAGGGTGGCGTCGGGTGACGGCGTCGCGGCGTCGTCTTCGGTGGGCGGCACGACGGTCATCGTAGGGGCGGCGTCTGTGGCTGGGCAGATCAGGTGGCAGGCTGACCGCGTGGATGCCCCAGCCCCCGGCCGGCTCGTGCTCGCGGCGACCCCGATCGGCAACGTCGAGGACGCGTCGGCGCACCTGCGCCGCCTGCTCGAGCAGGCCGACGTCGTCGCCGCCGAGGACACGCGTCGGCTGCGCGCCCTCGCCGCGCGGATGGGCGTCGTGATCGGTGGGCGGGTGGTGAGCCACCACGAGCACAACGAGGCGACGTCGTCCGCGGAGCTGCTCGCCGTCGTCGCGGGCGGCGGCACGGTCGTCGTCGTGACCGACGCCGGGATGCCCGCGGTGTCCGACCCGGGCTTCCGCGTGGTCACCGCCGCGGTCGCCGCGGGTCTGCCCGTCACGGCGGCACCCGGCCCGAGCGCCGTGCTCACCGCCCTCGCGCTGTCCGGGCTGCCGACCGACCGGTTCTGCTTCGAGGGCTTCCCGCCGCGCAAGCCGGGCGAGCGGGCGCGGGCCTTCGAGCTCCTCGCCGACGAGCGCCGCACGATGATCTTCTTCGAGGCCCCGCACCGGCTCGACGACACCCTCGCGGCCATGGCGGCCGCCTTCGGCGGTGACCGGTCGGCCGCCGTCTGCCGCGAGCTGACCAAGACCTACGAGGAGATCCGACGAGGGCCGCTGGCCGATCTCGTCGCCTGGGCGGCCGCGGACCAGGTGCGCGGCGAGATCGTGGTGGTGGTCGGCGGTGCGTCCGGCGCCGTCGAGCTGTCCACCGTCGACCTCGTCGCCGAGGTCCTGTCGCGGGCCGACGCGGGGGAGCGTCTCAAGGACGCGGTCGCCGAGGTCGCCGCGGCCGCGGGTGTCCCGAAGCGGGACCTCTACGCGGCAGCCCTCGCCGCCAAGGGCCGCTAAGTTAACCCGTCGAAGTAAGGCGCCTCGAATCGTTACGATAGGCGGGTGACCCAGCCCCTCCTCGAAGAGTCGTACGACGGCGCCCACCCGCTCCGTACGCTCGGCCACCTCTTCCGGCCGCAGCGGCGGCGCATGGTCGTCGCGGGGCTCGCGTTCGCGGCCAAGCACTCGCCGATCTGGGTGATCCCCGCGCTGACGGCCAACGTCATCGACGTCGTCGTCCAGCACCAGCCCCTGCGCCAGCTCTGGGTCGCCGCGGTGCTCATGGCGCTCGTCGTCGCGCAGAACCTCCCGCTGGCCAACGTCTACAACCGGCAGCTCTCGATCGCCGTGCGCACCGTCGAGACGAACCTGCGCATGGCGCTGTCCCGGCGCCTGCAGGAGCTGTCCATCGGCTACCACCGCCGCATGAGCGCCGGCGTGCTGCAGGCCAAGATCGTGCGCGACGTGGAGAACGTCGTGGAGAGCAGCCGCCAGACGTTCGACTCCGGGATGGCCGCGATCACCACGCTCGCGGGTGCGCTGGTCATCACCGCGTTCCGCGTCCCCGAGTTCCTCCCGGTGTTCGCGCTCGCCGTGCCGGCCTCCGCCGCGCTCGTCGTCTCGATGCGCCGCCGGATGACGTCCCGCAACGCGGACTTCCGTGCCCAGGTGGAGCGGATGTCCGCACGCGTCAGCGAGATGACCCACCTCATCCCCATCACGCGCGCGCACGCCCTGGAGCGCGACGAGCTGGACCGCATGGACGCGACCCTCGGGGACGTGCGCGCCGCGGGCATCCGTCTGGACGTGACCAACGGTCGGTTCGGCGCGATGTCCTGGACCGCCATGCAGCTGCTCTCGGTCGCGTGCCTGATCGGTGCGGCGTGGGTGGCGTGGTCGGGGATGTGGGGCATGTCCGCGGGCGACGTGACCATGCTGAGCAGCTACTTCGTGGCGCTGACCGGGTCGGTCACCGCGCTCATGAGCCTCGCGCCGATCATCACCAAGGGCCTCGAGTCGGTGCGGTCGATGTCCGAGGTGCTCACCGAGCCCGACCTCGAGCGCAACGCGGGCAAGGCGACGGTCGAGCACGTGCGCGGCGACGTCGACTTCGAGGGCGTCCGGTACGTGTACGACGACGCCCCGGACGAGGTCGCCGTCGACGACCTGTCCCTGCACGTCCGCGCCGGGGAGACGATCGCGCTGGTCGGCCCGTCGGGCTCGGGCAAGTCGACCGTGCTGAACATGGTGATCGGCTTCCTGACCCCGAGCGCCGGCCGGATCCTGCTCGACGGCCGGCCGATGACCGAGCTCGACCTGCGCTCGTACCGCCGCTCGCTGGCCGTCGTCCCGCAGGAGTCGCTGCTGTTCGAGGGGACCGTCCGCGACAACGTCACCTACGGCAGCCCGGACCTGACCGACGAGGCCGTCCGCGACGCCCTGCGCGACGCGAACGCGCTGGAGTTCGTCGAGCACATGGGCGGCCTCGACGCGGTGATCGGCGAGCGGGGTGCGCGCCTCTCGGGCGGCCAGCGCCAGCGCCTGGCGATCGCCCGCGCGCTGGTCCGCGACCCGCGCATCCTCGTGCTCGACGAGGCGACGTCCGCCCTCGACACCTCGTCGGAACGGCTGGTGCAGGAGGCGCTCGGGCGGCTCATGACCGGCCGCACCACGTTCGTCGTCGCCCACCGGCTGTCCACGATCCGCGGCGCCGACCGCATCGCGTTCATGCGGGCCGGCCGGCTGGTGGAGATCGGGTCGCACGACGAGCTCGTCGCGGCCGGTGGCGCCTACGCGGAGCTGGACCGGCTGACGAGCGTCCCGGGTTAGGTCTGGTCACGCATCGTCCGACATGCGAGATGCCTTGACAGCATGTGGACGGCTCCGCACACTCGTGTCATGTCCATCGCCACACCCGTGCCAGTGACCCCGCGTGCCGCGGGTTCCGTCGACGTCGCGTCGACGCACGAGTGTCTCTGTCGAATGTGTCTCTGACGACCCAGTCGTCCTGGTCCTGCCCGCTCTAGCGAGCTCCCCACGTGTCGTTCCCGTGGGTCGCAGGACCGTCCCGCCGCCTCGCGGCGCAGCCCCGCCACCGTGCACCCCTGGTCGACGACCTCGGGCAGGCCGGAGCGGACCCGACACGATTCGCAGAACGACCCGATGGAGCCGACATGCTCGACCGCACCCGTATCGACGTCCTCCCGATCCAGGAGGCTGTCGCGAACGCCTCGCCGAGCGCCTGGCGCGACGGCATCGCGCTGTCCCGCGACGAGGACATGCTGACCGTCGCCCTGCTCGACGGCCAGGTCACCGTCCTGACCACGCGCGCGGCACCGGCCCCGGGCGAGCCCGTGGCGGTGCACCCCGTCGCGGAGCTCGTCGCGATCGGGGGCGCGTGGTACTCCGCGCGCACCCTGACCGGCCGGGACGCCGGGGTCGCGCGCTAGCCGGTCAGGCTCGCCGCACCCAGGACGTCAGGCCGTCTGCATCGAGGACATCGCCGACGAGCACGCCGCGACCATCGCCCGGCACGCGGACGCGCAGATGCGGCAGTGCTCGGACGTGCCGGCGTGCATGTCGCACTCGGCCGCGCACGCCTCGCCCATGGCCATGCACGCGGTCATCATCGACGTCATGACGCCCATGTCGTAGCCGGCCGGGCGCATCATCATGCGCATCATCGTGGTCGCGACGTCCGCGGTGTTCATACACATGGACGCACATCGGCCCATGCCCTCGCCGCCGTCCGCGTCGGCGCACATCGTGGCCGCCATCGCCGCCGCGGAGCACGCCTCCACGCAGTCCTGCATCATCGGCATGTCCATGCCCGACATGCCCGCCGTCCCCGGCATCGACATGGACTTCATCATGTCCGCCATCATGCTCATCGCTGCTCGCCCCGCTCTCGTCGACCGCTGACCCTGGTCCGATCGACGGTACGCCGCGAGCCTGCGCCGATCTAGAAGAAGACCGCATCCCGCGGACCGACAGGGTGCCGGAACGTCGACCACACCCACCACTGCGCGGCGAGCAGCACGGGCACGCACGCCGCCAGGACGAGGGCGAGCCCCGGCGTGGCCCCCGCGCCCTCGGCGAGCGCGGGGTAGAGCCCGGTCGCCGCGCCGACGACCGGCAGGGCGCCCGCGACGACCACGGCCAGCCGGGCGCCGGCGACGCGTCCGCCGGCCAGGAGCCGGCGCGCGACCAGCAGGCTCGCGGCCGCGCCGACGATCAGCAGCGGGGGGACGACCGCGCACACGACCGACTCGGCGGGGACCAGGACGCCGTAGCCGATCGCGCTCAGCGCCAGCAGCGTCGCGGCCCGGGGCAGGGCGCGCACGGCCGTGGCGAGCGCGCGCTCGTGCAGGGCGCCCGTGGTCCGGGTGGCGACGAAGACGGTGCCGAGCACGCGCGTCAGGGCGACCGCCGTGGCGGCGCCGAGCACGGGCACGAGGATGCGCGAGGCGAGGTCGAGGCCCGGGAGCCACGCCAGGGCGGCACCGACGAGGGCGCCCGCCGAGGCGGCCAGGCTCACGGAGGCGACGACGACCACGCGTTCCCACCACGTCCGCCACGACGCCGACGGCCGGCGGCTGCGCAGCCACACGCCCGCGTCGCGCAGGACCCACGAGACGAGCAGCGCGATCACCAGCGGGTACGCGACGAACCAGAGGTCGGCCTCGAGCTGCGCGAACCCCGCCAGCAGGATGCCGACCCCGGCGATCAGCCACACCTCGCCGGACAGCAGGAACGGACCCAGCGCCGTGAGCACGGTGCGGCGCTCACCGGGGGTGACGCCGACCGTGCGGAGCGTGGCGCCGAGCCCCTGGTTGGCACCGTCGAGGACCGCCCACCCGACGAACGCGCCGGTGAGCAGGACGAACCAGAGCGCAGTCATCGGGTGGCCTCCGCGAACGTCAGCTCGTCGGGTTCTCGCGCGGCGAGGGGCGGCGCGCCGAGCGTCGGCTCCTGCGGACCGCGCCGGGCCAGCCGCGCGAGCACGGCCCAGTCGACGACGGCGAGCGCCGCGACGAGTCCCACGAGCACACCGAGGGAGACGAGCACGGTCGTGGACGTGTGGGCCGAGGCGGCGTCCGCTGTCCGGAGCACGCCGACGACCACCCACGGCTGCCGCCCGATCTCCCGCGCGAGCCAGCCCAGCACGGCGATGACGAATGGCACCGGGATCACGAGCGTGAGGAACCCGTAGATCGTGTCCTGCACGCCCCGCGGGAGCCGGAACAGTGCGGGCAGCAGCAGGAGCATCGGGATCGCTCCGAGGAACAGGGCGAACCCGCCGAGGATCATGAAGCCGAGCGCGACGCCGACGACGGGGTTCGTGCTGGTGGCGTCGCCGAGGTAGCTGAACTGCGAGAACCCGAACCCGACCGCGAGCAGCGCACCGACCGCGCCCACGACCACCCCGGTGCGCAGAGAGCGCTGGAAGAGCTCGTCGTGACCCGTCTGCCGGCGCAGGTGCCACGCGCTGACGCCGATGACGACGAACGCGCCGGCCACCAGGCACGCGCCGACGACGTGCCCGAGCGAGAGCACGGCCGCGGGGTTGAGCACGAGCTCGCTCGTCGACGTGATCCGCGCGACCCCGTCGACCAGCTCGTAGCCGACCGGGTGCCGCAGGAACCCGTTGGCCACCATGACCGCGAACGCGGACGCGTACCCGGTCAGCACGACGAGCCAGAACACGAGCGTGTGCACGCCCCGGTTCAGCTGGTGCCAGCCGAAGATCCACAGCCCGAGCAGGGTGGACTCGAGGAAGAACGCGACCGTCGTCTCGACCGCGAGCGGCGCCCCGAACACCTCGCCGGCGACGTCGAGCAGACCGGGGAAGTGCAGGCCGAACTGCAGCTCGAGCAGGATGCCGGCGACGATCCCGAGCGCGTAGTTGACGAGGTACAGCTGCCCCCAGAACCGCGTCGCGCGCTCCATCACCATCGAGCCGGTGAGGGCCCAGCGGGTCTGGAACACCGCCACGACGGGTCCCAGGCCGAGGGTCACGAGCACGAACAGGAAGTGGATGCCGGCCAGCAGCGCGAACTGCACGCGGGAGGCGTCGACGGTGGTCACCCGGCCGACGCTAGGGCCGCGAACGTCGGTCGGAACCCCCTTCCAGGGGAAGATCAGGGAAACACCGGGACCGTCCCTGAGGTCGGGCTCAGGGGTCTCCCGGAGTGCGTCGCGCGGCGGCGCGTGCTGGGCTGAGGGATGGCTCGTGCACCCGTCGTCCTCGCGCTCCTGGTCGGCCTGCTCGCGGGCTGCACGGCCGCGGACGACGACGCGCCGGGGCCCACCGGCACCACGGGCGCGGTCACCGACGTCGTCACCGACCTCGAGGTGCCGTGGGGGCTGGCGTTCCTGCCGGACGGGCGGGCCGCGGTCACGCTGCGCGATGCCGCTCGGCTGGTGCTGGTGGACGCCGACGGCGAGGTCACCTCCGTGACGGGCCCGGGCGCGGACCAGCTGGTCGACGTCGTCGAGCCGCAGGGGGAGGGCGGGCTGCTCGGCGTCGCGGTGCTCGACTCCTCGTCCGACGGCGTGGATCTCGCCCTCTACGCCACGACGGCCGACGACAACCGCGTGCTGCGCGGCACCCTGCAGGACGGTCGCCTCGGCGCGCTGACGCCGATCGTCACGGGGATCCACAAGGCGGGCAACCACGACGGCGGCCGGCTGGCCGTGGGCCCGGACGGCTATCTGTACGTGACCACGGGCGACGCAGGGGAGCGGCCGGACGCGCAGGATCCGGACAGCCTCAACGGCAAGATCCTGCGGGTCACGTTCGACGGCGAACCGGCGCCCGGCAACCCCGGAGGCAGCCGCGTGTGGAGCCTCGGGCACCGCAACGTCCAGGGCCTCGGCTGGGCCGACGACGGACGGATGTTCGCCTCCGAGTTCGGCCAGGACACCTGGGACGAGCTCAACGTCATCGAGCCGGGCGGCAACTACGGCTGGCCCGAGGTGGAGGGCGTCGGCGGGAACGACGGCTTCGTCGACCCGGTGGCCACCTGGTCCACCGACCAGGCCTCGCCCAGCGGCCTCGCGGTCACCGACGACGCCGTCTACCTGGCGGCGCTGCGCGGCGAACGGCTGTGGCGCGTCCCGCTCACCGCGGACGGCGTCGGCACGCCCGAGGCGCTGCTCGTCGGGACGTACGGTCGGCTACGCGCCGTCGCGGAGTCGCCTGACGGGTCGTTGTGGGTGCTGACCAACAACACCGACGGTCGCGGCGACCCCCGCCCGGGCGACGACCGCATCCTGCGCGTGGCCGTGCCCTGAACCGCCGCTCACCTAGGATCGGGCCCATGTCTCGCATCCTGTCTGCCGTCGCCTGGCCCTACGCGAACGGCCCCCGCCACATCGGTCACGTCGCAGGCTTCGGTGTCCCCTCGGACATCTTCAGCCGCTACATGCGGATGGCGGGCAACGAGGTGCTGATGGTCTCCGGCACCGACGAGCACGGGACGCCGATCCTCGTGCTCGCCGAGCAGGAGGGCGTCGGCCCGCAGGAGCTGGCGGACCGGTACAACCGCGTGATCGTCGAGGACCTGACCAACCTGGGCCTGTCCTACGACCTGTTCACGCGCACCACGACGCGCAACCACTACGCCGTCGTGCAGGAGATGTTCCGCACGGTGCACAAGAACGGCTACATGATCGAGCAGTCGACCATGGGCGCCATCTCGCCGAGCACCGGGCGCACGCTGCCCGACCGGTACGTCGAGGGCACCTGCCCCATCTGCGGCTACGACGGCGCGCGCGGCGACCAGTGCGACAACTGCGGCAACCAGCTCGACGCCATCGACCTGATCAACCCGCACAGCCGGATCAACGGCGAGACGCCGAAGTTCGTCGAGTCCAACCACTTCTTCCTCGACCTGCCCGCGTTCGCGAGCGCGCTCGAGGCGTGGCTGCGCACGCGGACCGACTGGCGCCCCAACGTCCTGAACTTCTCGCTGAACCTCATCGACGACCTGCGCCCGCGCGCCATGACGCGGGACATCGACTGGGGCATCCCGGTGCCGCTGCCGGGCTGGGAGGAGAACCCGAACAAGCGCCTGTACGTGTGGTTCGACGCGGTCATCGGCTACCTGTCCGCGTCGATCGAGTGGGCGCGCCGCTCGGGCGACCCGGACGCCTGGCGCCCGTTCTGGAACGACCCCAGCGCCCTGAGCTACTACTTCATGGGCAAGGACAACATCACCTTCCACTCGCAGATCTGGCCGGCGGAGCTGCTCGGCTACGACGGCGGCGGCACCCGCGGTGGCGCGCCCGGGCCTTACGGGAAGCTGAACCTGCCCACCGAGGTGGTCTCGTCGGAGTTCCTGACGATGGAGGGCAAGCAGTTCTCCTCGTCGCGCGGCGTGGTCATCTACGTGCGCGACGTGCTGTCCCGCTACCAGCCGGACGCGCTGCGCTACTTCCTGTCGGTCAACGGACCCGAGAACCAGGACTCGGACTTCACGTGGGCGGACTTCAAGACGCGCACCAACACCGAGCTCGTCGCCGGCTGGGGCAACCTGGTCAACCGCACCGCCAGCATGATCGCCAAGAACTTCGGCGAGATCCCGGCGGCCGGCTCGTTGCAGCCCGTGGACCAGGCTCTCCTGACGACGACGGCCGCGGGCTTCGGCCGGGTCGGCGAGCTGCTCGAGGGCCACCGCAACAAGGCGGCGATCGGCGAGGCGATGCGGGTGGTCCAGGAGGCCAACCGGTACATCTCCGAGACCGAGCCGTGGAAGCTCACCACCGACCGCGACCGCCTGGGCACGGTGCTGCACACGGCCGCGCAGGCGGTCAGCGACGCGAACACGCTGCTCGCGCCGTTCCTGCCGCACTCCGCGCAGCAGGTGCACGAGGTCCTCGGCGGCACCGGGGTCTTCTCGCCGCTGCCGCGCATCGACGAGGTCACGGACCTGGACGACGACTCCCGGCACTACCCGATCATCACCGGCGACTACGAGCTCGGCCGGACGGTCGCGCCGTGGGCCGCGAGGCCGGTCGTGCCCGGGACGCCGGTCGCCAAGCCGACACCCGTGTTCACCAAGCTCGACGACTCGATCGTCGAGGAGGAGCTCGAGCGGCTGCGGCAGGGCTGATGGCGCGCTCGCGCGAGCAGTCGAGGGACCGGAGCTGGCCGGAGCCGCCCGAGGCACTGCCCCTGCCTGTCGTCGACAACCACACCCACCTCGACTCGGTGCTCGGCTGGCGGGCCGACGGCTGGGAGGCGGCCCACGACCTCGACGCCCAGCTCGACCGCGCCGCCTCCGTGGGCGTCACGCGCCTGGTCCAGGTCGGCTGCGACCTCCAGGCGGTGGACTGGACCTCCGAGGTGGTGCGCGGCCACGAGCAGCTGCTCGGCGCCGTCGCCATCCACCCCAACGAGGCCGTGCGTCATGCCGGCATCCAGGAGGTGGCGGCGGACGGGCTCGACCCGGAGGGCCCGTACGAGGTGTCCCTGGACGACGCGATCGCGCACGTCGCGTCGGTCGCGCGCGGCAACGACCGCGTCCGTGCGATCGGGGAGACCGGCCTGGACCACTTCCGCGCCGGTCCCGCCGGCCGGGCGGTCCAGCGGGAGGCGTTCCGGGCGCACATCGCGCTGGCCAAGGAGCTCGGCCTGGCGCTGCAGATCCACGACCGCGACGCGCACGACGAGGTCGTCGAGGTGCTGCTGGCCGACGGTGCCCCCGACCGCACTGTCTTCCACTGCTTCTCGGGCGACGCCTCGCTGGCCCGCCTGGCGGTGTCGCAGGGCTGGTTCCTCTCGTTCGCCGGACCCGTCTCGTTCGGCCCGAACGACGCGCTGCGTGAGGCGCTGCGGGAGGTTCCGCCCTCCCGGCTCCTCGTCGAGACGGACGCCCCCTACCTGACCGTGCACCCCTTCCGCGGCCGCCCGAACGCGCCCTACCTCCTACCCGGCACGGTGCGGACGGTCGCCGAGGTCACCGGGCGGTCGCTGGCCGACGTGTGCGCCGACATCGCGGCGACCTCCGAGGCCGTCTACGGCTCCTGGTGACCGATATGTCCGGTCGTGGGCGATGCCGAGGTACCGCAACTCGGACGCCGGGTTTCGGGGATCATCACGGATCGGTTACGGTCGGACCGCCGTCCAGGACGGTGTCCTGTCCCCAAGGCCGAGGAGTCACCGCGTGAGCGACGACGAGGAGCGCGCGACGACCAGTCGCCTCGTGCCTCGTGGACGCCTCGGTCGGCTCGTCGCCCAGGCCGCCGTGCTGGCGGTCGTGGCCGGGGTGACCAGCGCTTTCGCCGTCCTGCACAAGCAGGTCACCGTCGACGTCGACGGGAAGGCCGTCCAGGTCGAGGCCTTCGGCCGGACCGTCTCCGACGTGCTGGCCAGCGGCGGGATCACCGTCGGCGACGGGGACCTCGTGGCGCCCTCGCTCGGCGAGACCATCGCGTCCGACGGGCAGATCGTCGTCCGGCACGGGCGCAACGTCGAGGTCGAGGTCGACGGTTCGGCGCGCAAGGTCTGGACCACCGCGCTGACGGTCGGCGAGGCCGTGGACGGGCTCGGTCTGCGCGACGACGAGGTCCGCCTGTCCGCGTCGCGCTCCGCCGAGCTCGGCCGCGACACGCTGCGGGTCTCGACGCTCAAGACGATCCACCTCGTCGTCGACGGGCAGGTGATCGACGGCGTGAGCAGCGCCGCCACCGTCCGCGACTCGCTCAAGGACGTCGGCCTCGTGCTCGGGGAGGGCGACCAGGTCTCGGTCCCGCTCGACGCGACGTCGGTGGACGGCCTCGTGGTCCTGGTGACCCGCGCGAGCACCGGCGGCGAGACCGTCCAGGAGGCCGTGCCCTTCGACTCCCAGGAGGTCGAGGACCCCAAGTCCGTCAAGGGCACCAAGGTCATCGAGACCAAGGGCAAGGCGGGCGTCCGGACCACCACGTACGAGCTGCAGATGGTCGGCGGCGTCGTCACCGGTCGCACGGCCGTCTCGTCGGTGGTCACGGTCCCGCCGGTCACGCAGGTGACCAAGGTGGGCACCCAGGAGCTCCCCGACCCTGCGGTCGTCGTGGTCGAGCCGGGCAGCGCGCAGGCGATCGGCAAGGAGCTCGCCGCGGCCCGAGGATGGGGCGACGACCAGTTCGCCTGCCTGCTGTCCCTGTGGAACCAGGAGAGCGGCTGGCGCGTCAACGCGGCCAACAAGTCGTCCGGCGCCTACGGCATCCCGCAGGCGCTCCCGGGCTCCAAGATGGCATCCGTCGGGGCCGACTGGCAGACCAACCCGGCCACCCAGATCACGTGGGGCCTGAACTACATCGGCGGCCGGTACGGGAACCCCTGCGGCGCCTACTCGCACCACGAGTCGAGCGGCTGGTACTGATCTTCACCCGATCTCCTCGACCGGCGGCAACAACGTCCTGACGTGCACCGATGGGTGTCGGTTCCGCATGATCACGGGCTTGCGAGGGGTCGGCGAGGCCCACTGGCTTTGCCAATTGCGTAACGGAACGGTTACGGTCGACGCGCTCCTCGAACCTGGACGCCGGCCCATCTGGGCAGACGACCAGTCTCCGGGAGCCGACGGGGCCCGCTGCAGGCGGGCCGCCGTGACGGCCGGATCGGGGATCCGGGACCGACGGTTGACGCCTCCCTCCAGGCGTCTGCACGAGCCGCACTCCGGGCTCACCGCCGGGTGTCGCACCGCGGCACGACCTGCACCCCGTGCCCGGGCACCTCGACGGCTGGAGCCTCGTGCAGTTCTCGACCCTGAACCCCTTCGCGCGCGCCGCCGCCGCCTCCGACGTCACCCCTGACGACCTGGCCGGCACGACGCCCGACGACACCGCCGCGAAGGGCCATCGGTCGATGCGCACTCGCGTCCTGCCCATCACGGCGGCAGCCCTCGTCCTCGTCCTCGCGGGCGGCACGGCGGCCTACGCCCACGCCCAGAAGACCGTCACGCTCGACGTCGACGGCAAGGTCACCAAGATCACCACGTTCGCCGGATCCGTCGAGGGCCTCCTCGACACGCACGACGTGACGGTCGGCGCCCGCGACGACGTGAGCGCGAGCGGCGCGCTGACCGAGGGCGCGGACGTGGTCGTGCGGCACGCGCACCAGGTCACCGTGAACGTGGACGGCCAGGTGACGAAGCTCTGGACGACCGCCTTGTCCGCCGACGACGCGCTCGACGCCCTCTCCGCCCGCGGCGACCAGGTCGCGCTCGTCGCGTCCCGGTCCTCCGGCCGCGCGGAGCTCCCGCTCGACCTGACCGTCAGCGGCCCGGCCGAGGTGCTGGTGGACGGCACGACTCTCGCCATCCCGGATGCCGACGCCACGGTCGCGCAGGTGCTCAGCGAGCTCGACGTCACGCTGCAGCCGCTGGACCTGGTCTCGGTCAAGCACGCCGACACCGGTCGCCTGCAGGTCGTCGTGAACCGCGTGGTCGAGCAGGACGTGACCGCGACGGTCGAGGTGCCGTTCGCCTCCGTCCAGCAGGACGAGCCCACGCGCTACGTCGGCCAGAAGCGGGTGCTCACGGCCGGCGTCGCCGGTGTGCGCACCGTGGTCGACCACGTGACCACCGTCGACGGCGTCGAGACGGCGCGCGTGAACCTCTCCGACACCGTCACGACGGCGCCGGTCAACGAGGTCGTCGGCGTCGGCAGCAAGGCGCGCCCGGTCGTCGCGAAGGCTCCGGCCGCCGCGTCCGGCACCCCGGTCACCGCCGGTGGGTCCGCCGACTCCCTGAACTGGGCTGCGCTCGCCGCCTGCGAGTCCGGTGGCAACCCCACCGTCGTCTCCAAGAACGGGCTGTACCACGGGCTCTACCAGTTCTCCGTGGGCACCTGGGCAGGCGTCGGCGGCTCCGGCCTGCCGTCGCAGGCCTCGTCCGACGAGCAGACGGCCCGCGCGAAGATGCTCTACAACCGCTCCGGCGCGAGCCCCTGGCCCGTGTGCGGGAAGCGGCTGTTCAGCTGATCGACGTGCCGCGAGGCCCTCGTCCCCTGGTGGGACGGGGGCCTCGCCCGCATCCGGCGTGTGTGCGTCGGAGCGAGACGTCTCGCCTAGGCTCGGGCCCATGTCGAGCATCGAGCTGCTGAGCGCCACGGAGATCCGTGAGCTCGCGGCCCGTGCCGGCATCCGCCCCACCAAGCAGCTCGGGCAGAACTTCGTGCTCGACGGCGGGACCGTGCGCAAGATCGTCCGGCAGGCCGACGTCGTCGCGGGCGACCGCGTCGTCGAGGTCGGGCCCGGGCTCGGCTCGCTGACGCTCGGGCTGCTCGAGGCCGGGGCCGACGTGATCGCGGTCGAGATCGACCCCGTGCTCGCCCGGCTGCTCCCGTCCACGGTCCTCGCGCACCTGCCCGGGCTCACGGTCGTGGAGCAAGGTTCCGACGAGGACCCCGTGGTGCTGCGCGACGCGGACGGCCGCGACCGGCTGACGATCGTCCTGTCGGACGCCCTCGAGGTGCGCGCGCTGCCCGGACCCCCGCCCGTCGCCCTCGTCGCGAACCTGCCGTACAACGTCTCCGTGCCCGTCCTGCTCACGTTCCTCGAGCGGTTCGACTCCTTGCAGCGTGTGCTCGTGATGGTGCAGGCCGAGGTGGCCGACCGCCTCGCGGCCCCGCCCGGCAGCCGCACGTACGGGGTGCCGTCCGCGAAGGCAGCCTGGTACGCCTCGGCCCGACGCACCGCGACGGTCGGCCGCACCGTCTTCTGGCCCGCCCCGAACGTCGACTCCGCGCTCGTCCGGTTCGACCGTCGCGAGCCGCCCGAGACCAGCGCATCGCGCGAGGAGGTGTTCGAGGTCGTCGACACCGCTTTCGCGCAGCGCCGCAAGATGCTCCGCTCCGCGCTGGCGACCCTGGCGGGGTCGCCCGACGCCGCCGTCGCGGCGATCGGGGCCGCGGGCGTCGACCCGCAGGCACGCGGCGAGGTCATCGACATCACGGCGTTCGCGCGGATCGCCGCGGCTCTGGCTGCGCGGGCTCCCGGACCTGGCAGGGTGGAGCCGTGACCCTGACTCCCGTAGCGCCGCTGCCCGAGCACGAGGTCCGGGTCCGCGCGCCGGGCAAGATCAACCTCTCGCTGCGCGTCGGCCCGCTCGAGGCGGACGGCTACCACCCCGTCTCGACCGTGTTCCAGGCGGTGTCGGTGTTCGAGGAGGTCGTCGCGACCCCCGCCGACCGTCGCACGCTGACCGTCAGCGGGCCGCAGTCCGAGCTCGTCCCGACCGACGCCACGAACCTCGCCCTGCGCGCCGCGCAGCTGCTCGCCGCGCGCGCGGGGATCGACGACGGCGTCCACCTGCACCTGCACAAGGGCGTGCCCGTCGCCGGGGGCATGGCGGGGGGCTCCGCCGACGCCGCGGCCGCCCTGATCGCCTGCGACGCCCTGTGGCGCACGGGCATGAGCCGCGACGACCTGCTCGAGCTGGCCGCCGAGCTCGGCTCCGACGTGCCGTTCGCGCTCTCGGGCCACACCGCGGTCGGCTCCGGCCGCGGGCACCTGCTGACGCCCGCCCTCAGCCGCGGCGAGTTCCACTGGGCCTTCGCCGTGCAGGACCGCGGCCTGTCGACCGCCGCCGTGTACGCCGCGTACGACGAGCTCGCCGACGCACCGCGCGACCCCGAAGCCGAGGACGACGTCCCGCTCATGCAGGCCCTGCGCGCGGGCGACCCGCGTGCGCTCGGCGCAGCCCTGCACAACGACCTCCAGCTCGCCGCCCTGTCGCTCGACCCCGGCCTGGCCGAGCCGCTCGCGGTCGCCCAGGACGCCGGGGCGCTCGGCGTCGTCGTCTCCGGCTCCGGACCGACCATCGCCGCGCTCGGCCGCAGCCGCCAGCACGCCCTGGTCCTCGCCGCCGCGTTCACCGCCTCCGGCGTGGCCGACCGCGTCCTGACCGCCGCCGGCCCCGTCGCGGGCGCCCGCGTCGTCAGCTCGACGGACTGATCTCCCGCGCACCCCTTGACATCCGTCGCGCATGGGCAATACTTAAGCACATGCTTAACCATGACGGGCTGGACAAGGTTTTCAAGGCCTTGTCCGACGGGACCCGCAGGGCGATGGTCGAGCGCCTCGTCCGCGGTCCGGTGTCGGTCAGCCAGCTCGCCGAGCCGTTCGCGATGTCGCTCCCGGCGGTCCACCAGCACCTCGCGGTGCTCGAGGACGCGGGGATCGTGACCTCCCACAAGATCGGTCGCGTCCGCACGGTCCAGCTCGCCACGGACGCGCTCACGCCCGCGGGGGAGTGGATCGGCCGCCAGCGGCTGCCCGCCGAGCGGCGGCTCGACCGCCTCGGCGCCCTCCTGGCCGACCCGCACGCCTGACCCGAGGAACACCCACCCGGCCGCCTCGTCGGCCATCCCGAAGGAGCACCCCATGTCCACGGACACCAGTACCGAGAACACCGTCACCCACGCGACCTTCGTCGTCGAGCGCACGTTCGACGCGCCGCTGGACCGCGTCTGGGACGCGTTCGCCGTCCCGGAGCAGCACGCGCAGTGGTTCGGCGCCGAGGACAACTTCACGGCCACCGAGGAGTCGGAGGACTTCCGCGTCGGCGGCGGCTCCGTCCAGGACGGTCAGTGGCACGAAGGACCGACCAGCCGGTACGTCGGCACCTACACCGACATCGTCGACAAGCAGCGGATCGTGGCCACCTACGACATGTGGGTGGACGGCAAGCACCTCTCGACGTCGGTGAACTCGACGGTGTTCGAGGCGGTCGAGGGCGGCACACGCCTCACGTACACGGAGCACGGCGTCTTCCTCGACGGCCAGGAGGACGGCTCGCAGCGCGAGGCCGGCTTCGGCGGCATCTTCGACGTGCTCGCGGCGTACCTGGCGCGCTGAGCCGACGACACCTCACGACCGCACCTCGCGGCGGTGGATCCCCCTGCGGTCCACCGGCGCGAGGTGCGGTCGTCTCAGGTGCAGGTCGTGGCGGCGTCGGCCGACGTGGTCACGCCGTTCGAGGGCGTCCAGGGCGGGACGACGAGGGGTGGGACGGTAGCGGCCGGCGACGCGGCGGGGCCACCGGATTCGACCAGTGGCGACGGCGCGACCTCGCCCACCGGCTGGTCCGCCGCGAGCCGGGCCCAGAGGGTGTCCGCCTCGGGCGCCCACACCAGGCGGTTGCGGTCCTTGGGCGACACCGCGGTCGGCATGGACAGGAACACGACGTGGTCGGCGCCCACGTGCCGCAGCGACAGCCCGAGCCCGGTCAGGTCCGCCAGCGACGAGAACCCCTCGCTCGCGGTCAGCGAGCTCGTCGCGGCACGGGCGAACGAGAAGAGGGCCACGGGATCGGCGAGCGTCTGCGCGCTCAGCAGGGACGCCGACATCGCACCCATGAGGTCGTGCTGGCGCAGGATCCGCTGCGTGTCGGAGCCGTCGCCGAGGTCCTCGCGGGCCCGCGCGAACTGCACGGCGGTCGTCCCGTCGAACACCTGCGGGCCGGCCGGCACGTGCAGGCCGGTGCTGGCGTCGTCGTACGCCTCGGGCAGGCAGATCGGGATGCCGCCGATCGCGTCGACCATGGCGGTCAGCCCGACGAAGTCGAGCAGGACGAAGCCGTCGAGCCGAAGCCCGGTGATCGTCTCGACCGTCCGCCACGTGCACGCGGCCGCGGTGGCCAGGTCCTGGCTGTGGTTCCAGCCGACCGAGAAGGCGTCGTTGAACATGTCCTGGGACTTCCCGGGGATCTCGGTGCCGTCCCGGGTGACGCACGTCGGGCGGTCGATCACGAGGTCCCGGGGGATCGAGACCAGCTCGACGCGGCTGCGGTCCGCCGAGATGTGCGCGACGATCGTCGTGTCGGAGTGCATCCCGTCGTTGGCGCCGCCGATCGCCGCGTTCGCGCCGCTGCGGTCGTCGGAACCGAGGATCAGCACGTTGACCGCGGAGCCCACGTGCACGTCGCCGGGAGCGGACGGGGTCGCGCTCGGCGACGGGCGGTCGCCGAGCATCGCCGTGACGTCGCCCGCGTCGTCGATGTTGTCGTCCAGCGACAGGTAGGCGGCCGCGGCGGCGCCCGCCCCGAAGGCCAGGGTCGCGACGACCCCGAGGGCGATCCCTCGACCGATGCGCCGGCCGGGCCGGCGCCGTCCGTGCTGTGCGGCGGCTGTGCGCATGCTCTGGACGTTAGGCCGCAGGTCAGGGGCTGTGTGCGGGCTTGGGTGGAGATCCGGTCGAGGAGCTGTGCACGTGTGCGGGTAACCTTCACGCCGATGGCTCACCTACTCGGCGCGGACCGCGTCACGCTCACGCTGGGCACCCGGACGCTCCTGGACGAGGTCTCCCTCGGGCTGGACGACGGCGCCCGGATCGGCGTCGTCGGCCCCAACGGCGCCGGCAAGTCCACCCTGCTGCGCGTCCTGTCGGGCCAGCAGGAGCCCGACGCCGGCCGCGTCACCTGGGCCGGCGGTGTCCGGGTCGTCGTCCTGGACCAGCGCGACCAGCTCGCTCCGGGCCGTACGGTGCTGGACGTGGTGCACGGGTCCGCCGACGAGCACGAGTGGGCCGCCGACTCCCGGATCCGTTCCGTGCACGCGGGGCTGCTCGCGGACGTCGCGCTGGACACCCCGGTCGACAGCCTCTCCGGCGGGCAGCGCCGCCGGGTCGCGCTCGCGGCCCTGCTCGTGCGCGACGAGGAGGTCCTCGTCCTGGACGAGCCGACCAACCACCTGGACGTCGAGGGCGTCGCGTGGCTGGCCGAGCACCTGGTCGAACGGTTCGGCCGCGGGCAGGGAGCGCTCGTCGTCGTCACCCACGACCGGTGGTTCCTCGACGCCGTCTGCACGCGCACGTGGGAGGTGCACGACGGCGGCGTCGACCAGTACGAGGGCGGGTACGCGGCGTACGTCCTCGCGCGGGCCGAGCGGGCCCGCAACGCCTCGACCGCCGAGGAGAAGCGGCAGAACCTGCTGCGCAAGGAGCTCGCCTGGCTACGCCGCGGGGCACCCGCGCGCACGTCCAAGCCGAAGTTCCGCCTCGACGCCGCCGCCGAGCTCATCGCCGACGAGCCCCCGCCCCGCGACCAGCTGTCCCTCACGAGGATGGCGACCGCCCGGCTCGGCAAGGACGTGCTCGACATCGAGGACGCGTCCGTGGTCTACGGCGACCGCACCCTCCTGCACGACGTCACGTGGCGGCTCGGCCCGGGCGACCGCGTCGGCCTGGTCGGCGTCAACGGTGCCGGCAAGACGACGCTGCTGCGGCTCCTGTCCGGTCGGCTCCAACCCACCACCGGCCGGGTCAAGCGCGGCAAGACCGTGCAGGTCGCCGAGCTGCGCCAGGACGTCGAGGACCTCGACGAGCTCGCCGACCTGCGCGTGATCGAGGTGATCGAGCGCGAGAAGCGGTCGGTCGTCGTCGGCGGAAAGGAGCTGACGGCCGCGCAGCTGGTCGAGCGGCTCGGCTTCACCCGGGAGCGGTCGAGCACGCCGGTGCGCGACCTGTCCGGGGGCGAGCGCCGACGGCTGCAGCTGCTCCGGCTCCTCGTCGGCGAGCCCAACGTCCTGCTCCTCGACGAGCCCACCAACGACCTCGACACCGACACGCTCGCGGCCCTCGAGGACCTGCTGGACGGCTGGCCGGGCACGCTGATCGTCGTCTCGCACGACCGCTACCTGCTCGAACGCGTCTGCGACACGCAGATGGCCCTGCTCGGCGACGGCATGCTGCGCCAGCTGCCGGGCGGCGTCGAGCAGTACCTGACGCTGCGCCGGACCGCGATCGCCGCGGGCGGCTCGGTGACCTCGGTCCTCGATGCCGGCCCGGCCCCCGTCGACCGTCCTGCGGTCTCCGAGGCCGACCTGCGCACGGCCCGCAAGGAGATCGCGCGGATCGAGCGTCGGCTGTCGCGGATCGCCGACCAGGAGTCCGCGCTCCACCAGAGGATGTCCGAGCAGGCGACCGACCACCAGGCCGTTCTCGCGCTGGACGCCGAGCTGCGCGCGCTCGCGGCCGAGAAGGACGACCTCGAGACCGCCTGGATGGAAGCCGCCGAGATCGTCGGCTGACGTCAGCGGTCGGTCAGGACTTCATCGACCGCAGCGCCAGCCCGGACGCCGACGCCATGGCGACGACCGCGACGAGCACCACGGCCAAGGGTCCCGACCACCCGCCCGACGCGGTGTGCACGGCCCCGAGCACGGACGGCCCGAGCGCGCCGGCCGTGTACCCGATCGACTGCACCGTCGCGGACATCCGGCGCGCGGCGGCCTGCGACCCGGCGGAGGACGCGATCACGGTGAAGATGACGGTGAAGTTCCCGCCCTGGGCGATCCCGGCGCAGATGCACCAGACGGCCCACAGGGACGGTTCGAGGAGCAGGCCGAGGGGCAGAGCCAACCAGAAGACCGCGATGCCGAGCGACACGAGCGGCAGGGGAGTACGGCGCGCGAGGACGAGCGGCACGGCGACCCCGCCGACCATGCCGAACAGCTGGAAGAGCGCGGCCGCGCCCCCGGCGCCGGTCGGGGCCAGTCCGAGGGTGTCGCCGAGGATCGAGGGCAGCCAGGCGCTGACGGCGTAGTACCCGAACGCCTGCCCGGCGAACGCGACGGCCAGGAACCACGTCACGGGCCGTCGCCAGACGGAGTCGCCGGAGGCGGACGCGAGCACCGGCGGAGCGACGTCGTCGCGAGCGGGGTAGGCCCGTCGCCACACGACGATCGCGATCACCGCCAGCAACCCCCACGACGCCAGCGCCCACCGCCAGCCGACCAGCGCCGCCAGCGGTGCGGTGAAGACGGTGGTCAGGACGGACCCGCCGTTGAGCGCCGCGGTGTACAGGCCCGTGACCCGAGCGACCGACCCGGGGAAGTCCCGCCCGATCACCACCGGCACGGCGACGTTCCCCGCGGTGATCGCGACGCCGATCAGGACCGTGCCCGCCAGGGCGAGGGCGAACCCGCCCGACGAGCGCAGCAGCGTCCCGGCGAGCACGATCACCAGCGACGCGAGGACGACGCGTGAGGTCCCGAGCCGCCCGAGCAGCACGGCCATCACGGGCGTCAGCACCGCGAAGCAGAGCACGGGGATGCCGGTGAGCAGCCCGACGCCGGCGGCGGAGAGCCCCAGCGACGCGCGCACCTCGTCGGCCACGGGTGCCAGCGCGGTGATCGGCGCGCGCAGGTTCAGGGCATACAGCAGGACGGCAGCAAGAAGGAGGCCCCGCGACGCTGAGCGAAAGGTCGTCAAGACGCGTCGAACGGGGCGACGACCTCGCGCAGCAGGGCCGCGAGCTGCTCGCGGTCGCCCTCCTCGAGGTCGCCGAGCAGTCCGCGCTCGACGTCGAGCAGGTCGGCGAACGCCGCGTCGACCCGGGCACGGCCGGCCGCGGTGAGCTGCACGAGCACACCGCGGCGATCGTCGGGGGCGGGCAGCCGCTCGACCAGCCCGTGCTCGGCCAGGCGGTCGATGCGGTTGGTCATGGTGCCGCTGGTGACCAGCGTCTGGGTCAGGAGCGCGCCGGGCGAGAGCCGGTACGGGGACCCGGCCCGGCGCAGCGCTGACAGGACGTCGAACTCCCAGGTCTCCAGGTCGTGCCGCGCGAACGCGGACCGTCGGGCGAGGTCGAGGTGCCGTGCCAGGCGGCTGACGCGCGAGAGCACGGTCAGGGGGCGGACGTCGAGGTCGGGTCGCTCGCGCTGCCAGGCGAGGACGATCTTGTCGACCTCGTCCCGCGCGCCGTCGCGATCCGGGAGTGCCATAGCGCCGAGATTACTCGACGTCGACAGAAGACCGCGTCAGGGTGGGCCGGCGCTCGAGTCCGGACAGACCGTTCCACGCCAGGTTGACCAGGTGCGCGGCGACCTGGTCCTTGCTGGGCTTGCGCGCGTCGAGCCACCACTGCCCGGTCAGGGCCACCATGCCGACGAGCATCTGCGCGTACATCGGGGCGGTCTTGGGGTCCTGCCCCTGCTTCTTGAACTGGTCGGCGAGCAGGTGCTCGACCTGGGTGGCCACGTCGCCGATCAGGCTCGAGAACGTGCCGGTCGCCTGGGCGACGGGGGAGTCGCGCACGAGGATCCGGAAGCCGTCCTCGGAGGTCTCGATGTAGCCGAGCAGGGCCAGGGTGGTCCGTTCGACGAGCGCCTTGGGGTGGCCGCCCTCTTCGAGCGGCGCGCTCAGCGCGCGGGTCAGGGCCTGGATCTCCCGGTCGACGACGACCGCGTAGACGCCCTCCTTGCCCCCGAAGTGCTCGTAGACGACGGGCTTGGACACCTCGGCGCGCGCGGCGATCTCCTCGACGCTCGTGCCGTCGAACCCCTTCTCGGCGAACAGGCGGCGCGACACGTCGAGCAGCTGTGCTCGACGCTGCGTCCCCGTCATCCGGGTACGAGCTGCGCGCTTGGGGTCGGTGGCCACGCGCCCATCATGCCGTGGCGGGGTGCGCAACCTGTGCGTTCTCCCTGGCAGACTTGGCGACGAGTGGGCACAGCCCGCCGGTCCGCCCTGGTGTAACGGCAGCACGCCGGCCTTTGGAGCCGTGCAGTCCAGGTTCGAATCCTGGGGGCGGAGCCTCGACTGCGCGCCTCTGCGCAGGCCGAACGCGCCCCGCCCTGTCCTCGTCGGCTCGCGCTGCGGTCTGCCTCGCGACCCTGTACAAAAGGTACGGGACTAGTGCCGATCAATACCCGGACTTTTGCCGGAGGATTGTCAGAAGTCCGGCAAAAGTGTTAGTTTGCGCCTGCCGCCCGATGCGGGTCGGCGCACAGGAAGCACCTTCGAAGGAGAAGGAATGCTGTCTGCCAGGCATCCCGAGACGCACGGTCCTCGCGTCGGAGATGGATCGGTCCCGCTCGTCGCCGAGCGGCGATCGCCCGGCCCCGAGAGCGACCAAGGGCCGCCGGTCGTCAGCTAGAGCGGCGCCCCGCCCGGGGCGCCCACCCTGTGGCCCGCCACGGGTGCTGCCGAAGGCAGCGAACACTGCCGCACTCGCGGCCATGTCGCACCGACGCTCGTGGGTCGGCGCGGAGATCACCAGCAGGGAGAGCGCGGCTGCGCGCGCCCATCTCCTGCCCACCCGGTTCGATCACGAAAGGACTTCACCATGCCCGGTCTCACAGACCGACGTGCCGGCCGTTCGCCGGCAGGTCAGCAAGCCCTCCACCCGCAGGCGAGCACGCACTGCGGACGGGGTGCCGCATGACCCCCCAGCGGCGGAAGGGGCAGGGTGTCGCAGCCGCCCTCCCCTTCCGTCCTCGCCGGCGCCTTGCTGCAACGATCGCTGCCGTCGTCGCGTTGGCCGTCACCGGTCTGGTCGGGGTCGCGCCTGCCGCGAGCGCGGCGTCCACCGGCTCGGTCCAGCAGGCGCCGGCGATGCCGGCGCTCGCGCAGTCGGTGCCGTCGGTCCTGCCCATGCACGAGGAGGGCGTCGAGCCCTACAAGGTGCTGGTCTTCTCCAAGACGGCGGGCTTCCGGCACACCGACGGCATCACCGCCGGGATCGCCGGCATCACGGCGCTCGGCGCTGAGCACGGTTTCACCGTGGACGCCACGGAGGACTCGTCCGCGTTCACGACGGCGAACCTGGCGCAGTACGCGACGGTCGTCTTCCTGTCGACGACCTCACCGACCGCGGACGCGCTGCTGGACACCGCGCAGCAGCAGGCCCTGCAGGCCTACGTCGAGAACGGCGGTGGCTGGTTCGGCATCCACGCCGCTGCCGACGCCAACTACGACTGGCCCTGGTACCAGGGTCTCGTCGGCGCGTACTTCAAGCAGCACCCGGCGATCCAGCAGACCAAGGTGCTGATCGAGGACCGGGTCCATCCCGCGACCGAGGGCCTCGGTGACGAGATCACCCTGACCGACGAGCTCTACGACTACCAGACCAACCCCCGGGACAGCGTCCACGTGCTCGCGTCCCTGGACGCGCGCTCGTACACCGGCAGCACGATGGGCCTCGACCACCCGATCGCCTGGTGCCAGGACTACGACGGCGGTCGGTCCTTCTACCTGGGCCTCGGCCACGACGCCACCAACTGGACCAACGGCGCCTTCCTGCAGATGGTCTCCGGGGGCATCGAGACCACCGCCGGTGTCGTCTCGGCGGACTGCGGCGCCTCGGTGCCGAAGAACTACGAGCTGGTCAAGCTCGACGACAACACCTTCGACCCGATGCAGCTCGACGTCGCCGCTGACGGACGGGTGTTCTACATCGAGCGCGAGGGCGCGATCAAGGTCATCGACCCGACGACCGGCCACACCTCCGCCGTCGCGACGCTCAACGCCTTCACCGCCAACGAGTCCGGAGTGCTGGGCCTGGCCCTCGATCCGGACTTCGTGACCAACAACTACGTCTACGTCTTCTACTCGCCAGCGGGTGCCGACAGCGTCGACCAGCTCTCGAGGTTCACCGTGTCGGCGACGAACACCTTGGTCGCGGGCTCGGAGAAGGTCGTCCTCCAGGTGCCCGTGCAGCGTGGCGAGTGCTGCCACCACGGCGGTTCGATGGTGTTCGACCGGGCCTCGGGTGACCTCTACCTCGCGACGGGTGACAACACCAACCCGTTCGCGTCGGACGGGTACGCGCCGCTGGACCAGGGCGCCGGTCGGGCGGCCTGGGACTCCGAGCGCACGGCGGGCAACACCAACTCGCTGTCCGGCAAGCTCCTGCGCATCCACCCCGAGGACGACGGCACCTACTCCGTCCCCGCCGGCAACCTGTTCGCGCCCGGGACCGACAAGACCCGGCCCGAGGTCTACGGGATGGGCTTCCGCAACCCGTTCCGCATCAACATCGACCCGAAGACCGGCACCGTGTTCGTCGCCGACTACGGACCCGACGCGGGGAGCGCGGACCCGAACCGCGGTCCGCAGAACACCGTCGAGTGGAACATCATCGCCAAGCCGGGCAACTACGGCTGGCCCTACTGCACCGGCCCCAACAAGGCCTACAACCACTGGAACTTCGCCACCCACCAGTCCGGTCCCGCGTACGACTGCGCAGGCGGGCCGGTGAACGACTCGCCGAACAACACCGGTCTGGCGCAGCTGCCTGCGGCGATCCCCGCAACGCTCTACTACCACTACAACGCCGCGGAGGACTTCCCCGAGATCGGCGGCGGTGGCGCGCCCATGGCAGGGCCGATGTACCGGTACGACGAGACGAGCACGTCGGACACCAAGTGGCCCGCGTACTGGGACGGCAAGGCCCTGTTCGGTGAGTGGAACAACAACGTCGTCTACTCGTTGCTGACCACGTCGGACGTCCGCCGGCTCCAGAAGATCACCAAGATCAACGAGGCCAGCCTCGGCGCCGGCCAGCGCTCCATCAAGATGATGGACGCGAAGTTCGGTCCGGACGGCAGCCTCTACATCATCGACTGGGGCTCCGGCTGGGAGAACAACGGCGACTCCGGCCTCTACCGGATCGACTACGTCTACGGCAACCGGTCGCCCATCGCGAAGGCGTCGGCGGACGTCGACTCCGGGCCGGCACCGCTCGCGGTCCAGTTCTCCTCCACCGGGTCCCGCGACCCGGACGGCGACGAGCTGACGTACTCCTGGGACTTCGGCGACGGGACGACGTCGACCGAGGCCGCCCCGAGCCACACGTTCGCGGCGGGCACGTACAACGTCGTGCTGACGGCGACGGACGCCGACGGCCGCTCCGGGCTCTCCAGCGTCTCGGTGATCAGCGGGAACACCCGGCCGACCGTGACCGTGACGGCGCCTGTGGACGGCGGGTTCTTCCAGTTCGGTGACCAGATCAAGTTCGACGTGACCGTCACCGACCCCGAGGACGGTTCGACCACGTCGCAGACGATCTCGTGCGACGACGTGCACGTGCAGAACCAGCTCGGTCACGTGTCCGGCAGCGACTCCCACGCGCACCCGATGAGCCAGACGACCGGCTGCACGGGTGTGGTCCAGACGCTCGAGGACGGTGGCCACGGTGGCGACGTCCACCTGTTCTGGGTCATCGAGGGCTCCTACACCGACAAGGGTGCGCCCGGCGGGGTCCCGTCGCTGACGGGCACCACCTCGGTCGTGCTGCAGGACAAGCACCACCAGGCCGAGCACTTCGACTCGACCGGCCGCCTGCCCGGATCGGCCTCCACCGGAGACCCGGGCGTGCAGAAGGAGACCACGTCCGACCCGCTCGGCGGCACCCAGAACATCGGCTTCATCGAGCCCGACGACTGGTTCGCCTTCGCCCGGGTCAACCTGAGCGGGATCGACCGGATCCAGATCCGGGCCGCCAGCCCGGCTGACGGTGGCGCCGACCTGAACCTTCGCTGGAACGACCCCGTGGACGGCCCGCTCCTGGGCACCGTGCACGTCGACAACACCGGAGGGTGGCAGAGCTACCAGAACTTCGGGGTGGACCTCACCGACGCTCCGACCGACACCGGCACGATCTACGTCGTCGCCGCGAAGCCGGGTACCACCGGCTCCGTGACCAACGTCAACTGGGTCGACTTCGTCGGCAAGGGCGTCACGGCCAACGAGCGGCCGGTGATCGGCACCGCCGACCTCTCGCCGACGAGCGGCACGGCGCCGGTGAGCGTCACGGCCACGGCCGCGGCGAGCGACCCGGAGGGCAAGGCCGTCTCGTACCACTGGGACTTCGGTACGGCTGACGGTGCGACGGCTGACACGGCTTCCGCCTCCTACACCTACACCGTGCCGGGCAAGTACACCGCCAAGCTCACGGTGACGGATCC
Source organism: Cellulomonas sp. P4_A2 (assembly GCF_056402515.1). NCBI lineage: Bacteria > Bacillati > Actinomycetota > Actinomycetes > Micrococcales > Cellulomonadaceae > Cellulomonas > Cellulomonas sp. P4_A2. Next base: position 71,080 of record NZ_JBFUHG010000012.1, read on the forward strand.
GGGCGGGGCCACCGCCAGCCGCACCTTCCCGGTGACGGTCGACGCACCGCCGGACGGCTGCTTCGGCAACCTGTCCGACCAGTTCGACGGCACCACCTTGAACACCGGTCGGTGGAGCACCGTCGTCCGGCCCAACCAGGACCTGCAGGTCCGGGACGGTGCGCTGCACATCCCGGCGTCCAAGACCGACATCTACGGTGCTGGCGGCGACGTCCCCAACATCGTGCTGCAGGATCTGCCGAGCGGCGCCTGGCAGGCCACGACCAAGGTGAACATCAAGGCGTACACGTCGTACCAGCAGGCAGGTCTGCTCCTGTACAGCAACGACGACAACTACGCGAAGCTCGTCGTCCAGGGTCGGAGCAGCAACCCGGCCGACCACATCATCCAGTTCGCCCACGAGGTCGGTGGTTCGGCGCAGGAGGCCAACTCCGCCGCGCTCGGTACCGCCTTCCCCGACACCGTGTACCTGCGGATCTCCAGTGACGGCACCACCCTGTCGCCGTCGTACTCCACCGACGGGACGACGTGGATCACGCCGGACCAGTCGTGGAGCGGCTGGGACGCGATCCGCAAGACTCAGGCGAGCCTGGGCAGCCCGAAGATCGGGCTGGCCGCCTTCGCCAACGGCTCCGGAACGGTGACCGACGCGGCCTTCGACTGGTTCCGGCTCAGCCCGGACCCGTCCGAGTCGGTGTCCACCCCTGATGACGAGTTCACCGGGGATGCACTCGTCGCCTGCCGGTGGACCACCCTGCGTCCCGACGCCACGGCCCTGCGGGTGGGTGACGGGAAGCTCTCGATCGACACCAAGCCGGGTGAGATCGACACCAGCAGCAACGTGATCGTGCAGAACCAGCCGGCGGGCAACCACTGGGTGGTCGAGACCAAGATCGACGGCTCCGCGCTGAACGAGCACTTCCAGCAGGCCGGCATCGTGGTCCTGGGCGACGACCGCAACTACGTCAAGCTGGACTTCATCACCGACAACAACCCCGGCAGCGCCGTGACCCGTCGGCTGGAGTTCCGCAGCGTGCTCGACAACGTCCAGCAGCAGCCGCAGCCGAACCTGAACAACCTGACCCAGGGTGTCTGGTACCTGCGGGTGGAGCGTCAGGACAACAACTTCGCCGGTTGGTACTCGACCGACGGAGCGACCTGGACGAAGTTCGCCGACACGGTGGCCAACATCCCGGCGGCCTCCGGCGGCAAGGTGGGTCTGTTCGCCATCGGGGTGGACCAGACCGGGTCGGCGACCGCGGCGTTCGACTACTTCCGCGTGATCGGAGGTGCTCCGGCGGACACCACCGCGCCGGTCACCACCGCCATCAAGGACCCGGCCGAGCCGACCGGTACGAACAGCTGGTACACCGGTCCCGTGACGGTCAGCCTGACGGCCGTCGACGAGACGGGCGGCTCCGGTGTCCAGGGCATCTCGGCAGCTGTCGACGGTGGTCCTGCCGGGACCTACACGACGCCCGTCGCCCTCAGTGGTGACGGCGTCCACACGGTGGCGTTCGCGGCCACCGACAAGGCGGGCAACGTCGAAGGATCACGGACGCTGACCGCGAAGATCGATGCGACCGCACCGGTCACGGCGCACGCTCTGTCCGAGACGGGTCTGCTGACCCTGACGGCGGTCGACGCCACCTCGGGAGTGGAGCGGACCGAGTACAGGATCGGCACCCAGCCGTGGTCGGCGTACACCGCGCCGGTCCAGGTGGAGCTCACGGCCTCCGAGCAGACCGTCGAGCTCCGGTCGGTGGACAAGGCCGGCAACACGGAGGCGACGCAGTCGGTCACCGTGCCGGCCGCGGGCGACACCACACCTCCGGTGTCGAAGGCCACCGTCGACCCGTCCAGCCCGGACGGCCAGAACGGCTGGTACACCGGAGACGTCAGCGTCACCCTGACCTCGGACGACGCCGACAGCGGCGTCGACCGGATCGAGTACGCGACGACGGACGACGCGTGGACCGCCTACACGGCGCCCATCGCGATCACCGACGGCATCACCGCGATCCGGTTCCGGGGCGTGGACGAGGCCGGGAACGTCGAGTCGCCCAAGACTCTGACGCTCAAGCGGGACACGGTGGCGCCGGAGACCGCCGCCGACGTGGACTCCGACGCCGCGAACGCCACGGTCACCCTGGTCCGGGCGGACGACACCTCCGGTGTGGCTTCGACGCAGTACCGGGTCGACGGTGGGGCGTGGAGAACCTACTCCGCACCGTTCGTCGTGGCCCGGACGTCGGCTCCGCAGGTGATCGAGTTCCGGTCGACCGACAAGGCCGGGAACGTCGCCGGTCCCCGGTCGGTCACCGTCCCCGCCAAGCAGGTCCAGGGGAAGCCGTCCGTGACCACGCTGTCGCTGTCGGCCACCCGGATCACGGTCGGCAGCCCGATCAAGGTGACCATCTCGGTCGTGACGAGCGGAACGCTCGGCAACGAGCTGGTGACGCTCTACGACGGGTCCACCCCGATCGGTGCCGGCATCCTCAAGAAGGGCACGGTGACCGTCACCGTGCCGGACCTCGAGGTGGGTACCCACGCGTTGCAGGCGAAGTTCGCCGGCAACGCAGGCGTGGCGGAGTCCGCGTCGCCCGTCCGGCAGGTGGTGGTCGACGCCGCGGCGTCCACCACCAAGCTGACTGCCAGTGCTGCCGGGCAGACGTACGGCACCGACAAGCCGGTGCTGCTCACGGCAAAGGTGACGCTCACCAACGGCGCCGTGCCGGCCGGCGGCGTGGAGTTCCGGTCGGGCGGTCAGGTGGTCTACACCGCCCCGGTCTCGTCCGGGAAGGCGACCTACCGGCTGCCGTCGGACGCGACCGTCGGGGCGACGTCGTTCACCGCGACGTTCGTCCCGGCCGATCCGACCACGTCCGCGGGGTCCACCTCGACGGCCGTGACGGTGACGGTCGTCAAGGCGGTCTCCAAGACCTCCTTGAAGGCGAGCGCGACGAGCCAGAAGTACGGGACGAGCAAGCCGGTCACGCTGACGGCTGCGGTGTCGCTGGACACCGGTGGACCCGCCACCGGCACGGTGGTGTTCGCCAGCAACGGCAGCACCGTCGGCACGGTCGTCGTCTCCGGCGGCAAGGCGGCGTACACGCTGAGCCCGACGACGCCGGTCGGCTCGCAGAAGGTCACCGCGACCTTCGTCCCGGCGACACCGGGAGGAGTCGTCGGATCGACCTCGGCGGCGGTCACCGTCGTGGTGAAGTGAGGTAGCAGGACGAGGAAGGGGCAGATCCGCGAGGAGCACCCACAGGTGACGTTCCCCCGCCCAGCCGCCGTCGTCGTCCTCGCCGCAGGCGAAGGAACCCGGATGCGCTCGGCGACACCCAAGGTCCTGCACACGTTGGCCGGCCGCAGCCTGCTCGGCCACGCGATGGCCACCGCGCGGGCGCTCGACCCCGGTCGCGTGCTCGTCGTCGTCCGGCACGAGCGCGAGCTCGTCGCCGCGCACGTGCGTGAGCTCGACTCGCAGGCCCTGCTGGCCGACCAGGACGAGATCCCCGGCACCGGCCGCGCGGTCCAGGTCGCCATGCGAGGCCTCGACGCCGCCGCCCAGGCCGACGCGGCGGGCGAGGGCACGGTCGGATCGGCGACGAACGCGCAGGTCGCCGGTGCCGTCGTCGTCATCGCGGGCGATGTCCCGCTGCTCGACGCGGCGACTCTGCACGAGCTGCTCGAGGCGCACCACGCGGACGGCAACGTGGTCACCGTGCTCACCACCGAGGTGGCCGACCCCTCGGGCTACGGCCGCATCCTGCGGGAGCCCGGGACCGGGGACGTGCTCGGCATCGTCGAGGAGAAGGACGCGACCGACGAGCAGCGCGCCATCGCCGAGATCAACTCGAGCATCTACGTCTTCGACGCCGAGATGCTGCGCGGTGCGCTCGGCCGGCTCGGTCGCGACAACGCGCAGGGCGAGGTCTACCTGACCGACGTGCTCGCGATCGCCCGCACCGACGGCGGCCACGTGCGGGCGCTGCGCACCGACGACCCGATGCTCGTCGAGGGCATCAACGACCGCGTGCAGCTCTCGGTCCTGCGCGCGGAGCTGAACCGCCGGATCCTCGAGGACTGGATGCGCGAGGGCGTCACGGTCGTCGACCCGGCCACCACCTGGGTGGACGTCGACGTCGAGCTCGAGCGCGACGTGACCCTCCTGCCGGGGACGCAGCTGCACGGCGCGACGGTGGTCCGCGAGGGCGCGACCGTCGGCCCCGACACCACGCTGACCGACGTCGAGGTGGGTGCGCGCGCCACGGTCGTGCGGACGCACGGGAACCTCGCGGTCATCGGCGCCGGCGCGAGCGTCGGCCCGTTCGCGTACCTGCGCCCGGGCACCGAGCTCGGCGAGGACGGCAAGATCGGCACGTTCGTCGAGACGAAGAACGCGCAGATCGGCACGGGCTCGAAGGTCCCGCACCTCTCCTACGTGGGTGACGCGACGATCGGCGAGCACACGAACATCGGTGCGGCGTCGGTGACCGTCAACTACGACGGTGTGAACAAGCACCGCACGACGATCGGCTCGTACGCCCGCACCGGTGCGGACAACATGTTCGTCGCTCCCGTGACGATCGGCGACGGTGCCTACACGGGCGCCGGCAGCGTGATCCGTCGCGACGTCCCCTCGGGCGCCCTCGGCGTCAGCGCGGGCGCGCAGCGCAACATCGAGGGGTGGGTGTCGCGCTCGCGGGCCGGCACCCCCGCGGCGGCCGCCGTCGTCCGTCCGCGCGACGACCTCTCGCCCCAGGCGCGCGCGGAGCTCGACCGCGCCGCGACCGCCGCCGGAGCCACCCCTGCGACACCTCCTCCTGTACTACCCGTCGACACGAAGGACTCCGCACGATGACCGGGATCGTCTCCACGGACGGCGAGAAGCGACTGGTGCTCCTCTCCGGTCGCGCGCACCCCGACCTGGCCAACAACGTGGCCACGCACCTGGGCATCGAGCTGCTGCCGACCACCACCTACGAGTTCGCCAACGGCGAGCTCTACACCCGGTTCGGTGAGTCGGTGCGCGGTGCGGACACGTTCGTCCTGCAGTCGCACTCGTCGCCGATCAACACGTGGATCATGGAGCAGCTGCTCATGGTCGACGCCCTCAAGCGCGCGTCCGCCAAGACGATCACCGTCGTCGCACCGTTCTACGGGTACGCCCGCCAGGACAAGAAGCACCGCGGCCGCGAGCCGATCTCCGCGCGCCTCATGGCCGACCTGTTCAAGACGGCCGGTGCGGACCGCCTCATGAGCGTCGACCTGCACGCCGCGCAGATCCAGGGCTTCTTCGACGGACCGGTCGACCACCTGTGGGCCATGCCGATCCTCACGGACTACGTGCGCAGCCGCGTCGACACCTCCAACGTCACGGTCGTCTCGCCCGACGCCGGCCGCATCCGCGTGGCCGAGCAGTGGGCCGCCAAGCTCGGCGGCGGACCGCTGGCGTTCGTGCACAAGACCCGCGACATCCGCAGCGCCAACAAGACGGTGTCCAACCGCGTCGTCGGTGACGTCGAGGGCCGCTCCTGCGTGCTCGTCGACGACCTCATCGACACGGCCGGGACCATCGCCGGCGCCGTCCGCGTGATCCTCGAGGCCGGCGCCAAGGACGTCATCGTCGCGGCGACCCACGGCGTCCTGTCCGACCCGGCCGTCGAGCGGCTGCAGGGCAGCGGCGCCCGCGAGGTCGTCATCACCGACACGCTCCCGATCGCCGACGACCGCCGCTTCCCCAAGCTGACGGTCCTGTCCATCGCCCCGCTGATCGCCCGCGCGATCCGCGAGGTCTTCGACGACGGCTCGGTCACCTCCCTCTTCGACGGCCAGGCCTGACGGTCCCGATGGGCGACGAGCGTCGAGGGTCCCGCGGCGGCGTCACCGTCCGCGGTTCCGGCGAGGCGCTCACCGTCCCGGACGTCGTGATCGCCGAGCTGGGCGCCGAGGCGCGCGCGCTCGACGCCAACCGTGCGCTGGTCCTGGCGAGCGCCGCGGTCGTGCGCATGACGGACTCCCTGCGCGAGGCGGGCGTCGAGGCGCGGGCCCTGCAGAGCCGGGGCACGTCGACCTGGACCGACGGCGACCACGCCGTGGCCCGGACCGACCTCACGTGACGCTGCGCGACATCGACGCGGCGGGCGACCTGCTGGGTGCCGCGGTCACCGCGGGGGGCGACGAGGCCCGCGTCGGCACGCTGCGCTACGCGGTGAGCGACCCGAGCGCCGCCCAGGCGTCCGCGCGCGAGCTCGCGTGGGCCGACGCCGTGACCAAGGCCACGCACTGGGCGACCCTGGCCGGGCGGCCGCTCGGCGAGGTGGTCTGGGTCCAGGAGGGCGGCGCGGACGCGGCCCCGATGTTCGCGCGGGTCGCCGCCGCGCCGATGGGCATGTCGATCCCGGTCGAGGCGGGCGAGCAGACCGTCCGGGCCGACGTGACGGCCCGCTTCGCCTGGGCGGAGTAGACCTCCGGGGTTGGGAGCACCCACCTGCCTCGGGTAGTCTCTTCAGGTTGCCTCGGCGAGGGACGAAGGACGGTCGGAAGGATCGGCGCCACGGCGTCGGACCCGCAAGGCCCCTGAGCTCCGTGATCGACTGGGCGAGCCGCCTCCGCGTGCCCGTCCTGCGTCCCGCGTCGAGGCCACCACCACTGCCACCAACTGCGGCTCGTGCCGCCTCACGTTGTTCCGTCCGCCCGCGACACTGCGCGGGCGCCTACTCCCGGAGTCACCATGGCTGAGATCAAGCTCGTCGCCACCACCCGCACCGAGTTCGGCAAGGGCGCTGCGCGCCGCCTGCGTCGCGCGGAGCAGATCCCCGCGGTCCTCTACGGCCACGGCTCGGACCCGCTGCACGTCGCCCTCCCGGGCCACCAGACGATGCTCGCCGTGAAGCAGGCCAACGCGCTGTTCTCGATCGAGCTCGACGGCAAGTCCACGCTCGCGATCACGAAGGACGTCCAGCGCGACGTCGTCAAGAACACCATCGAGCACGTCGACCTGCTCATCGTCACGCGCGGCGAGAAGGTCACCGTCGACGTCCAGGTCACCGTGACCGGCGAGTCCTACCCCGGCACGATCCACGTCTTCGAGGCGCAGACGCTGTCGCTCGAGGTCGAGGCGACGCACATCCCCTCCGAGGTCCAGGTCTCCATCGAGGGCCTCACGGGTGGCACCTCCATCACCGCCGGCGAGATCACGCTGCCCTCGGGTTCCACGCTGCTCAGCGACCCCGACCTCACCGTCATCGCGATCAGCGTCCCGCACGCGTCGGCCGACGACCTGGCCGCCGAGGCCGCCGCCTCGGAGATCGCCGCGTCGCAGTCGGCCGCGTCGGCCGCCGCCGCCGAGGCCTGAGCCTGATCCGACGTCTCACCGACGCCCGGTCCGTCATCGACGGGCCGGGCGTCGTCGTGTCTGCCGTGGGATCAGCCGATCCCGGCGCGCACGGGGTCCGGCCGAGGGGTGTCGAGCGAGGCCGGCGGGGTCGACGATCGTCCCGAGCCGACGAAACGCTTCTCCACGAACTGGTAGGAGATCGTCGCCCACACGGTCGACAACGCCATGATGGCCACGACGGCGGCCGCGTAGAACAGGCTCGACCGCCGCTGGCCGTCGATCTCCGACTGCAGAGCCTTGATCATCGGCAGGTGCCAGAGATAGATGCCATAGCTGACGACGCCGACGTAGCGCACGGGCCGGAGCTCGAGCGCAGAGCGGATCCAGCTGGGTCGTGAGCAGGCGCCGATCAGGATGAGGGCGAAGCACGCGGAGAGCATCGGCCGCAGCGCGACGATCGGGAGGACACCCCATCGCGAGTCGCCGGACCAGAACTCCGAGAGCCCGATGCCACGCTGGATGGTCCAGACGACGGCCGCGACCCCCAACGTCCCGACCGCCACCAGACTCATGGCGAACCAGAGGCGAAGTGGCTGGGCGCGCCGCTCGAGGACGGTCCAGAGCGCTGCGGCGGTCATGCCGAACGCGAACTGGTCGATCACGCCAGGGAACTGCATGATCACGTCGAAGTAGGAGTCGACGCCCTCGACGGTGGAGACGACGAGCCAGCGATACGCACAGCCGACGAGCACCGCGCCAGCGAGGCCCACGATCCAGCGCCGCCCGATGAACGCGAGCGCCATGAGCGGCAGCACGATGTAGAAGGCAAGCTCGCAGTACAGCGACCAGTAGACCGGGTTGACGGACGCCACCCCGGCGTATCCGGCGGTGAACGTGGCGTTGGCGACGATCACCGACCAGCCGTGGGCCGACGTCATCAGCGCGGGGACGGTGAGGGTCACCAGGACGAACAGGTTGAGCCAGTAGGCGGGCACGATCCGCCGCACGCGTCGGACGAAGTAGCGCCGGAGCGGCACGGTCCCGCCGTCGCGGGCGGCCCGTGCGAAGGGCAGGAAGAGGATGAACCCCGAGATGGTGAAGAAGAGGTCGACACCGATCCATCCCACGGCCGCCGTCGGGGGAACGGGTCCTGTGCCCTGACGGGCGAGAAAGTTGATGTGATACGCGACGACGGCCGTCGCGGCCAGGGCCCTGAGGCCGTCGAGGCCCTTGATCGAGTGCGACGGCCGGGGGCCGGCGGTGTCAGTTGCTGTTGGCTGCTCTGTCGTCATGCGATCCCGTCCGCGAGCGAGGCACTGTGGGCGTGGGGGGCGGCGCAGCCCAGGCACGGTCGCGCAGGCGGAGCCTCAGGCTAGGGGAGGGCTGCCGGGGTCGGCCACGGTTGGTCGGGTGAACTGACCAACGCTCCCCGGACATCGGCGCTGCCCGCGGAAGGTAGCGTTTCGCCCGAGTCGGTCGTCGCTGCGACGGCCAGGCAGAAGAAGAGAGAGAGGCAGATGACCGACGGACCCTGGCTGGTCGTGGGCCTGGGCAACCCCGGCGCGCAGTACGCCGGCAACCGCCACAACGTGGGCCACATGGTCCTGGACGAGCTGGCGAGGCGCACCGGTGTCAGCTTCGGCACGAAGGGCGGCCTGCTGTCGCGACGACCGCAGGCGGCGGTCGCCGAGGCTCGCCTCGGCGTGCTGCCGGGCGGCGTCCCGGGGCCGCGAGTGGTGCTGGCCAAGCCGACCACCTACATGAACGTGTCGGGCGGACCGGTCTCGGCGCTCGCGCAGTACTACGACGTGCCGGTCGAGCGGACGATCCTCGTGCACGACGAGCTCGACATCCCGTTCGCCGACGTCCGGCTCAAGCGCGGTGGGGGCGAGGGCGGCCACAACGGCCTGCGCGACACCAGCAAGGCCCTGGGCAGCAAGGACTACGTGCGCGTCCGCGTCGGCGTCGGGCGCCCGCCGGGTCGCATGGACGCGGCCGAGTACGTCCTGCGCGACTTCGCCAAGGTCGAGCTCAAGGAGCTCCCGTGGCTGCTGGACCGTGCCGCGGACGCCGTCGAGGCGGTCGTCGTGAAGGGTCTCGAGGCCGCTCAGCTGGAGTTCCACACCCGTTCCTGAGCCGTCATCGTCTGTTCACTCGTCTGAGGGTGAAGTCGGCACAAGCCGGGTGAAATCGGACACAAGGTACTGAACGGTACAGATCGTCGCTATAGCCTCTCCGTGTCCACAAAGCACACACGAGGGGTGGGGGAGTAGTGACGCTCGCAGCGGATCACGAGTACTCGCTCTTCCACGACCCTGCGGACCGTCGCGGAACCGCGAGCGAGCCGCGTCGGTCGTGGGCCTCCTCGCAGCCCTTCGAGCAGCGCAGGACGCTGCAGGACGCCGACGACAAGGCCACCGGCTGGCGTTCGGTCGGCAGCCGCTACGGTCTCGCGGCCGTCGCCTCCGACGCCGGGATCGCCGTGTTCGTCACGGGCATCACGCTGGCCCGCTCGTACGACCTGCGCACCTCGCTCGGCCTGGGCATCCTCGGTGCCGCGGCCTTCGTCGGCCTCGTCGCCGCCTTCGGTGGCTACCGCGCCCGGCACCTCGGCGACGGCCCGGGGGAGTTCCAGTCGCTGCTGCGTGCCGCCGTCTCCGCGGCGCTGGGGCTCATGGTCCTCGGCTACGTCTTCCAGGTCCCCGTGCCGCGGGCGCTCGTGCTCGTCGGGCTTCCGGTGGGGACGGCCCTGTGCTGGTTGTTCCGCCACATGCAGCGTCGGTGGTTGCACCGGTGGAGGCAGTCCGGCGCCGCGATGATGACCACGGTCGTCGTCGGTGACCCGGACTCGGCGAGCAAGGTCATCCGTGACCTCACCATCGCCCCGCACCACGGCTACCGGATCGACGGTGTCTGCATCCCGTCGCTGAACGGTGAGCGCGCCGTCGCGGGCGCTCCGGTGCTCGGCGCCGTCGCGGACGTCGTGCAGGTGGTCGCGGACCGCCAGATCGACGTGGTGGTCGTGACCGGCAACTACCTGTCGGGTGCTGCGCTGCGCCGCCTGTCCTGGGCCCTGGAGCGGGCCGGGGCGCACCTGGTCGTCGCGCCGGACATCATCGAGGTCTCCGGGCCGCGCCTGACCGTGCACCCCACCGCGGGGCTCTCGCTGCTCGAGGTCGAGGTGGGTTCGCCCCGCCGTCGCCTCGTCGCCAAGATGTTCATCGACGTGACCCTCGCCGCGATGGCGCTCCTGGTCTTCGCCCCCGTCATCGCGGTCGCCGCGATCGCGGTGCGGGCCACCAGCAAGGGTGGTGCCTTCTACAAGCAGACCCGCGTCGGCATCGACGGTCGCCCGTTCACCATGTGGAAGCTGCGCACCATGTACTCCGACGCCGACCAGCGCCGCGAGGCGCTGCTCGACTCTCGCATCGGCGACGGCGTGATGTTCAAGATGGCCGAGGACCCCCGCGTGACGCGCGTCGGCAAGGTGCTCCGCCGGTACTCGCTGGACGAGCTTCCCCAGCTGTTCAACATCCTGCACGGCGACATGGCCCTCGTCGGCCCTCGCCCTCCGCTGCTCGAGGAGGTGGAGGCGTACGAGGACCAGGTCCAGCGTCGGCTCCACGTCCGCCCGGGCCTGACCGGGCTGTGGCAGGTCAGCGGTCGTTCGAACCTCGGCTGGATGGAATCGGTCCAGCTCGACCTGCGGTACGTCGACAACTGGTCCGTCACGATGGACATGCTGATCCTCTGGAAGACCGCTCGCGCGGTCGTCACGGGGAACGGCGCGTACTGACGACGCAGACATCGCCCGGGTGAATCGATCCCATCCGGACCCGGTCGGGCAGCCCACGACCTAGGCTCGCCGCGCGCGAATCAGAGCCCACGACGAGCGAGGAGACCCGATGAGCGAGCCGAAGGCCCCCATCCGTCGGAACCTCTCGATCGCGATGGTCGGGACGCGGGGCGTGCCGGCGCGGTACGGAGGCTTCGAGACCGCCGTCGAAGAGGTCGGGCGCCGGCTCGCCGCCCGGGGTCACGCGGTGCGCGTGTACTGCCGGTCGCAGGACGAGCCCGCCCGTGGCGAGTACCTGGGCATGGAGCTGGTGACGCTCCCCGCGATGCGCAGGCGCTCGCTCGAGACGCTCAGCCACACCGCTCTGTCGGTCGCCCACCTGGCGGCGCACCGCACCGACGTCGCCTTCGTGTTCAATGCCGCGAACTCGCCGCTCCTGCCGGTGCTGCGCGCGCGACGCATCCCGGTCGCCACCCACGTCGACGGGCTCGAGTGGAAGCGCGCCAAGTGGGGCGGCACCGGGCGTCGGTACTACCGGACGGCCGAGGGGCTCTCCGTGCGCTGGTCGGACGGTCTGATCGCCGACGCCCGAGGCATCAGCGACTACTACGACGCCGAGTTCGGCGCCGTGACGAGCCTGATCACGTACGGCGCGCCGCTGCTGATCGACCCGCCGGACGACAAGCTCGCGCAGTTCGGCGTCGTCCCAGGCGGGTACCACCTCGTCGTCGCGCGGTTCGAGCCCGAGAACCACGTCGACGTCGCCGTCGCGGGGTACGTCCGTTCCCATGCCCGGCTGCCCCTTCTCGTCGTGGGGTCCGCCCCGTACGCCGACGAGTACACCGCGAAGGTGCGCGCCGCGGCGGGGGACGACGACCGCGTGCGCCTCCTCGGTGGCGTCTGGGACCAGGACGCGCTGGACCAGCTCTACGCGCACGCCCTGACCTATGTGCACGGGCACTCGGTGGGCGGCACCAACCCGTCGCTGCTGCGTGCCATCGGTGCCGGCACCTCGACGATCGCCTACGACGTCTCGTTCAACCGCGAGGTGCTGGGCGTGCCGGGCCGGTACTTCACGTCCGCCGACGACGTGGCCGCGGCGGTCGCGGAGGCCGAGTCCGACCCCGCCGCCGCGGAGGCACGGGGCAAGGCACTGCAGGACCGTGCGCGCGACTACGACTGGGACGACGTCGCTCGCGGGTACGAACGGCTCGCCTACGAGCTGCGCAACCGGACGGCGCCAGGCCCTCAGCGCAGTCGCCGCAGCACCACCGACACTCCGACCGCCGCGAGGAACTGATGAGCCAGACGACGGGCCCGGCCACGAGCTACCGGGACACGGTCCGGCTCCTCGCCGGTGCCCAGAAGGGCGCGGCGCGCAGCGCGCCCGCCTACTCGCGGTTCGTGAACCGTCGACTGGGCCGGCTGCTCGCAGCGTGGGCATACCGGCGAGGTCTGTCGCCGAACGCGGTGACCGGGCTGAGCGCGCTCGCGACGTTCTCCGGTATCGCGCTGCTCGCCCTGTTCGCGCCGTCGTGGATCGTCGGCGCTGCGGTCGCGCTGCTCCTCGTCCTCGGATACGCCCTCGACTCGGCCGACGGTCAGGTCGCGCGGCTCACCGGTCGGGGGTCACCCGCCGGGGAGTGGCTGGACCACGTCGTCGACGCGACCAAGATCTCCGCGATGCCGCTGGCCCTCGCCGTCGGCCTCTTCCGCTTCGACACGGTCGACGTGGGCTGGCTCGCCGTCCCGCTCGTGCACGCCGTCGCCGGTGCCGTCTTCTTCTTCGCGATGATCCTCACCGAACAGCTGCGTCGCGCCCACGGGGTGCAGAGCACTGCCTCGACCGAGGGCCGGGCGCCGTGGCTGCGCTCGCTGCTCGTCATCCCGACCGATTACGGCGTCCTGTGCCTGTCGTTCTTCCTATTCGGGGCGCCGACCGTGTTCTTCGGGGTCTACACGGTGATCGTCGCGTGCACGGCGGCATTTACCTGTGCGGCAGCAGTGAAGTGGTTCCGTGAGATTGGTCACCTCGGCGCATAAGCGGAATTGCCGCTTTGTCCGATTTGACGCCGGATCCACATCTTGCGCCCGGGCGCGGGGGACCGCGACGGTCCGAGCTTCTCTGCGCGGCCCCGTCAGAGCTAGTTGTCACGACTCGTGTCACGCGCTCTGTTACAGCGTGAGCGAGCGTGGGTAAGCGGTTGCTCGCTCGCTCGGCCTGTCATGGGCTACTCCGATCGGGCGAACGACGCGCGACGACCGTCCACATGTTGGACAAACGACCAGGTATTTCTGAGAGTGTCGCAGATCACAACCACAGCGATATGTCCGTGTGATAGTCGGGCCGCCGACAATGACTCCGCAGATCAGCCATTCGTGACGTTTCGGAATGTCCGGTTTGCCCATTGGCGGGCGTCGTCTCCTCAGTTGTCACGAGACCTGGGGATAGGTTCTGTCACACGCGTTCTGACACCTAGGGTCCTCGGCTAGCACTCGTCCCCCGAGTGAGAGCGAGCCCCTAGGAGAGATTCGAATGAGCATTCGCAGGCAAGAGACGGAGCGCCATCAGCGCTCCCGCGACGCGCGCCGCGACGGTGTGTCAGCGCGTCCCCGGTTCGTCCGCAAGCCGTCCGTCTGGGCGGGCGCCCTGGTCGCCGCGCTGACGATGGGCGTCGTCGCCGTCGCCACCGGCCCTGCGGCCTCCGCGGCCCAGACCGAGACCCAGGCCGTCGGATCGACGCTCCTCGACTACCAGCTGGTCGGGTCCAACACCTCGGTCGTCGTCCCGCTCAAGGGTGTGCCGGCCGACGCGACCTCCGCGACGTTCGAGCTGACCGCCAAGTACGCGTACAAGGCCACGAACCTGTCGATCTGCCCCGGCACCGTCGTCACCGACGCGTGCAAGGCGGCACCCTCCTTCGTGACGCCCGTGCAGACCCAGGGCACCACAACCGTGACGGTCCCGCTTGCGGGCGCCGGTGGCAACGTCGTCCTGTACAACTCCGTCGCCAGCGTCCGCGCGACCCTCAAGCTCACCTCCGTGCAGATCCCGCTCGTCGAGGTGCCCCGCGACTACGCGACGAACGTGCTGCTGCCGTCGGGAACGGCGCAGACGATCGACCTCGCCGACCTGCCCAGCACGGTCTCGACCGCGACGTTCACGGTGTCCGCGAAGTACGCGTACAAGGCGTCGAACATCTCGGTCTGCGCCGGAGCCACCGCGACGCCTGAGTGCCTCGCAGCGCCCGCGCTCGTCACGCCGGTCCAGTCCCTCGGCTCCGCGAAGGTCACTGTCAACCTCGCCGGTGCCGGCCGCAAGGTCACGCTGCAGAACTCGGTCGCGAGCGCGCGTGTCTGGCTGGTCCTCAACTCCTACACGACGACCGCGGGCAGCACCGTGACGTCGCCGGTCGCCGTTCCGACGCCGACCCCGACGCCGACGCCGACCCCGACGCCGACGCCGACCCCGACGCCCACGCCGACGCCGACCCCGACGCCCACGCCGACGCCGACCCCGACGCCCACGCCGACCCCGACGCCGACCCCCGTGCCGAAGCCGGGCCCGGCGGGCGCGACGAACACCGGTGTCCCCGCCGGCACCAACCTGACCGTCCACGAGGGCAACCTGACGGTCTCGGTGGCGAACACCGTCATCAACGGGCTGGACATCCACGGGTTCGTCACGATCGCCGCGCCCGGCGTCGTGATCAAGAACAGCATCATCCGTGGTGCGTACACCGAGTACGACAAGGGCCTGGTCATGCTCTCCAAGACGACGCCGTCGAGCGTCACGATCCAGGACTCAGAGCTGGTCCCGACCTACGAGTCCGCGCACGTCCGCGGCATCATCGGCGCGAACTTCACTCTGACCCGGGTCAACATCCACCGGGTGATCGACCAGGTCCTGATCACCGGTGACAACGTCACGGTCCAGAACTCCTGGCTGCACGACAACCTGTACTACGAGCAGGACCCCAACTACAACAACACCCCGTCGCACAACGACAACATCCAGATCTCGATCGGGAAGAACCTCCGGTTCCTCAACAACACCATGAACGGCACCAAGAACGCCGCGATGATGGTGACGCAGGACCGCGGGACCGTGACCGACCTGGTGTTCTCGGGCAACAACGTCGACGGTGGCGCCTGCTCGATCAACCTCGCTGAGAAGGCCTACGGCCCGCTCAGCGGGCTGACCATCAAGGACAACGTCTTCGGTCGGAACACGAAGGTCGCCAACTGCGCGATCCTCTCGCCGTCGACGACGACGCCTCTGCTCACGCTCGGCAACAACACCTACACCGACGGTGCGGCGGTGACCGTCCACCGCGGCTGACGCGACAGCCACGCGGCTCCGGCCGTGTTCGATGCCCGTCACTCCCTTTCCGGGGTGGCGGGCATCGTCGTGGGTGCCGGTCGTGTGATTCCGGACGCACACGCGTGTCTCGAACGGGTGATGCCCAGGCGCCCGGTGTATAGGAGGTGCCCGGCGCCGGAGACAGCCTGCGCACCGCGTGCTCAATCTCTCTACTCGCGAGCTGCCGGACCGACACGTGCGGGTGGCTCCTGAGCGGTGCGCGACTGGGCCGATCGGGTCGGTGAACCGCGAGTCCGTGCTTCTTGACCGTTTCCGGCCACCCTCCCGGGTGGACCGCCGGCGGCCGCGGCGGCCATCCGTGGAGGGCGACCGGATGCGGCGGGAGGCACTGGATGTCGGCTCGACGCGGCTCGGCGGGTGGTCATTCCTCACCCGACCCCGTAGGTTGACCGGAACTTCCGAGGGCCAAACGGGTGATCCCGGTTGCCACCCGACGTCCGCATGTTGGACAGGCGACCATATTTCCCGTCGGAGTGATGCAGGTCACAGGTGGCGGAGATTTGTCCGGGTCCTGTCGGTATCTCCCGAAGGAGTTGGCTGATCAGCGGACGAAGGCTGTTCAGCGTGTCCGAAATGCCCCCCGAGGGCATCCGAGCAACCGTGCACGGAATCAGAGCCAGACGGTTCTGGTGCCGTCCGATTAACCCCTAGGCTCCCGAATCAGCACTCACCCGACCGTGCGAGCAGCGAGCCATGGAGGCACCGATGACAGTTCCCCGGCACGCCACACGTGAACGACCGGCCCCGTCCCGCGGCATCTCAGCAGCAGTCCGAACCCTCTCGTCGACGTCTCGTCGAACCCAGATCTGGGCAGGTGCAATGGCCGCCGTCCTGGCCGTCACCGCCTTCTCGATCACGACCGGGGAGCGCGCAAGCGCCGCCACCGTCACGCAGGTGGCGTCCGGCACCCTCGTCGACGCGCAGGTTCTCGCTCCACGCGCGAGCGTCGTCGCCTCTCTTCCGGCGGCACCCGCCAACGCCGTCTCGGCGACCTTCGAGGTCACCGGTCGCTGGGCCTGGCGGTCCACGAGCATCTCGGTCTGCCCCGGCACGGTGGTGACCGACGCCTGCAAGGCATCGCCGGCACTCGTGACCCCGGTCCAGTCGCTCGGTACAGCGACCGTGACGGTCCCGCTGGCCTCCGCGGGCGGCAAGGTCGTCGTCTACAACTCCCTGGCGAGCGTCCGCGTCAGCGTCAAGCTCGTCTCCTACACCGTGCCGACCACCGACACGTCGACCAGCTACGTCGACAACGTCGTGATGGCCCCCAAGACGTCCAGGACGGTGACGCTCAGCGGCGTCCCGTCCAACGTGGCCACGGCGACGTTCACGGTCTCGGCGAAGTACGCATGGACGCCCACCAAGATCTCGGTCTGCGCAGGCTCGACGGCCTCCGCGGAGTGCATCGCCAAGCCCGCGCTCGTCAGCCCGACGCAGTCGCTCGGCAAGGCGACGGTCACCCTGAACATGACGGGAGCCGACCGCAAGGTCACGGTGTACAACTCCACGGCCAGCGCTCGCGTCTGGCTCGTGCTCACGGGCTTCACCACGACTCCCGCCGGGGCGACAGCGCCTCCGCCGGTAGCCGCGCCGACGCCGACTCCGACGCCGACTCCTTCCCCGACGCCGACTCCTTCCCCGACGCCGGCACCCGCTCCGGCTCCGGACCCCGCACCGGCTCCCGCTCCGGCACCGGCTCCCGCACCGGCACCGGCTCCGGCGCCCGCACCGGCTCCCGCTCCGGCACCGGCACCTGCTCCCGCGCCCGCTCCGGCTCCCGCGCCGTCAGGCGGACGCCCGGGTGCGACGAACACCGGCGTCCCCGCCGGGACGCCGCTGACCGTCGCCAACGGTGACATCCGCGTGACGACGCCCAACGCGGTGATCGACTCGATGGACATCCGCGGGTTCGTGGTGGTCGCCGCCCCGGGCGTCGTCATCAAGAACAGCATCATCCGCGGTGCGAACACCGACTACGACCGGGGCCTCGTCATGGTCGCGGCCGGTACCGGAAGCGTCACGATCTTGGACTCCGAGCTCGCACCGAGCACCGAGAGCTATCACATCCGCGGGATCATCGGCGCGAACTTCACGCTCGATCGGGTCAACGTCCACCACGTCATCGACCAGGCGCTCATCACGGGTGACAACGTGACGATCCAGAACTCCTGGTTCCACGACAACTCGTACTGGGCGCAGGACCCGAACTACAACAACACCCCGTCGCACAACGACAACATCCAGATCTCGATCGGGAAGAACCTGCGGTTCGTCAACAACACCCTGACCGGCACGAAGAACGCGGTCATGATGGTGACCCAGGACCGCGGGACGGTGACGGACCTGCAGTTCAACGGGAACTACGCCGATGGTGGCGCCTGCTCGGTGAACCTCGCCGAGAAGTCCTACGGCCCGCTGCGGGGGCTCTCGTTCAAGGACAACGTGTTCGGCCGGAACACGAGGGTCGCCGACTGCGCGATCATCGCGCCGGGCACCACGGCCCCGCTGCTCTCGCTGAGCAACAACGTGTACACCGACGGCAAGCCGGTGGTCGTGCACAAGGGCTGACCAGCACGAGCACTCCACGAAGCCCCCGGACCGCCCGKCGGTCCGGGGGCTTCGTCGTGCCGGGAGCAGGCGAGGCCGTCCGCCCGGGAGCAGCACGACCGACCTCGTAGCCCAGGACCGGTGCAGCGCGACCAGTCTCGCGCCGCTCAGGGCACGGTGCAGCACGACCGGACCCGCGTCGCTCAGGCTCGGTGCAGCGCCAGCTTCACGGCGAAGGTCACGTCGAGCACGTCCCGCCGCAGCGGCCGGATCACGAGGCATCCGACGCCGAGGACCAGGACGTAGACGACGGCCTCGATCCCGAGGGCGGCCCAGGGCGACGCCGGGTCGATCGCGTACGCGGTCAGGTAGGCGGCCAGACCGCTGACCGTGAACGCGGTCAGGGTGCGCAGAGCGCCGCCGATCAGGGACCAGAGCTGGACCGGGGTGTGCCGCGACAGCCACCACAGCGACAGGGGCCAGGACAGCATGGGGGCGAGCGCGAAGCCGGCGGCCACGCCGACCGTCCCCCAGTGGCTGCCACCGACGACGCACACGATCTTGATGGCCGCGGACACCAGCGTGTACCGCAGGAGGACCCCGGTCAGCCCTCGGGCCAGGTACACCCAGTACCCGACGTATGCGAGCGTCGCGAACGCGCCGGCGACCGCGAGCAGACGGATCAGGGGTGTCGCGGCCAGCCACTGCGCGCCGAGCAGGATGTCGGTCAGGGGCTCCGCCGCGGCCACGACGAAGGCCAGGCCGGCGACGAGCCCGTAGGCGAGCGCGAGCTGCCCTCGGCGCACGAACTCCGCGAAGCGCACCGGGTCGTCGCGGAGCCGGCTCAGGATGGGCAGCGCGACCGTCGTCGTCGGGGAGCGCAGCTGCGACAGCGTCGACATGAGCAGCTGGTAGGCACGGTTGTAGAGGCCGAGCTGGGTGGCGCCGAACCGGACGCCGATGGTGAGCGAGTCGACGTTGTTGCTCGCGTACGCGACCAGCTGGGTGGCCATCAGGTTCCAGCCGAACGAGAGGAGCCCGCGCATCGGCACGCCCCGTCGGGGGAGCCCGGGCTTCCACGGCGCGACGATCAGCACGCCGATCAGCAGCGCGAGCGCCGCGGTGAGCTGCTGGCCGACGAGCGCCCAGTACCCGGCGCCGAGCAGTGCCATGACGATGGCGACCGCCAGCGCGACGACCGCGCTGCCGACGTCGATGACGGCGAGCCGGGCGAAGGCCATGCGGCGCGTCAGGTCCGCCCGGAACTGCGTGGCCATGCCGTTGAACAGGAACGTGAATGCCAGGGCGTGCACCACCTGCACGAGGTCGGGCTCGCCGTAGAGGTGCGAGATCGGGAGGGCGAGCGACGCCGTGAGGACGCAGAGCAGAGCGCCGATGCCGGAGTTCAGCCAGAAGAGGTTGCTGCGCTGCGCCACGCTGAGCGTCTTGGCCTGGATGGCCGCCGACGAGAGCCCGAAGTCGCGGAACAGCTCGCCGATCCCGGTCACCGCGGTGACCATCGCGATCAGTCCGTAGTCGGTGGGGGAGAGCAGTCGGGCCAGGACGACGACGCCGCCCACCTGCAGCACGATGCGGATCGCCTGGCCGCCGATCGTGACGAAGGCGCCGCGGGCCGCTCGGCGGCCCATGCCGCGCACGTCCTTGCCGTACTCGGCCGGACCTGCCGTGACGGACTCGGCGTCCTGGTCCGCGGGGCTCATCGGCGCAGTGCCGCCCGCAACGCGTCCTGCGCCGGGACCAGCAGCTCGTCGGCGCGGGTGCGGACCTTCTCGGCCTGCGCCCAGAGCCCGGGGTCCCCGACGCGCTCGAGCACCTCGCCCGAGGGGTCCTGCGACGTGCGCAGGTCGACGGTGTGGGACCAGTCGAGCGCGTCGAGCAGGGGCGCGAACTTGCGGGAGTAGGCGAGCGGAAGCGCCGGGACGCCCATCGAGAGGGCATTCAGGCACGCATGCATGCGCGAGCCGATCACGAGCTCGCCCGACGCGATCACCGCACGGACGTCGTCGAGGTCGGTCGGGACGACCACCTCGACCTCGGGGTGGCGCTCGACGACGGCGCGCACGGCGGGGACGTCGTTGTCGGCGAGCGGGGAGTCGAGCACGTGGGCGAGCAGGGTGACCCGCCGGCCCGCTGCGAGCAGGCGGGTCGTCAGGTCGTCGATCGTGCGCTGGTACGCCGGGCCGTCGACGTGCGGGCTACCGTTCCAGAGCAGTCCCGACACGTTCAGCAGCACGTCACGCGTGTGGGTGAGCTCGGGCACGGGCAGGGCGAACACGACGTCGGTGGTGAGGATGTCGACGTCGCGGCCGAGGGCGTGCGCTGCGGCGGCGCTCTCCGGGTCGCGTGCCATTGTCACGGCGGAGCCCTTGAGCGAGTGCCGCGCGAGCGCCCGGCCGGTGCGGGTGGTGAACGGCCCGATCGTCTGCGGACCCAGCACCACCGGGACGCCGGCGCGCTTGGCCAGGTCGGCGAACGCCGCCATCGTCGCGAGGCGCTTGGTGCCGTAGATGTCCGCGAAGCTGTCGCCGGACCGGGTGTCGATCACCAGGTCGTAGGTGGCCAGCCAGTCGCGCACCTGGTGCCGGTCGACGTGCTCGCGCACGAGGCTGCGCAGGCTGCCGACGGGGACCGGCGAAGCGCCCTTGCCGAAGTTCTGGAAGTCGACGTCCACGTCGCCGAACGTGGTGCGGGCCAACGCCGCCGAGCCGTGCGCGAGCGCACGGACCCCGAGGTTGCGAGACCGGTCGTCGGCCCAGGCGACGAGCACCCGCATGCGTTACCTCCTGGTCGGGGCGACGGACGTCCCATGTATTTGAGACGCCAAATCTAGTTGTCGAGACGATGCCCGAAGCGTCCGAAATGGGGTGAACTGTCCGGGCGTTCGGATGAACTACCCGGCAGCAGAGCTGAGCAGGCGGGCGATCCGCTCGTCGTACAGCGCGGTGCCGAACCGCTCGTGGGCGTCAGCCTCCCCGCGGGCGCCGAGCGTGGCCCGCAGCGTGTCGTCGGCGATCAGCCGGTCCACCGCGTCCGCGAGCGCGACCGGGTCACCCGGTTCGACGAGCAGGCCCGTCTCCTCGTCGCGAAGCACCTCGGTGAGACCCTGCACGCGGGAGGCGACGACGGGCCGGCGGGCCAGGAGCCCCTCGACGGCGGTGTTGCCGAACGGCTCGGTGCGTGACGGGACCAGGACGACGTCGCAGTCGGCGAGCTCGTGCCAGGTCGGGTTCACGTACCCGAGCAGCGAGACCCGGCCGGCGAGGTCCGGCTCGGACGCCCGGGCGCGCAGCTCCTCCTCGTACCACTCGTACCCGGGGAACACGGTCCCGCAGACGCTGATCGTCACGTCCCGGCCGCGGCGGACCAGCTCGCCCACGGCGTCGAGCGCGACGTCGATCCCCTTGCGCGGGGAGAGCCGGCCGATCACGGCGAGGTGCCACGGGTCGCCGGTGGAGCGGGTGCGCGCGGACGGGGGTTCCGGAGGCCCAGGGACTCCGTTGTGGACCACGGTCACCCGGCCCGCCAGCCGCGGGAGCGTGTCGGTGACGACGGAGGCGGCGGCCGCGCTGTTGGCGACGATCTCGCGGGCGAGCGCGAGCGGTGCGTTGAGCACGAGGGAGACGAGCGGGTGCTGGTCCAGCTCGGCCTCGTGCACGTGGGCCAGCGACGGGCGCCGCGCGAGGCGACCGGCGACGAGCCACCACGGGATGGTCACCGTGTTGACGTAGAGCAGGTCGGCGCGGGTCGAGCGCAGCAGTCGGACGGCGCCGACCGTCGCCGCGGTGGCCTGCCAGGCGAGCCGCAGGATGCGCAGCGGGTGCAGCAGCGACTTGCGCAGGACGGGGAACGGGACGACGCGGACTGTCGCGCCGCTCGCCTGCGCCAGCTCGACCAGCGGCCCGGTCGCGGGCAGGACCAGCAGCACGTCCCAGCCGTCGGCCCGGGCCGCCTCGATCGAGCGGAGCATCTGGCGGTCCGAGCCGTACAGGTCGGGCGACGGGTGCGCCAGGACGAGCCGTCTCATGCGGCCCGCCCTCCGTGGCGCGCGACGAACCAGGCGCCCTCGCTCGTCCCGCGGATCGCGGCCCAGACGGGGCCGGGGGAGCGGAGCAGCTGACGACGGCCGCCGCGCAGCAGGACCTCCCACGCGAAGGCGGGGGCGCGCAGCACCCAGCGGCGCTGCGCGGCGCGGTCGAGGTTGCGGGCGGCGAAGACGAGCCTGCTGCGGCAGTTGTGCCGGTAGTAGACGTCGGACTTGCGACGTGTCCCGGAGTGGTCCTGCGTCCCGCCGACCTCGTGCACGGCCGTGAGGTCGTCACGCACGACGAGGTGGCGACCGGTCGTCGTCATGCGGAAGGAGAGGTCGACGTCCTCCCAGTAGAGGAAGAACGCGTCGTCGAAACCTCCCACGTCCGACCAGGTGGAGACCGTCATCGCGAAGCACGCCCCGCTGATCCACGCGACGGGTCCGGCGCGCAGACCGGTGGTCCGGCCCCGCGTGAGGTCGAGTTCGCCCCCGACGGACCAGACCCGCCCGTCGGAGCGGACGATCCGGGGACCGACCAGCACGGACGGGTCCGACCGGGCCGCATCGAGGAGAGCCCGTGCGGCGTCCGCGTCGAGACCCAGGTCCGGGTTGAGCACGAGGAAGGTGTCGCAGCCGAGCGCGACCGCCTCGGTCACGCCCCGGTTGACCCCGGCGCCGAAGCCGTCGTTGGGCGTCTGCACCAGGTGCCACCTGCGCGAGCTGGCCACCTCGAAGGCAGCCGCGCGCGACTCCTCGGTGGTCGAGTTGTCGACCACGACGACCTGGGCCTCGAGCTCCGCGGCGAGCGGTGCGAGGTACTGCTCGAGCATCGCGTGGGACCCGTGGTTCACGACGACCACGGCGCTGCGTCCGTCCACGCGCTCGCCTCCCCTGTGTCGCCGCCGGTGGGTGCGCCGGAGAGCCCGGCGGGTCGGAGCGTATCTCGCGGGCACGGGCGTGCAGAGCGGGGCGGTCGGGTGAATCGGTAGCATCCGGGCACGACCAGACGGGAGCGACCATGGCGGACGGCAGCACGAGGGCGACGACCGGTCGGCTGCGCGTCCTCGAGTCGTTCGGTCCGCCACGGCAGACGACGAACCCGCACTCGGTGCTCCTGCTCGACGCGCTGCGGCACCACGCGGACGTCGAGACGTTCACCTGGAAGCGGGCCCTGACGTCGCGGTACGACGTGTTCCACGTGCACTGGCCCGAGGTCGTGGTCACCAAGAGCACGTGGCCGCGGCGGCTCGCGGCGTGCCTGCTGCTGGCCGTCGCGCTCGTCCGGTTCCGGCTGCGCCGGACGGCGATCGTCCGGACGGCGCACAACGTGGCGCCGCACGAGGACAAGGACGTCGTGACGCGGGCGGTCCTGCGGCTGACCAACCGGTGGACCACCTGGTGGATCCGCCTGAACGACACGACGCCGACGCCCTCGGGCGTGCCCGCGACGACGATCCCGCTCGGCGACTACGGCGACTGGTACTCCGGCCACGCGCGCGGCGACGCGCAGCCCGGTCGACTGTTGTTCTTCGGTCTGATCCGGCCCTACAAGGACGTTCCCACCCTGCTGCGCGCGTTCGGCCGGGTTCCCGACGAGGATGCGCGCCTCGTCGTCGCGGGAAAGGCGTCGTCGCCGGAGGTGGAGCGAGAGGTCCGGGCTGCGGCGACGGGCGACGAACGCGTCGAGCTCCACCTGGGGCACGTCGCCGACGCCGACCTCGCGGCGTCGGTCGCGGCGGCCCAGCTCGTCGCCCTGCCGTACCGCGAGATGCACAACTCGGGCGCCGTCCTGCTCGCCCTCACCCTGCGCCGGCCGGTGCTGGTCCCCGCGAACGCAGTCACGGACGCGATGGCGGACGAGGTCGGTGCCTGGTGGGTGCAGCGCTTCGACGGCGACCTGACGCCCGATGTCCTGACGGCCGCGCTCGCGGCGACCACGGACGGCCCGCCCGAGCCGCCCGACCTGTCGGCCCGCAGCTGGGACGCCCTGGCAGTGCGGCACGTCGCGGTGTTCCGGGACGCCGTGGCGCGGGTCCGGCGCGGGTGAGCAGTGGGGTGAATCACGCCGTGGGCCGGGGATCGGGCGATGACGCGAAACGGACATTGCTGCACACTCAGTCCATCCCTCGTGAATGGAGTCGCCGGTGTCACGACCCCTCCCCGCCGCTGCTGACCTGGGCGACCAGGTGAGTGCCCAGGTGCTGGGCGTGACGATCGCGATGCTCACCTACCGTCGCCCGGACGATCTGCGCGCGGTCGTCCCGCTGCTGCTCGAGCAGGCG
Source organism: Cellulomonas sp. P4_A2 (assembly GCF_056402515.1). NCBI lineage: Bacteria > Bacillati > Actinomycetota > Actinomycetes > Micrococcales > Cellulomonadaceae > Cellulomonas > Cellulomonas sp. P4_A2. The sequence goes on from NZ_JBFUHG010000012.1 coordinate 95,485, forward strand.
TCGCAGGTCTCGGACCGCGTCGAGCTGCTCGTCGTCGACAACGACCCCGACGGCGGCGCCGCGGGGACGGTCGCGGCGTTCGGCGACCCGGTCCGCTACGTGCACGAGCCGACGCCGGGCATCGCGGCGGGCCGCAACCGAGCGCTGGACGCGTCCGGGGGCGCGGACCTGCTGATCTTCATCGACGACGACGAGCGCCCGACGCCCGGCTGGCTGGCCTTCCTGCTCGACGCGTACCGGTCGTCCGGTGCCGCGGCCGTCGTGGGACCCGTCGTCTCCGAGATGGCGGTACCGCTGGAGCCCTGGGTCGAGGCGGGCCGGTTCTTCGACCGGCGGCGCCTGCCCACCGGAACGCCCATCGACGTGGCCGCGACCAACAACCTGCTCCTCGACATGACGGTCGTGCGGCGCCTCGGCCTGCGCTTCGACGCGGCGTTCGGCCTCAGCGGTGGTTCCGACACCCTCTTCACGCGGCAGCTCGCAGCCAGCGGCGCCGCGATGGTGTGGTGCGACGAGGCGATCGTCACCGACGTCGTCCCTGCGGAGCGCACGACCCGGCAGTGGGTGCTGCACCGCGCACGCCGGAGCGGGAACTCGGCGAGCCGGTGCGAGGTCGTCCTCGCCCGGAGCGCGCCGAAGCGGTTCGCCGTCCGCGCGCGATGCGTGGCCCTCGGCGCGCTGCGCGTGGTCACGGGGACCGGACGGTCGGTGCTCGGGCGCGTAGCCCGGTCGGACGTGCACGACGCCAAGGGGCAGCGCACGGCTGCGCGGGGCCGCGGCATGATCTCGGGGGCGCTCGGCAGCGTCGTCTTCGACTACGCGCGCTGATGACCCACGCCGTCACGGTGTCCAGGACGCACGTCGCGGCCGCGTCCGAGCGGCGGCGGGCGGCGCTCGCCGGTCTCCTCGGTGCCGTCATCGTGGCCATCGGGTCCTGGGTACCGGCGCTGTGGACCGACGAGGCGGCGACGATCTCGGCGTCGACCCGGAGCCTGCCCGAGCTCTGGCGGATGGCCCACACGATCGACGCCGTGCACAGCACGTACTACCTGCTCATGCACGGCTGGATCGCCGTCGCGGGTCAGAGCGAGCTCGCCCTGCGCGCGCCCAGCGCGATCGCCGTCGGCATCGCGACGACCGGCGTCTACCTGCTCGCGGTCCGGCTGGGCTGGTCGTCGTACGCACCGGCCGCCGCCGCCGCGTTCGTCCTGATGCCCCGCGTCGCCTGGATGGGGATCGAGGCTCGCCCGTTCGCGTTCGCGACCGCCGCAGGGGTGTGGGCCACCTACGTGCTACTGGTGGCGCTCCGCCGGGGGCGTGCGCGGTGGTGGGTCGCCTACGGTGCGCTCGTCGCGCTCGCCATCCTGCTGAACCTTTATCTCGTGCTCCTCGTCGGCGCGCACCTGGTGTCGCTGCTGCTCACGCATCGTTCGGACCGGCGGATCCTCGTGCGCTGGCTGCTCGCGGCCGGCGTCGGCACCGCCGCGACGTTGCCGATGGTGCTCGCAGCGCTCGGCCAGACCGGGCAGATCGGCGTCGCGCCCCGATCCTTGGCGGAGCTGGCCCGCAACGTCGTCGTGAACCAGTGGTTCCTGGGCGAGACACCCACGGTCTACTCGCGCGGCGCCGACCTCGCGGCTGCGGACCCATCCGTGCACGTCTGGCAGGTCGCCTCCGTCCTGCTCGCGCTCGGGTTCGTGGTGCTCGTCGGCTTCGCCCTGGTGGCAGCCTGGCGTTCCCGCCCCCTCGAGCGCCCGACCGTGGACCTGCTCGCGTGGGCCGTGCCGTGGGTCGTCGTCCCGACGGTCGCCCTGGCCGCCTACGCGATCGTCTCGACCACCTACTCACCGCGGTACCTCGCCTTCACGGCACCCGGGATCGCGCTGCTGGCGGCCTTCGGGCTGGCGTCGCTGCGCCGACATGTCGTCGTGCAGGTCGTCGCTGCGACCGTCCTCGTCTCGCTCGCCATCCCCGTCCTCGTCTCGCAGCGCACCGAGAACGCGAAGAGCGGCTCGGACTGGCGGCAGGTGGCCGAGCGGGTGAGCACGCAGGTCGGGCACGGGGACGGGGTCTACTTCTCACCGCGCGTCGAGGCGACCGGTCCCGAGGTGCGGCTGACCACACGGGGCATCGCCGTGGCCTACCCCGAGCCGTTCGCCGGCACCGTCGACCTGACGCAGCTGACGACGCCGGTCGAGGCGGGCGACCTGTTGGGCACCTCGTCGACGATCGAGGATGCGACCGCGCGACTGGCCGGCGTGGACCGGCTCGTCGTCATCCGTCGGCACGACTACCCGCAGACCGCTGCGGACGCCGACGACGCGGTGCTCCAGGGCGCGGGGTTCGTCAAGGGCGAGACGTGGAACGGGTCCCTCGACGAGGTCGTGACCTTCCAGCGCTGAACGTCCGCCTCGACGGGTGGGCCGTCCTCAGGTCCGTGCGGAGGCCTCGTCGCGGCTGAGCTCGTCGTCCTCTGCGAGCTCGAGCTCGTCGACGTGCTCCCGCTCCGCCAGGGGTTCGTCGAGCTCGGTGCTCTCGTGCTGGTCGACGGGCTCGGTCGTGGTCTGCTCGACCAGCGCGTCGGGCTCCTGAGCCTTCTCGGGGACGTCGACGGCCGCGTGCGAACCGACGCGCTCGGTCTCGACGGGACGGTCGGCCGGCGGCATCGGCTCCGGCACGTCGACGGCCTTGACCTCGGAAACCGGGGTCGCGGGTGTCGGCAGCTCGCCTGCAGCGATGGCTGCGAGGCGTGCGGCCGCCTGGGTCCGGGGCTCGGTGGTCGTGCCGCGGCGACGACGGCGACGCGACCTCTTGTTCCTCGTGCTGTACGTGTAGCTGTAGCTGTACGAGTCGCCGCGCCCCGTTCGTACCTTGTTCAGGACGATCCCGAGGCACGTCACCTCGATCGCGTCGAGGGAGGCAAGGGCGTCGCGCAGCTCGTGCCGCCGAACCTTCGACGACCCCGCGACGACGATGACGCCGTCGGTCTGTCGGCCGAGGACCGCCGCGTCGGTGACGGCCAGCATGGGGGGCGCGTCCACGACGACGAAGTCGTACTCCGCGCGGGCGGCCGCGATGAACCGGGTCATCGCCTCGGACTCCACCAGGTGTCCGGGGTTCGGGGGCGTGGCCCCGGCCGTGATGACGTCGAGGTTCGGCGCACCCCACGGCTGCACTACCTCGTCCATGGTGGCCTCACCGACCAGGACGGTCGACAGGCCCGCGCTGCCCTCGAGCCCGCACTCCATCGCGATGCTCGAGCGCCGCAGGTCGGCGTCGACCAGCAGCACGCGCTTGCCCTGCTCGGCCATGGTCAGCGCGAGGTTGATCGACGTGAGCGACTTGCCCTCGTTGGGCACCGCCGAGGAGATGACGACGACCGTCACAGGCTTGGAGACGTTGAGGAACTGCAGGTTGGTACGAACGCGCCGGTAGGACTCGGCCAGCGGGGCGTGCGGGAACACCATGATCGCCCGGGCGCCGTGCTTCCGGATCGCCTTGTCCTGCGGGATGGTGCCCAGCAGCGCGCGCTCGGGCTCGGTCGGCAGGTCCTTGACCGTACGGACGCGCGTGTCGAGGCGGGCGACGAGCAGCGCGATCACGACGCCGATGGCCAGCCCGCCGACGAGACCCGTCGCGACCTTCATCTTCTTGTTCGGGGAGAACGGGGCGGTCGGCGCGGTGGCGGGCGCGACGACGTTCATCTTGACGGTCGCGGCTCCGCTCTCCGACGTCGGCGAGAGGTCGACGACGGTCTCCGAGAGGTGCGCGGCCACCGAGTTCGCGATCGCCGCGGCCCGGTCGGGGTTCTTGGACACGGCCGTGACCTGGATGATGACGGTGTTCAGCGGGGAGGTGGCGCTGACCGCGCCGGCCAGCGCGTGGCTGCTGATCGTCAGACCCAGGTCGTCGACCACAGGGTCGAGGACCTTCGGGGTGGTGGCCAGCTGGACGAACGACTCGACGAGGCTGCGCGTGTAGGTCGACCCCTGGACGAGCTCACCGGTCGTGTCGCCGCGGGCGAGAGACACGTACATCTCGCTGGAGGCGCGGTACAGCGGCGTCGCGGTCTGCGCCTGGTAGTAGCCGATACCTGCGCCGACCACGGCAAGCAGGACGATCACGAGCCAGCGCTTGCGCAACGCGGTGAGGTACTCGTTCATCCCCAAGGACCGAACCTCCGTCTCCAGGCGCCCTCTGCGCTGTGCCCTGCCCGGTGACCTGCGACGAGGTGGAGGCGACGAAGCGCCTGCGCCGGTCCCTCATCGTCTCACGGGACGGTAGCGGGTCCTCCGGTGGCGCGGCTGAAATCCGGCCCGACCCCGCAGAACCCACGGGCTGCCCCCATACACTGGCGCCTCGTCTCGTCCCGTCGGTGCGTGGAGTGTGCGATGTCCGAGCCTGAGAACCCGCAGCCGACCGAGCCGGCGGACGACCCGCGCCGCCTCGCGTGGTGGTGGTGGGCCATCGGTGCGGCGGTCGTCCTCGTCGCGCTCGTCCTCGCGGTCGTGCTCACACGTTCCGACGACACGGACACCGCCGCCACCGGGACGGCCTCCACCGCGACCGTCCGCGAGAGCATCGACCCGTCGAAGGGCTCGCCGCCCGACCCCTCGTCGAGCCCTTCGGCCGGCGACGAGACGCCCACGGCGACCCCCGAGGAGCCGACCGCCGAGCCCGAGCCCGCGCCCACGCAGACCGTCCCGGTCGACGAGGAGGGGACGCCGGAGGCCGGCGTCACGGCAGCGGTCAGCAAGATCGAGGCCGTCGAGGGGACCGCGGAGGTTCCCGGCGAGGTGGGCGGTCCGTCCCTGCGCGTCACCGTCCAGATCGACAACCAGACCGGCTCGGAGCTCGACCTCTCCTTCGCCGTCGTGAACCTGTACTACGGCGAAGCCATGAAGCCTGCGCTGCCGCTGGGACAGCCGGGGGTCGAGCCCTTCCCGGGCTCGGTCGACGCCGGCGAGTCCGCCTCGGGCACCTACGTGTTCAACGTCCCGGTCGACGAGCGCGACGACATCACGATCGAGCTCGACCTGTCCGTCGACTCGACGGTCGTCCTCTTCCGGGGGCCCGCGGGCGTCTGAGCCGTTCGGGTCGCCCGGTTTCACCCAGTTGGGCGTACCCCGCCGGGGCCATCTGGACGGTCGACCGTCTGCATGTTGGACGGATGTCCGCACGCCAGCGCGAGGTCCGCCGCGAATCACCCCAAATACGGGCAAGTTCACCCAGACTCGATGCCCCTAATGTCCGGTTTCGAGGCTAGTTTCTCCCCCAGTCGCTCCGTGGGCACGTCGTCCTGAGCGTTGACCGGGAGGAGCCGCACATGCAGCCGACGAAGTGGGCCAGGAGGGTCGCCGGCCCCATCGCCGTCGCGGCCCTCGCGTTCGCGGGACTGGCGGTCGCCGCACCGGCGCAGGCCGACACCGCTCCCGTGGACCCGACGACCGAGCCGACCACGGTGACAGCGGACTCGCTGCCGACCGTGCAGATCAACGGCGTCGTGTGGAACCAGCAGATCGTCGGCAACACCGTCTACGTCGCGGGCGACTTCACGAAGGCCCGACCCGCGGGGGCCGCGGCCGGCACCAACGAGGTGAACCGGACGTACCTGCTGGCCTACAACCTGACCACGGGTGTGCTCGTCCCGGACTTCGCGCCGGTGCTCAACGGCCAGGTCAAGGACCTCGCGCTCTCTCCCGACGGCACGCGCCTGTACGCGGTCGGCAACTTCACCACGGTGGACAGCCAGAACCGCTACCGGATCGCCTCGTGGGACACGGGGACCAAGGCGCTCACGACCTTCAAGCCGACCGTCAACGCCCCGATCTCCAGCGTCGCGGTGACGAGCAACGCCGTGTACTTCGGCGGCACGTTCACGAGCGTCCAGGGCTCGGCGCGCTCGAAGGTCGCGTCACTGAACCCGGACGGCACGATCCGCCCGTTCACGGCGTCGGTCGCCGGCAGCGTCACGTCGATGACCGCCGCTCCGGACGGCGCCTCCATCGTCATCGGTGGCAGCTTCACCTCCGTCAACGGCGCCGACCCCTACGGCATCGCGCGCCTCGCGGCCGCTGACGGCTCGGTCATCCCGCTCCCGGCGAACGCGTTCGTCCGCAACGGCGGCACGGACTCGGCGATCCTGAGCCTGGAGTCCGACGCGACGAGCTTCTACGGCTCGGGCTACCACTTCGGCGGCGGCGGCAACATCGAGGGCTCGTTCTCCATCAGCTGGGCCACGGGCCAGATGAACTGGGTCGAGGACTGCCACGGCGACACCTACTCGGCGTTCCCGGCCGGCAACGAGGTCTACTCGGCCAGCCACAAGCACTACTGCGGCAACTCGGGCGGGTTCCCGCAGACCAACCCGTGGACGTACTACCGCGCGACCGCGACCAGCAAGAACGCGGTCGGCGTGAACACCCCCGACATCTACGGCTACCCGGACCACGCGGGCCAGCCCAAGCCCCTCTTTCTGAACTGGTTCCCGACGATCAACACGGGCACGTTCACCGGCAAGAGCCAGGGCCCGTGGACCGTGAACGGCAACGCCGACTACGTGCTGTACGGCGGCGAGTTCACGCAGGTCAACGGTTCCGGTCAGCAGGGTCTCGCGCGATTCGCCCGCTCGGTGATCGCCCCCGACCTGCAGGGTCCGCGCCTCTCGGGCGCTCAGTGGGACCTGTCCGCGAACTCGTTCGCCTCGGGCCAGGTGCGCCTGTCGTGGACCACCAACTACGACCGCGACAACGCGACGCTCACGTACAACCTCTACCGGACGAACATCACCACGCCGCCGATCTACACGTCGACCGTGACGACCCCGTTCTGGCAGCCGAAGAACATGGGCTTCGTCGACAAGAACCTGACACCGGGATCCTCCCAGCGGTACCGGGTCGAGGCCGTCGACCCGTTCGGCAACCTGGTGCGCTCGGACTACGTCACGGTCACCGTGAGCAGCGACGGCGCGGCGAGCCCGTACACCGACGCCGTCTGGAACGACAACGCGACGTCCTTCTGGCGGCTCGGTGAGCCGTCCGGCAGCAACGTCTACGACTGGTCGGGCTTCTCCGACTCGACGGCGAACGCCGGTGTGACGCGCGGCGTCACCGGTGCGATCCTCGGCGACTCGAACAAGGCCTCGCACTTCGACGGCTCGGACTCCGGCTTCGCGGCCACCCGTTCGCCCATCGAGGGCCCGCAGGTGTTCTCGATCGAGACGTGGTTCAAGACCACCTCGACCGTCGGCGGGAAGATCGTCAGCTTCGGCAACAACAACACGGGGAACAGCGGCAGCTACGACCGGCACATCTACATCACCCCCGCCGGCAAGGTGGCGTTCGGTGTCTACCCCGGCACGACGAAGATCCTCACGTCGCCGAACACCTACAACGACGGTGCATGGCACCAGGTCGTGGCCAGCCTCGGCCCCGACGGCCAGAAGCTCTACGTCGACGGCAAGCGCCTCGCGACCGACGCGAGCGTGACCTCGGCACAGAACTACTCGGGCTACTGGCGCATCGGCGGTGACTCGGCGTGGGAGGGAAACAACTACTTCAACGGCGACATCGACGACGTGTCGATCTACTCGAGCCCCCTCACGGCCGCCCAGGTCGACGCGCACTGGGTCGCCTCGGGCCGGACCTCGACCCTCCCGGTCGCCCCGGCCGACGCCTACGGTGCGGCGGTCTTCAACCTCGCGCCCGACCTCTACTGGCGGCTCAACGACGCGAACGGCAGCTCCACGGCCGCGGACGCCGGCCCGCTCGAGAACCCCGGCAACTACCTCGGCGCGGTGAACTACCAGGGCGCTGGTGCCATCTCGGGCACCAACAAGTCGGTGGAGCTTCCCTCGACGGGCGGCACCCACGGGCTCGTCGTCGCGAGCAAGTCGGCGGTCGGACCCACGACCTACAGCGAGGAGCTGTGGTTCAAGACGGGCACGAGCAACGGTGGGAAGCTGATCGGCTTCGGCAACGCCACGTCGGGCACGTCGAGCAACTACGACCGGCACGTGTACATGGAGAACGACGGGCGCCTGACGTTCGGCGTGTGGACCGGATTCACCAACACGATCACCACACCGCTGGCCTACAACGACAACCAGTGGCACCACATGGTCGCGACGCAGTCGTCCGCCGGGATGAGACTGTACGTCGACGGCGTGCTGCGCGGTACGAACGGGCAGACCAGTGCCCAGGACTACTCGGGTTACTGGCGCATCGGCGGTGACAACACCTGGGGACCGCAGCCGTGGTTCGACGGGTCCCTCGACGAGGTCGCGGTCTACGCCGTCGCCCTCACGCAGGAGCAGATCGCCTCGCACTACGACCTCGGCCAGGGTGTCCAGCCGAACGTGCTGCCGACGTCGTCCTTCACGGCGACGCCGACCGACCTGAGCGTGGTGTTCGACGGTTCGGCCTCCACGGACTCCGACGGGACGATCAGCAGCTACGAGTGGACGTTCGGTGACGGCGGTACTGCCACCGGTCCGACGCCCCCGGCACACCTGTACGCGGCTGCCGGGACCTACACGGCGACGCTCAAGGTGACCGACAACCGTGGCGGGACGGCGACCAGCACGCAGTCCGTCGCGGTGGTGGCACCGAACCAGCCGCCGGTCTCGTCCTTCACGGCGACGCCGACCGAGCTCAGTGTCGTCTTCAACGGCTCGGCGTCCTCCGACCCCGACGGCTCGCTCGTCTCGTACGAGTGGAACTTCGGTGACGGCGGCACGGCGACGGGTGCGACGCCCGCGGCGCACGTCTACGCGGCTTCGGGGACCTACACGGCCACCCTCAAGGTGACCGACAACCGGGGCGGCTCGACGACCAGCTCGCAGCCCGTCACGGTCCTGGCCGCCAACGTGGTCCCGGTCTCGTCCTTCACGGCGACGCCGACCGACCTCAGCGTCGTGTTCGACGGCTCCGGCTCGTCCGACCCGGACGGCTCGATCGTCTCCTACGCCTGGACGTTCGGCGACGGCGGCACCGCGACCGGCGTGACGCCCGCCGCGCACGTCTACGGCGCGGCCGGGACGTACACGGCGACTCTCAAGGTCACCGACAACCGGGGCGGCTCGACGACCAGCTCGCAGTCCGTGTCGGTGCTCGCGGCCAACCAGCTGCCGGTGTCGTCGTTCACGGCGACCTCGACCAACCTGAGCGTCGTGTTCGACGGTTCGCCGTCGGCCGACCCGGACGGCACCATCGCCACCTACGAGTGGACGTTCGGCGACGGTGGCACCGCCACGGGCAAGAACCCCACGCCGCACGTCTACCCGGCTGCCGGGACCTACACGGCGACGCTCAAGGTCACCGACAACCGCGGCGGGACGGCGACCAGCTCGCAGTCGGTCACGGTCGCGGTGACGCAGCCGGAGAACCAGGTCCCGGTGGCGTCGTTCACGACGACACCGACGAACCTCAGCGTGGTGTTCGACGGCTCGGGCTCCTCGGACCCGGACGGCTCGATCGTCGCCTACGAGTGGACGTTCGGTGACGGCGGGACCGATACCGGTGCGACGCCGCCGGCACACGTCTACGCGGCGGCCGGCACGTACACGGCCACGCTCAAGGTCACGGACAACGGTGGGGCGAGCGCGACGAGCTCGCTGCCCGTCACCGTCGCCGCGGCCAACCAGGCACCGGTCTCGTCCTTCACGGCGACGCCGACCAACCTGAGCGTCGTCTTCAACGGATCGGGCTCCTCCGACCCGGACGGCTCGATCGTCGCGTACGAGTGGACGTTCGGCGACGGGGGCACGGCCACCGGCGCGACGCCCGCGGCGCACGTCTACGCGGCGGCCGGGACGTACACGGCGACCCTCAAGGTCACCGACAACCGGGGTGGCACCGCGACGAGCTCCAGCTCGGTCACCGTGTCCACACCTGCACCGGCGGTGTTCCTGCGCGACCTGTTCTCCAGGACGCTGTCGAACGGCTGGGGAACCTCCGACGTCGGTGGCGCCTGGACCCAGGTCGGCACCGCGAGCAGGTTCTCGGTGAACGGGACGACGGGCGTGCACTCCGTGACCGCGGGTGCCACGGCGATGGGCAGCTACCTGCCCAGCAAGACGTCGGCCCGGACGGACACGAGCGTGACGTTCAGCCCGAACAAGGTCCCGACGGGCGGCGGCGCGTGGATCGCGGTGCAGGGCCGGACGGTGGGCGCCGAGCACTACGACGCCCGAGCCCGACTGCAGGCGGACGGCACGGTGCAGTTCCACATCGTCCGCACCTCGACGGCGATCGTCGGCACCTCGGCGGTTCCCGGCCTCACCTACGCCGCCGGCGACAAGCTGACGATCCGGATTCAGGTCTTCGGCACGAGCCCGACGACGGTGCGGGCGAAGATCTGGAAGGTCGGCACGACGGAGCCGACGGCGTGGACCGTGAGCACCACGGACTCGACGGCGGCACTCCAGTCGGCCGGCAGCATCGGGATCACGTCCTACCTGTTCGGTACCGCCACGAACGGCCCGCTGCTCGTCTCGTACGACGACCTCGTCTCGACCGAGATCCCGTGACCTGACCGGCAGCACCGACCGACGACCGAGGCCCGCGACACCAGCCGCGGGCCTCGGTCGTCGCTGCGCCGCCGGCACAGGTGTCTGGCACGGTGGTGCGCCGCCGGTCCACATGTCCGGCAGGGCACCGACGAACACGAGCCGGGCTGCCTCGTGCGAGCCGGTCGCGCGATCCCGGACCGCAGCCCGGCTCGCTCAGGTGGTGACGCGACCGCCGGGCGGTGCGTCGTCGGTGCGCGCCGCGGCCAGGGGGATCAGCAGGCCCATGGTGACGATCACCAGCCCGACCGAGCTGAACACGGGGCTGAAGAAGATGTTCCACAGCATGCGGATGGCAAGGAACGAGAGCAGCGCGGGCGCGGCACGGCGGGCGATGAGCGTGCTGATCGACGACATGGTGATCCAGAGCATGACCAGGACGAAGACGATGCCCAGAAGTCCCAGCCAGGCCCACATCTCACCGATGATCGAGTGCAGGACGAACCCGTTGCCGAACAGGTAGTTCTCGACGTAGCCGTTGTCCGGGTCGTAGCCGAGCGACGCCATGCCGGTCTTGGCCACGAGGATGTCGGAGACGGTCGGGATCGTGCCCGCCCCGAACCCGGTGGGGTGCGAGGAGAAGAGCGCCAGGGTTGCCCCCAGCTCGGGTCGGGCACCGAGCAGGATGTTCCCGCTCGTCTGCACCTGGACCTCGGTGCGAGCCTGCGCGTCCTGCCCGAGGTAGCCGTCCAGGATCAGCCCCTGGCCCACCTGGTAGATGGCGAACACCAGGGCCGCGATGAGGATCGCGACCCTGGCCCGGGAGCCGGTCTTCGTGCGGCTCGAGGACGCCTGCCAGGCCGTGATCAACGCCGCGACGAGCAGCATGGCGAACGTGGACCGCCCGCCGGCCGCCCCCGACGCGAGCGCCAGGGTCAGCGCCGTGACCACCTCGAGCCAGCGCTTCCCGATCCGCCACGCGATGGCCAGCGCGAGGATCGAGACGGGCAGCGCGAAGCCGAAGCGCCAGGGGTTCTCGGCAAACCGGCCACCGGTCGAGATGCCGAGCACGAGGCCCACGCCGAACAGGATCGCCACGTTGGCGTCGGGCATCAGCGTCCGGGTCCACAGGAGGGTGGCGACGCCGACGAGGAGGGTCACCAGGAGGATGACCGTCGCCTTCAGCAGCTTGCCCGAGGTCGCGTGGTCGACCGTGCTCTCGGTCAGCCAGACGCCGGACACGATCGCCAACCCGCCGGCGGCCATGAACAAGCGGGCGCCCTTGAACCGCGCGAGGGTTCCCCACCAGAGCGGGGTGAACGCGACGGCGCCCACCAGGGCGATCGTGATGCCGCCCTTGAGCTCGCGGTTGAGGCCGAACAGCACGACGAGCACCGCCGCAACCCACGCTTCGGCACCCCACGCGGGGTGCGCCGACGTGGCCGGAGCCGGAGCGAGTGATCCGAGACTGGTCGGCATGCTCACCCTCCTCGGACGCACCGCACGGGCAGACCGTGGTCAGTGTAGGCGTGGGGCATCGGCGCTGGCAGGGGACCCAGACTAGAGGTCGGTGGGGTGGCAAAGATTACCCGCTCGGCCCATTGCACGCCCCGAACGCTCACCTAGCATTGGGGCGTGCGGACAAAAGCGGGCAATGCGGGCAAGGGCCCGGCTGTGCCCGTAGTACCCGGCGCTCGCCTCGAGTGGGTCGATGCGGGACGCGGGATCGCCATCCTTCTCGTTGCCCTCTTTCACAGTTCCAACTGGCTCCTGGCCGCCGGGGCCCACGTGGCCGGTTGGGTCGAGTTCAACCTCATCGTCTCGTCGCTGCGCATGCCGCTCTTCTTCGCCCTGTCGGGTCTCTTCGCCGCGAAGTGGCTGAAGGCCACCTGGGGGACGCTCTGGAGCGGCAAGCTCCGCATGTTCGTCTGGGTCTTCCTCGTCTGGTCCCTGATCGGGTCAGTTCTCTTCACGTTCGCGACGCGTGTGACCAAGGGCGAGGGATCGCTCGTCAAGGGGACGATCATCCCGTTCCTCCTGTCACCCGGCGAGCCGCGACTGGAGCTCTGGTTCATCTGGGCTCTCGTCCTCTTCTTCGTGCTGGCCAAGCTCACCCGGAGCATCGACCCTCGGATCCAGCTGGCGGTCGCCGGGCTAGCGTCCGCCGTGGCGCTCAGCGGATGGGTCACAGCGAGTCCGGGGTGGAGCGGCTCCGTGAAGTACTACGCGTTCTTCCTTGCGGGTCTCTACGGCAAGGCCTTCCTCATTAGGCTCGGACAGACTCCTCGACGCGGGCTCCTCGCTGGGTTGTTCGCCGCCTGGCTCGTCGTCTCGATCCTGCTGTGGCGGCTGGACCTGCGAGAGATCCCTGGCCTGTACTTCGTCAACTGCGTTCTCGGGGTCGGCGCGGGCATCGCACTCAGCCGCGCGCTGAGTTTTGGGCTGCTGAGACGGATCGGCTCGCAGACGCTCCCGATCTACCTCGCACACACGCCGCTTGCGGTGCTTACCAGCGTCGCGCTCTACCTGACGGGCGTCACCGCGATCGCCCCGCTGTGGCCGGTACTGCCGCCGTTGGTCATGGTGTTCGTCGTCTGGGGCGCCTTGCAGGTGCACAAGGGTGCCATGCGGTTCTCGCTCGGCTTCCTGTACGTGGCGCCGTCGTGGTTCCCCGGGCGGACACGGTCGACCACGCCGGCACTGGTCACCGCGGAGCAGCGGTGAGCGAGCCCGTGACGGTCAGCTCGGACGGCCTGAGGGAAACGGTCGTAGCGCCTGCGCCGCGTCCCCGGCTCGCCTGGGTCGATGCCACGCGCGGTTACTGCGTCGCCGCCGTGGTGCTCTTCCACGTCGTCCTGTGGCACTTCGGCTCCGGGGGTGCCGAGGTCGCGCCGGCGGCGGACAGGGTGTGGCGGTTCGTCAACTCGGTGCTCGGCAGCGTTCGGATGCCCGTGCTGCTGGCCGTGTCCGGTCTCGTGCTCGCCCGGCAGGTCCGCGAGGGCATGCACCGCAGGACCACCGGGTTCCGAGCGGCTAACAACTACTACCTCTATGTCGTCTGGCTGCTCGTCTACGCGGTGTTCTATCTGTTCTTTGCCCAGCCCTACCTGCACCACCGGGTCGACGGCTGGGGGATTCTGCGGCAGCTTGTGCTGCCGGCCACGACGCTCTGGTACATCTACGCCCTGGCGCTGTACATCGTGGTGCTCGCCCTGGCGCGCCGTGTGCCGCCGTGGATCGTGCTGTCGGTGCTGTTGGTGCTCTCGACTGTCGTGCACAGCCTGCGCTACCCGGCTGAACTGTGGCTCAAAGTGCCTGAGCTCTTCATCTTCTTCGCCATCGGCGTCTACGGCGCCGAGCGCGTCCGCGGCCTAGCCGAGAAGGCGAACGTGCTGCGCTTGCTCGGAGCCACGTTGGCCGCCGTGGGCATCACGGCGCTAGGGCGGTTCGCGACGACACCCGTCACCGATGCCTTGCTCTTCGTTCTGCGAGGAACGGCATTCATGGTCCTGGCAGTCACGACGGTCGCCATCGCCGTGCGTTGGAGCCCTGTTCGGCGCCTCGGTACTGCGCTCGGCCAGCGCACGCTGATCGTCTACACGCTGCACCCTCTGTTGATCGCGCTCCTGACGATCGTCGCGGCCGGACCTGCCCGGCAGGCGCTCGAGAGAGTCTGGTCCACCGAGGTCGGCGCCCTGCTCTACCCACTGCTCGCGACCCTCGGGATCGTGCTCGCCGCGATGGGCTTCCAGATCCTCGCGGAGCGTGTGCGGCTCGGATTCCTGTTCGAGATGCCTCGACGGTGGCGCGTCCGCTTCGGGCGTGTTCCCGCCGTCCCCGCCGAACCCGTGCCGGCATCGGGTCGCTGACCCCCGAACGGGGTGCAAAAAGGGTGAAATCGGGCACATCCCCTCTGTGATCAGGGACCCGCGCGGTTAGCCTTCGTGGACGCACCAGGCGCTCTCGGGCCTGGTTGTTTCCTACTGGAGGTCACGTGAGCAGCTCGGGCGCACCTGCGTACGACGTGACCGTCATCGTGCCCACGTTCAACGAGGCGCTCAACGTGCCGGAGCTCGTGCGGCAGCTCGGCGTCGCGCTGGACGGTGTCGCGGCCGAGATCCTGTTCGTGGACGACTCGTCGGACGACACGCCCGAGGTGGTGCTGGCCGAGGCGCAGACCGCGACCCTGCCGGTCCGGCTGATCCATCGTGACGACCCGGTCGGCGGCCTCAGCGGAGCGGTGCAGGACGGCCTGGCGGCGACCGACTCCACGTGGTGCGTCGTCATGGACGGCGACCTGCAGCACCCGCCGGACCTCGTGCCGGTCCTGCTGAGCACGGCGACGCGTGAAGGCGTCGACGTGGTCGTGGCATCCCGCTACCTGGCGGACGGGAGCAGCGGTGGGCTCGCCAACGTCACGAGGCAGGCCGTCTCGTCGGTGTCGACCACCCTGACGCGCGCGATGTTCCCCGTGCGGCTCGCCGAGTGCTCCGACCCGATGACCGGCTTCTTCATCGTGCGGCGCTCCGCGGTGGACCTCGAGCGGCTGCGCCCGCGCGGGTTCAAGATCCTTCTCGAGATCGTGGCGCGGCACCGGCTCGCGATCACCGAGATCCCCTTCATCTTCGGCGACCGGTTGGCGGGGGAGTCCAAGGCATCCCTCAAGCAGGGCGTCGCGTTCCTCTCCCAGCTCGCGGCGCTGCGGTTCGGCCGCATGTCGCGGTTCGCCCTCATCGGCGGCATCGGCGCACTCGTCAACATCGCGCTGGTCGCGGCACTGACGTCGGTGGGCGCGGGCTACCTGCTCGCCGCGATCATCGCTGCCGAGGCCACGATCGTGATGAACTTCGGCCTCCAGGAGCGGTTCGTGTTCCGTGACCTGCGGCACGAGGGGCGCGGTGTCTGGCGACGGTTCGGCAGCTCGTTCGGGTTCAACAACGCCGAGACGCTGATCCGACTGCCGCTGCTCGCGCTGCTGGTCAGCACGGCGCACATCGCGGCGGTGCCGGCGACCGCGTTGACGCTGCTGGTCGCTTTCCTTGCCCGGTTCACGTTCCACTCCCGCGTCATCTACCGGCCGCGTCGGTCGTCGCGCCGTTCCGAGCTCTCGCCGGTCGAGGACTCGCTCCTCGACGAGACGCGTTGAGCCGACCGGGGTAAATCGGGCAAACCGGCTGGATTCACCCTTCGGACGCCTGCCCAACTTGCCCTTTTCGCCCTAATCTCGCACTCGAGAGAGTTAGCCGCCGCCACCGTTGCCGGCCCAATGCGTCAGGAGGTCGGATGTCCCGGATCGTCGGCTATGCCCCTGGGGCGTACGACCTGTTCCACGTCGGCCACCTGAACATCCTGCGGCACGCGCGCGAGCACTGTGACTTCCTCATCGCGGGCGTCGTCTCGGACGAGATGCTGGAGCTGGCGCGCGGTCGTCGCCCGGTCGTCCCGCTCGCCGAGCGGATGGAGATCGTCCGGCACATCTCGTTCGTGGACCAGGTCCACGCCGAGATCGTGCCCGACAAGCTCGACACGTGGCGCGCGGTCGGTTTCGACGTGTTCTTCAAGGGTGACGACTGGCGGGGCACCGCCAAGGGCGCCGACCTCGAGCGACGCTTCTCCGAGGTGGGCGTCGAGGTCGTCTACTTCCCGTACACGATCCAGACCTCCAGCACGAAGCTGCGATCGGCACTCGACCTGTTGAACGCGCCGGACGGCCAGGACGACGCGGTCGCCGTCACAGCCTGACGAGCAGCCCGCGAGGCGCGCCTGTCAGACCGTCCTCCTAGACTGAGCACGTACCCCGGGTCCTCGTGGATCCGGGGCGTTCGTGCTGTGCGACACGCTCGCGTGTGCTCCTCGGAAGGACCTCATGGACCTCAGCGGCCTGCTCCCCGCCCTCCTCGCCGATCCCGCCGCCGCCGAGGCGGTCGACTCGGTGCGCGCCCGCGGCGAGCTCGACATCGTCGGACCCGCCGGCGTCCGCCCGCCGCTGCTCGCCGCTCTCGCGCGGCAGCGTCCGCTGGTCGTGGTCACCGCGACCGGCCGGGACGCCGACGAGCTCGCGTCCGCGCTGCGCTGCTACCTGCCCGCCGACGACGTCGCGGTCCTGCCGGCCTGGGAGACGCTGCCGCACGAGCGGCTCTCGCCGCGCAGCGACACGGTCGCGCGCCGGCTCGCGGTGTTCCGCCGCCTGAAGCACCCCGAGGGTGCCGGGTACGCGGGGCCGATCCGGGTACTGGTGGTCCCCGTCCGAGCGCTGCTGCAGCCGGTCGTCGACGGCCTGGGCGACCTCGAGCCGGTGTCGGTCAGCACGGGCGACCGCGTCGACCTGGCGGACCTGGCGGAGCGGTTGGCAGGCGCCGCGTACACGCGCGTGGACATGGTCGAGCGACGCGGCGAGTTCGCGGTGCGTGGCGGGATCGTCGACGTGTTCCCGCCCACCGAGGACCACCCGCTGCGCGTCGAGCTGTGGGGCGAGGACGTCGAGGAGATCCGCTGGTTCTCCGTGGCCGACCAGCGCAGCCTCGAGGTGGCCGAGCACGGGGTGTGGGCTCCGCCGTGCCGGGAGATCCTCCTGACGGATGCGGTCCGGCAGCGGGCGGTCGAGCTGATCCCGCAGCTGCCGGGGGCCACCGACATGCTCGACCGGCTGGGGCAGGGGATCGCCGTCGAGGGCATGGAGTCCCTCGCGCCGGTGCTGGTGGACCAGATGGTCCCGGTGCTCGACCTTGTGCGCGACGACAGCCTGCTGGTGATGGTCGACCCGGAGCGCGTGCGTCGGCGGGCGCACGACCTCGTCGCGACGACGCACGAGTTCCTGGAGGCGGCGTGGACGTCCGCCGCGGCCGGTGCCGCGACGCCCCTGGACCTGTCTGCCGCGAGCTTCGCCTCGTTCGCCGAGGTGCGCGTGCTCTCGGCCGTGCGCGGGCTGGGCTGGTGGACGCTGAGCCCGTTCACGCTGGACGTGGATGCAGCGGCTGTCGGCACCGCCTCGGAGGAAGACACAGCCTTCTACGAGGGCGCGACCGGCACCGGCCACACGGCCGCCCGCAACCAGGCGCCGGCGCAGCTGGCGGGGATGGCCGACGACCTCGCCGCCACCGCGCGGACGGTGGTGCTGCAGGCGCGGGAGGTGGAGAAGTACCGCGGCGAGGTCGACCGCGCCGTCGCGGACGTCCGCACGCTCCAGCAGGCGGGCTGGCGGCTCGTGCTGGCGACCGAGGGGCACGGCCCGGCCCAGCGCATGGTCGAGCAGCTGCGCGCCGCCGAGGTTCCCGCCCGGCTCGTCGCGACGATCGAGGAGGAGCCCGAGGGCGGTGTGGTCCTCGTCGTGCCTGCGGCGGTGGGCCAGGGGTTCGTGGCCGAGCCGCTGCACCTGGCGGTGTTCTCCGAGTCGGACCTGACCGGCCGCGCCGGCACGAGCACGCGCGACATGCGCCGGATGCCGAGCCGCCGGCGCAACGTCGTCGACCCGCTGCAGCTGCGGCCGGGCGACCACGTGGTGCACGAGCAGCACGGCGTCGGCCGGTTCGTCGAGCTCGTGCAGCGGACCATCGGCACGGGCCCGACCGCGACGACGCGCGAGTACCTCGTGATCGAGTACGCGAGCAGCAAGCGTGGGCAGCCGGGCGACCGCCTGTTCGTGCCCAGCGACCAGCTCGACCAGGTGACCAAGTACGTCGGCGGCGAGTCGCCGACCCTGTCCAAGATGGGCGGCGGCGACTGGGCCAAGACGAAGGGCCGCGCCAAGAAGGCCGTCAAGGAGATCGCGGCCGAGCTCATCCGGCTGTACTCGGCGCGGATGGCCACCAAGGGGCACGCGTTCGCCCCGGACACGCCCTGGCAGCGCGAGCTCGAGGACGCGTTCGCCTACGTGGAGACGCCCGACCAGGCCGCGACGATCGACGAGGTCAAGGCCGACATGGAGAAGCCGATCCCGATGGACCGGCTGGTCTGCGGCGACGTCGGCTACGGCAAGACCGAGATCGCCGTGCGGGCGGCGTTCAAGGCCGTCCAGGACGGCAAGCAGGTGGCCGTGCTGGTGCCGACGACACTCCTGGTGCAGCAGCACCTGGACACGTTCCAGGAGCGCTACAGCGCGTTCCCGGTGACGGTGAAGGCGCTCAGCCGGTTCCAGAGCGCCAAGGAGTCCAAGGAGGTCGTCGCGGGGCTGGCCGACGGGACGATCGACGTCGTCATCGGCACGCACCGCCTGATCACCGGCGAGGTGCACTTCAAGGACCTCGGCCTCGTGGTCGTCGACGAGGAGCAGCGGTTCGGCGTCGAGCACAAGGAGACGCTCAAGGCCTTGCGCACCAATGTGGACGTGCTGAGCATGAGCGCGACCCCGATCCCGCGCACGCTCGAGATGGCGGTCACGGGCATCCGCGAGATGTCGACCCTGGCCACGCCGCCCGAGGAGCGGCACCCGGTGCTCACGTTCGTCGGCGCGTACGACGAGAAGCAGATCACCGCCGCGATCCGGCGCGAGCTGCTGCGCGAGGGCCAGGTGTTCTACGTGCACAACAAGGTCGACTCGATCGAGCGCACGGCGTCGCGGCTCATGGAGCTGGTGCCGGAGGCCCGGGTGGCCGTCGCGCACGGGAAGATGAACGAGCACCAGCTCGAGCAGGTGATCGTCGACTTCTGGGAGAAGCGGTTCGACGTGCTGGTCTGCACGACGATCGTCGAGACGGGCCTGGACATCTCCAACGCCAACACGCTGATCCTCGAGCGTGCCGACCTGCTCGGCCTGAGCCAGCTGCACCAGCTGCGCGGGCGCGTGGGCCGCGGGCGCGAGCGGGCGTACTCCTACTTCCTCTACCCGCCCGAGAAGCCGCTCACCGAGACGGCGCACGACCGGCTGCAGACGATCGCCGCCAACACCGACCTCGGTGCGGGCATGGCGGTGGCGATGAAGGACCTCGAGATCCGCGGCGCCGGCAACCTGCTGGGCGGTGAGCAGTCCGGGCACATCGAGGGCGTCGGCTTCGACCTCTACATCCGCATGGTCGGCGAGGCCGTGGCCGGCTTCCGCGGCGACGCGGAGGAAGAGGTCCCCGACGTCACCATCGAGCTGCCCGTCGACGCGCACATCCCGCACGACTACATCGCGCACGAGCGGCTGCGGCTGGAGGCGTACCGCAAGATCGCGGCGGCCCTCGACGCGACCGCCCTGGGCGAGGTCCGCGCCGAGCTCGTCGACCGGTACGGCCCGGTGCCGGCGGCGGTCGACAACCTCTTCGAGGTGGCCGAGTTCCGCCTGCACGTGCGGGCGTCCGGCCTGTCCGACGTCACGGCGCAGGGCAAGTTCGTGCGGTTCGCGCCGGTCGAGCTGCCCGAGTCGGCCCAGCTGCGTCTCAAGCGGCTCTACCCGGGTGCGGTGCTCAAGCCGGCCGTCCGCACGGTACTGGTGCCGTGGCCCATGACCGCGCGGATCGGCGGCAAGCCGGTCCAGGGTCGCGAGGTCATGATGTGGGCCCGGCAGTTCATCGACGCGGTCGTGCGGGGCGACGTCTCGGCGGCGGCGACGGTCGGGTCCCGGCGGGCCTGAAATCCCAGGCGGTGGCCCTACGATGAGCCCCGATCGACGAGCGACGACGCAGGAGGTCCTGGTGACGGTGCACGGCACGGCGCGCAAGCGCGCGATGGTGGGTGCCCTGGTGGCGAGCGCAGCAGCCCTGCTGACGGCCTGCGCCGGGCAGCCGGGAGCGGCGGCCGTCGTCGACGGCACGAGCATCCCCGCCTCGGACCTGCAGACCGCGCTCGACGAGCTCGAGCCGTACGTCCAGGGCGCCTCGCCGTCGGCCGTGCTCGGTGTCCTCGTCGTGGAGCCGACCGTGGTGCAGATGGCGGCCGACGCCGGAGTGGCGGCGTCCGACGCGGACGCGCAGGCCTTCCTCGACCAGGTGGTCCAGCAGTCGACGCCGGACGAGCACCCGACCTTCGGCCCCGCATCCCTGGCGATCGCGCGGTACTTCGTGGCCTTCACCAACCTCTCGAACCTGTCGAGCCAGGAGGAGGTGACCGCGGACATCACCAAGAAGGTCGCCGACCTCGACGTCGAGGTGAACCCGCGGTTCGGCACCCTCGGCGAGGACAACAAGATCACCGACCCGACGCCGCCGAAGTGGATCATCACGCCGACGACCCCGCCGCCGCTCCCGGACGCCCCGACGAACGAGCCCGGCGACGCGCCGGCGTCCCCGTCCCCGACGCCCACCCCCTGATCGCGTGAGCGACGCGCTGCGCGAGCTCGTGCGGGTCATGGACCGCCTGCGCTCGCCCGGTGGCTGCCCGTGGGACGCGGACCAGACGCACGAGTCGCTGGTGCCGTACGCGCTCGAAGAGACCTACGAGCTGGTCGAGGCGATCGAGACGGGCGACCGTGCCGGGCTGCGCGAGGAGCTCGGCGACGTGCTGCTGCAGGTGGTGTTCCACGCGCGCATCGCGGCGGAGGACCCGGACGACCCGTTCGACGTCGACGACGTGGCCGCGGACCTCGTCGCGAAGCTGGTGCGCCGGCACCCGCACGTGTACGACGAGGCGGCCGTCGTGTCCGACCTGCACGTGCAGTGGGACAAGCTGAAGAACGCCGAGAAGTCCCGCGAGTCCGCGCTCGACGGAGTCCCTCTGGCGCTCGGCGCTCTGGCGCGTGCGCAGAAGATCGCGGGCCGTGCGGCCCGGGCCGGCCTCGAGGTCGCGACGCCGGCCGGCGACGACCTCGGTGCCCGGCTGCTCGCGCTCGCGCTCGAGGCGCACGCGGCCGGCGTGGACGCCGAGGGTGCGCTGCGCCAGGCGGCCGCCGCCTGGGAGGGCACGCTGCGGGACCAGGAGACCAGACCCACCTGAGCAGGACCGGCCCGACGACGAAGGAGCGTAGATGCGGATCGGCATCCCGACGGAGAGTCGGGCCGGTGAACGGCTCGTCGCGGCCACGCCCAGGACGGTGGAGAAGCTGGTCGCCCTCGGCTACGAGGTCGTCGTGCAACGGGGTGCGGGCGAGGGGGCGACGTTCGGTGACGCCGCCTACGAGGACGCCGGGGCGGTCGTCAACGACGACGTGTGGGGGTGCGACGTCGTCGCGAAGGTCAACCCGCCGACGAGCGCCGAGGTCCAGGCGCTGACGCCGGGTTCCACGCTGGTCGCGATGCTCTCGCCCGGGTCGAGCCCCGAGCTGGTCGAGCAGCTGCGGACGCAGGGCGTGACGGCGCTGGCCCTCGACGCGGTGCCTCGGGTGTCGCGGGCGCAGGCGCTCGACGTGCTGAGCACGCTGTCCAACGTCGCCGGCTACCGCGCGGTCGTCGAGGCGGCCCAGGTCTACGGCGGGATGTTCACCGGGCAGGTCACGGCGGCGGGCAAGACCCCGCCCGCCCGCGTGTTCGTCATCGGCGCGGGCGTCGCGGGCCTCGCGGCGATCGGCGCGGCCGGGGCGATGGGCGCCCGGGTCCGCGCGTTCGACGTCCGGCCCGAGGTCGGCGAGCAGATCGAGTCGATGGGTGCGACGTTCGTGCAGGCCGCGGCCGCGCAGCAGGCCGTGAGCGCCGACGGGTACGCGAGCGCGCTGACGCGCGAGCAGGAGGAGCTCACGGCGCAGATGTACGCCACCGAGAGCGCGGACGCCGACATCGTCATCACCACCGCGCTGGTCCGCGGGCACGCGCCGACGACGATCACCGCCGCGATGGTCGCCGGGATGCGCGCCGGGAGCGTGGTCGTCGACCTGGCGGCGTCCGGCGGAGGGAACTGCGAGCTGACCGTCCCGGGGCAGACGGTGCTGACCGACAACGGCGTCACGATCGTCGGGGCCACCGACCTGACGAGCCGGATGCCGCAGCACACCTCCCAGCTGTTCGGCACCAACATCGTCCACCTGCTCCAGCTGCTCACGCCTGCCAAGGACGGATCGCTGGTGCTCGACCTCGACGACCCGGTCCAGCGCGGGATGACCGTGACGCGCGACGGCGAGGTGCTCTGGCCGCCGCCCCCGGTCCAGGTCTCCGCGGCACCGCCCCCCGAGCCGCCGCCCGTCGCCGCGCCCGTGGATCCGCGCCGCGCGCAGCGACGATCCGTCGTCCTCGCGCTCGTGGCGGTCCTGGTGCTGCTCGGCATCTCGTTCGCGCCGGCCGCGTTCCTCGGCCACTTCACCGTCTTCGTGCTGGCGGTGATCGTCGGGTACTACGTCATCTCGAACGTGAGCCACGCGCTGCACACGCCGCTGATGGCCCAGACGAACGCGATCTCCGGGATCATCCTGGTCGGCGCGCTGCTGCAGATCGGCGACGACGACTGGCTGGTGACCGCGCTCGCGGTCGTCGCCGCGTCGGTCGCGAGCATCAACGTGTTCGGCGGCTTCCTCGTCGCCAACCGCATGATCCGCATGTTCCGGAAGGACGCCTGAGGTGCCGGGCTCGCTCGCCCAGGCGGTCTACCTCCTCGCCGCGGTCCTGTTCGTGCTCAGCCTCGCGGGGCTGTCGAAGCAGGAGACCGCGCGACGCGGCAACCTCGCCGGGATCGTCGGCATGGCGTTCGCACTCGTCGCGACGATCGCGCTCGCCCTGCAGCGCTCCGAGCGGTCGGTCGCCGTCACCGGAGGCCTGATCCTCGTCGTGCTCCTGATCGGCGCGACGATCGGCACCTGGCAGGCGCGCCGGGTCGAGATGACGCAGATGCCCGAGCTCATCGCGGTCCTGCACTCGTTCGTCGGCCTCGCCGCCGTGCTCGTCGGCTACAACTCGTTCCTCACCGAGCCGCCCGACCCCGCCCACCTGGTCGAGGTGTTCCTCGGGGTGCTGATCGGCGCCGTGACGTTCACCGGCTCGATCGTCGCGTACCTCAAGCTGTCCACGCGCCTGCGGTCGGCGCCGCTGGCCCTGCCTGGGCGCAACTGGCTCAACCTCGCCATGGTGCTCGCGTGCGGCGGCCTGCTCGCCTGGTTCCTGGCGACGCACGGCGTGCTGCCGCTGCTGCTCATGACGGTGGTCGCGCTGCTCCTCGGGTGGCACCTGGTGGCATCCATCGGCGGCGGCGACATGCCGGTGGTCATCTCGATGCTGAACTCCTACTCCGGCTGGGCGGCCGCCGCGGCGGGCTTCATGCTCGGCAACGACCTGCTGATCGTCACCGGCGCCCTGGTCGGGTCCTCCGGTGCGATCCTGAGCTGGTTCATGTGCAAGGCGATGAACCGGTCGTTCGTCAGCGTGATCCTGGGCGGCTACGGCACGTCCGAAGGGGCGGCCGCCTCCGACGGCGAGCAGGGCGAGCACCACGAGATCACCGCGTCGGGCGTCGCCGAGCTGCTGCTCGAGGCGCGCACCGTCGTGATCACGCCCGGGTACGGCATGGCCGTCGCCAAGGCCCAGTACCCGGTCGCCGAGCTGGTGGCCAAGCTGCGCGCGCGGGGGATCGACGTGCGGTTCGGCGTGCACCCCGTGGCGGGCCGTCTGCCCGGGCACATGAACGTGCTGCTCGCGGAGGCGCGCGTCCCGTACGACATCGTGCTCGAGATGGACGAGATCAACGGCGACCTGGCCGAGACGGACGTCGTGCTCGTCATCGGCGCGAACGACACGGTGAACCCGTCGGCTATCGACGACCCCTCGTCGCCCATCGCCGGCATGCCCGTGCTCGAGGTGTGGAAGGCCGCGCGGGTCATCGTCTTCAAGAGGTCGATGGCCACCGGGTATGCGGGCGTCCAGAACCCGCTGTTCTTCCGCGAGAACACGTCGATGCTCTTCGGGGACGCCAAGGACCAGGTCGAGCAGATCATGCTCACGGTGTGATCGTGAACCGGCACTGTCCACGGTCGAAGGTCTCTACTCGGGCCCCTGCCGCGGCCCACTAGGGTGAGGTCGTAAACCCACCCGCTCGTCGAAGGAGCTCCCATGGCCAGCATCGAGGCCGTCGGCGCCCGCGAGATCTTGGACTCGCGCGGCAACCCCACTGTCGAGGTCGAGGTTGCCCTCGACGACGGCACCATCGCCCGTGCCGCCGTCCCGTCGGGCGCCTCCACGGGTGCGTTCGAGGCCGTCGAGCGCCGTGACGGCGACTCCGCCCGCTACCTCGGCAAGGGCGTCGAGGAGGCCGTGAACGCCGTCATCGACGAGATCGCCCCCGAGCTCATCGGCTTCGAGGCCACGGAGCAGCGCCTGGTCGACGCCGCGCTGATCGACCTCGACGGCACCGCCAACAAGGGCAAGCTCGGCGCCAACGCGATCCTCGGCGTCTCGCTCGCCGTGGCGAAGGCCGCTGCCGACTCCGCCAACCTGCCGCTGTTCCGCTACGTCGGCGGCCCCAACGCGCACGTGCTGCCGGTCCCGATGATGAACATCCTCAACGGTGGGTCGCACGCCGACTCCAACGTCGATATCCAGGAGTTCATGGTCGCGCCCTTCGGCCCGACGACCTACCGCGAGGCCCTGCGCACCGGCGTCGAGATCTACCACTCGCTCAAGTCAGTGCTGAAGAGCAAGGGCCTGTCGACGGGCCTCGGCGACGAGGGCGGCTTCGCCCCGAACCTGCCGAGCAACCGCGACGCGCTGGACCTGATCCTGGTCGCCATCGAGAAGGCCGGCTTCACGCCCGGCGTCGACGTGGGCCTCGCGCTCGACGTCGCCGCCACCGAGTTCTTCAAGGACGGTGCCTACCAGTTCGAGGGCAAGGCGCTCTCGAACGAGGAGATGTCGGCCTACTACGAGTCCCTCGTGGCGGACTACCCGCTGGTCTCCATCGAGGACCCGCTGTCCGAGGACGAGTGGGAGGGCTGGAGCCACCTGGTCTCCACCATCGGCGACAAGGTGCAGATCGTCGGCGACGACCTGTTCGTCACCAACCCCGAGCGCCTGCGCAAGGGCATCGAGCTCAAGTCGGCCAACTCGCTGCTGGTCAAGCTCAACCAGATCGGCACGCTCACCGAGACGCTGGACGCCGTCGAGCTCGCGCAGCGCAGCGGCTTCACGACGATGACCTCGCACCGCTCCGGCGAGACCGAGGACACGACGATCGCGGACCTGTCCGTGGCCACGAACGCCGGCCAGATCAAGACCGGGGCCCCCGCCCGTGGCGAGCGCATCAACAAGTACAACCAGCTCCTGCGCATCGAGGAGGAGCTGGACGACGCCGCCGTCTACGCCGGCCGCTCCGCCTTCCCGCGCTTCAAGGGTTGACGCTCAGTTCTTCTTGACGACGAAGGCCGGTCACCTCACGGTGGCCGGCCTTCGTCGTCGGTGCTCTCAGGCGTCCGACGCCGAGGCCATGAGGGCCGCGATCAGGATGAACGCCGAGACGATCAGGGCCGGCAGCGCGACGATGTAGGTGGTCCGCCAGCCGGCCTTGTGCGACTCGTCGTCGTTGCGCGACCGCATGAACCCGAGCACCGACAGGAAGAGCATCGACGCCGGGCCGATCCAGCCGAGCAGCGGCAGGACCAGGCCGAGCCCGATGCCGACGAGCACGACGAGGACGACCCCCACGCGCTGGTCGGTGATCGAGCGCTTCCGGACGGGCTGCTCGATCTCCTGCTCCGCCGGCCGCACCTTGCGCGACCAGGTTGCCGCGACCTCCGGCGCCGGACCGAGGTTGGCGACGATGGACTGCAGGTCGTCGTCCGTCGGCGCGCGTCCGAGGGTGGCGGCGGACTCGTCGATCTGGTCGGCCACGGCGCCGAGGACGTTGGCGCGCTCGGCAGGCGAGGCGTCCCCGAGGTAGCGCACGAGGTCGCGCAGGTAGGCCGCGACGACCGGTTCTGCGGCGTAGGTCACGAGATGCCCTTCATCGGGGGTCGGCCGCCGGGGCGGCTGCGCGCGGGATGCACCCCGCGCGGCGGCCCTGACCGTAGCCAGCGGGGTACGGCACCTGTCAACTGAGCCCCGGCGCGCCCGTGGGGAGCGGGGTCCGGCAGACGCGGCTCGGGCCGAGGCAGAATCGATCGCATGTCTGCCCCTCGACGCCCGGCGTCCCCGAGCGCGCCGCCGCGGCGTGCGACGGCGCGGACGTCGGCGGGGAAGACCCCGTCCACCGGTTCCGCCGGTTCGTCGTCGACCGCCCGTCCGGCGACGCCCCGCGCGTCGAGCGCAGCACCGCGTCCCTCGTCGTCGACGAGCTCGCGACCGTCGTCGTCGACCGGCCCGTCGTCCTCGTCGCGACCCGCGGCCACCCGGCCCGCCTCCCGCGGCACACCGACGCCTCCGCGCGGCACCGCCCGCGCGGAGAAGGTGCAGCTCAAGGTCCCGCGCCTGTTCACCGTCCGGGCGATGGTGTTCGCGTGCGTCCTGCTGCTCGCGTTCGTGCTCGTCTACCCGACGCTGCACTCCTACCTGAAGCAGAAGTCCGACGTGGACCAGCTGCGCTCGCAGGTCGCCGCCGCCCAGAAGCGCAACGAGGACCTGCAGGCCGACCTCGACCGCTGGAACGACCCGGCCTACGTGGCCGCGCAGGCGCGCGGGCGGCTCTCGTTCGTGCTCCCCGGCGAGAAGGCGTTCCGCGTGATCGACCCCGAGACGGTCCCGGACACCGCACCGACCGAGCAGGGCCCGGCCGCGGCGCTCGACACCGGCGCGACCCTGCCCTGGTACGCCTCCGTGTGGGAGTCGGTGCAGGTGGCCGGCGAGACGCCCGCCGCCACGACGCCGGAGACGGCGGCGACGCCTGCTGCCCCCGCGCCGGGCGACAATGGGACGTCGGCCCCTCCGTCGGGCGGCTGACGCGCCCCGCGACCCGAACGGATTCTCTCGTGCTCCTCGATGCCGTGACCGACCAGGACATCGCCGTGCTCGCCGAGCAGCTCGGCCGGCCGCCGCGCGGCGTGGTCGGCATCGCGGCGCGGTGCGTCTGCGGTCGCCCTCTCGTCGTCCGGACGGCCCCGCGCCTGGACGACGGGACCCCGTTCCCCACGACCTACTACCTGACGTCGCCTCCCGCGGTCGCCGCCGTGAGCACCCGCGAGGCCACCGGGCTCATGAAGGAGCTCACGGCCCGGCTCGCCGACGACGAGGAGCTCGCCGCCGCCTACCGGCGCGCGCACGAGGCCTACCTCGCCGACCGCGAGGAGCTCGGGCACGTCGAGGAGATCGCGGGCATCTCGGCCGGCGGCATGCCCAACCGCGTCAAGTGCCTGCACGTGCTCGTCGGTCACGCCCTCGCGGCCGGCCCGGGAGTCAACCCCATCGGCGACGAGGTCCTCGCCCTCATCCGCGACGAGTGGCGCCCGGACCGCTGCACCTGCTGACCCGTCCGCAACGTCCGCACTCGTGTGGGCTATGACGCCCACGAGCGCTGACGTTGCGCTTCCCTGGCGCCAACGGGGGTGGGGTGGGTGGGAGGATGGTGCGCGTGACGCGTGTGGCTGCCATCGACTGTGGGACCAACTCGATCCGGTTGCTGGTGGCGGACGTCGATCCGCGCGCCGGCACGCTGGTGGACCTGGACCGGCGGATGGAGGTGGTCCGTCTCGGGCAGGGCGTGGACCGCACCGGCCGGATCGCCCCGGAGGCCCTCGAGCGGACGCTCGACGCGGCCCGGCGCTACCACGACATCTGCACCGAGCTGGGCGTCGAGGCGATCCGGTTCGTCGCGACGTCGGCCTCCCGGGACGCCGAGAACCGCGCGGACTTCGTCAAGGGCGTGCACGACGCTCTGGGTGTCGAGCCGGAGGTCGTCGAGGGCCTCGAGGAGGCCGAGCTGTCCTTCAAGGGCGCCACGGGCGTGCTGGCGGGCGAGCACCCGGGACCGTTCCTCGTCGTCGACCTGGGCGGCGGCTCGACCGAGCTCGTCCTCGGCGACGACACGGTCCGGGCCGCGTACTCGATGGACGTCGGGTGCGTGCGGCTGACCGAGCGGCACCTGCACACCGACCCACCGACCGCCGACGAGATCGCGCGGTCCCGCCGCGACGTCGGCGCGGCCCTCGACACGGCGTCCACCCACGTGCCGCTCGGCGAGGCGGTCACGCTGGTCGGGCTGGCGGGCACCGTCACGACCGTGACGGCCCATGCGCTCGGGCTGGCCACCTACGACCCGCACGCGATCGACGGCTCGGTCCTGCCCGTCGAGAAGGTGCTCGCGGCCTGCGACGACCTCCTGGCCCGCAACCACGAGGAGCGGGCGGCGCTCGGGTTCATGCACCCCGGACGCGTCGACGTGATCGGTGCCGGAGCGCTGGTCTGGCACGAGGTCGTCAGCCGGGTTCGTGACGACGTCGCGCGGGCCGGGGGAGAGCTGACCTCCGTCGTCACCTCCGAGCACGACATCCTCGACGGCATCGCCTGGAGCGTCGCCACGCGCTGAGCGGTCCGACGAGGTCGCACGGCCGGTCGCGCCGACGCCGACAGACTCCGGACGACTCGCCGGTGTCGTGTCGTGGACGGTAGTGCGCAGTGTGTACTACCGTCGCGTCTGCGGGAGCTCGGAGGGGGCTCCCGCACCAATCTCGCCGGCGCCGGACGCGTCGGCCACGGGGATACCGGAGGAGGTCGCATGGACACGACCCAGCTGCTCAAAGGAGTGCTGGACCTGGCCGTGCTCGCCGTCGTGAGCGACGAGGACGGGTACGGGTACGACGTCGTGCGACGCCTGCGGGCGGCGGGCATCGAGGAGGTCGGGGACGCGTCGGTGTACGGCACGCTGCGCCGGCTGTACTCGTCGGGAGCGCTGACGTCGTACGTCGTGCCCAGCGACGAGGGACCGCACCGCAAGTACTACGGCATCAACGCCCAGGGCCGAGCGATGCTCGACGCCCAGCGCAAGGACTGGCAGGAGTTCGCAGGCACGATGGGCCGCCTGCTCGAGACGGAGGTCGTGCGATGAGCGTCCTGGACAGCACCGAGGTTCTGGACGTCGCGGGCTACGCCGCCGCGGTGCGCCGCAGCCTGGCCGACCTCGGGCCGGACCAGGTGGACGACCTGACGGACGACCTCGAGGCCGACCTCGCCGACGCGCTCGCGGACGAGCGGCACAACGCGCACGGGCGCGGGGTGCTGGAGCAGTTCGGGCCGCCCGAGGAGTACGCGGCCGAGCTGCGTGCGGCCGCGGGCCTGCTCCCGATGGCGGCCCCGGAGCGCCGTCCGCTGCGGGAGCTGGCCGGCGCCCCGAAGGCGTCTCTGCTCCGCCTGCTCGGGCACCTGCGCGAGGAGCGCTGGTGGCCGCCGGTCGAGGGGTTCCTGGTCTCGATCCGCCCGTTCTGGTGGCTCGTGCGGGCGTGGGTGGGCTACCAGGTGGCGATGTTCTTCCTGGGCTTCCAGTCGTGGCTGCCCGAGTCGGTGCCCGCGTTCGTCTTCCTCGCGGTCCTCGTCGTCCTGAGCGTGCAGTGGGGTCGCGGCACCTGGTTCCGGTCGGGAGCGATGCACGGGCTGGCGGTCGTGGCCAACCTCCTGGCGATCGTCACGGTGCTGCCCGTCACGTTCGGCCTCCAGATGCAGACGGACAGCTGGGAGAACGCGTACCACGGAGGCGCTTCCTCGACCGGCCCGGAGGTGCCGTCCAACGGCGTCCTCGTCGACGGGGAACCGGTCGGCAACATCTTCGCCTACGACGCCGACGGCAACCCCCTGACGGATGTACAGCTCTTCGACGAGCTCGGTCGCCCGATCCGCACCGAGAGCTACTACGACTCGGCGCCCGTGTGGGATCCCGGCGGCCGGGAGACGTGGCAGCTTCTCAGCCGGACGGACGCCGACGGTCGCACGCGGTGGAACGCGTTCCCCTTGAGCGGCGCACCGATGGCGGACCTCGAGAGCGACGTGAACGGCGAGTGGCAGCTCCGTGCCGGAGCTACGGCGAAGACCCCGCCGCCACCGTTCGCCAAGGCACCGGCCCTGGAGACCGCTGCGGACACGGAGGCCGACACGACCGTCCCCACCCCGAGCGCGAGCGCCCCTGCGCCCGCAGCGACGGACGCGGTCGTTCCGCCGGTCACCGCTCCGTGAGGCCTCGTGGGACGGCGCACGTCGCCAGACGTGCGCCGTCTCACAGTCTCTGGACGCCCACTGTGCGCATCGTCACCGGCTCAGGTAGGGCGTCGGACGAGCGGCGCCGCTACCGTTGAGGTATGCCTTCCTCAGCCTCGGACGTCGCCAGCCCCCAGGCCACCGTGGAGCCAGCGGCCAGGCCCAAGCCCCGCAAGGTCCCGCGCGTCGTCGTGCTCGGCGGCGGCACCGTCGGCCTCTACACGGCCCGCCGGCTGCGCAAGCGCCTCGGCAAGCGCGAGGCCGCGATCGTCGTCGTCGACCCCCGCCCGTACATGACGTACGCCCCGTTCCTGCCGGAGACCGCGGCCGGGTCCATCGACCCCCGCAACGTCGTCGCCCCGCACCGCCGCGCCCTCAAGGGCGTCGACGTGCTGCAGGGCAAGGTCAGCCAGATCAACCACGCCGAGCGCACGGTGGAGATCACGCCCGAGGAGGGCGACTCCTACTGGATCACCTACGACCACCTCGTCGTCGGCCTCGGGTCGGTCGCCCGCACGCTTCCGATCCCCGGGCTCGCTGAGATCGGCATCGGCTTCAAGAACGTCGAAGAGGCCATCGCGCTGCGCAACCACGTGCTCAACCGCATCGACGTGGCCGCCAGCACCTGGGACCCCGAGCTGCGTCGCCGGATGCTCACGTTCGTCTTCGTCGGCGGCGGGTTCGCCGGTGTCGAGGCGCTCGGTGAGGTCGAGGACATGGCCCGCGCCGCAGTGAAGTACTACAAGGCCATCGAGCAGGAAGAGCTGCGCTTCGTCCTGGTCGAGGGCTCGCCGCGCATCCTGCCCGAGGTCAGCGAGGAGCTGGGCGGGTACACGCTCGAGGTCCTGCGCAAGCGCGCCATCGAGATCCACCTGTCCACGTTCCTGAGCAGCTGCATCGACGGCCATGTCGTCCTGTCGAACAAGATGGAGTTCGACGCCGAGACGATCGTGTGGACCGCGGGCGTGAAGGCCAACCCGGTCCTCAAGGACTCGGACCTGCCGCTGGACAAGATGGGCCGCCTCATCTGCAACGCGTACCTGCAGGTGACGCAGGAGGACGGGACGGTCGTCCCGGACGCCTACGGTGCCGGCGACTGCGCCGCGGTGCCCGACCTGTACAACCCCGGTCAGTTCTGCCCGCCCAACGCCCAGCACGCGCTGCGCGAGGGCAACCACCTCGGCGACAACCTGGCCCGCGTCCTGCGCTCTGCACCGCCCACCGAGTACAAGCACAAGAACGTCGGCGCGGTCGCCTCGCTCGGCATGTACAAGGGCGTCGCGCAGATGTTCGGCCGGATCAAGGTCAAGGGCTTCTTCGCCTGGGTGCTGCACCGCACGTACCACGTCGCGGCCATGCCCACCTTCAACCGCAAGGTCCGTATCGCTGCCGGGTGGACCGGTGCGCTGCTCCTGCGTCGCGAGGTCGTCGCGCTCGGCAGCCTGCACGACCCACGCGCCGAGTTCCGCGCCGCATCCGTGCCGGCCAAGCCTCGCGCCGTCGACGTCGGGGAGGTCCTGCCGCCGCAGAAGGCCGAGCCCGGCTCTCCGGCTGCGAAGGCTGCGTCCGCCTGAGCCTTCCGACGAGCCCCCGGTCCGTACGCGACCGGGGGCTTCGTCGTTCCCTGGCAGGATGAGCGGCGTCCGCCCCCGTAGCCCAACTGGCAGAGGCAGCCGGCTTAAACCCGGCCCAGTCCGGGTTCAAATCCCGGCGGGGGCACGTTCAGGCGACGCAGAACTCGTTGCCTTCGGGGTCCGCCATCACGACGTGGTCGAGCTCGCCGCGCAGGTCGTGCTCCTGCAGGACGGTGGCTCCGGCCGCGACGAAGCGGTCGACGGCGGCGCGGATCAGCGGCTCGCGCACCGCCTGCGGCTGCGAGCGTCCGCCCGAGACCTTGACGTCCAGGTGCAGCCGGTTCTTGGCGGTCTTGCCCTCCGGCACCTTGAGGAACGAGATCGACGGGAGCACGTCGGCGGGGTCGGCCAGGTAGGCGCCGTCGTCCCACTCGTCCTCGGGCACCTCGTGGTGGGTCAGCCAGTCCTCCCACGTCGCGAAGCCGTCCGGGGGCGGGGGAGTGACGTAGCCGAGCGCCGGGCCCCAGAACGCGGCCATGACGGCCGGGCTGGCGCAGTCGAACGTGAGCGACCAGGCCATCAGAGCAGGCCCGCGGCCACTTCGGCCTGTTCGATCGTGGCGAGCCAGTCGCGCTTGGTGGCGCGCCAGCCCTCGTCGTCGGCCCCCAGGCGCCAGTACCCCGAGACCGACAGCTGCTCGCGCGGGACCTCCCGTTCGCCGCGCACGTGACGGCGCAGCTCGCGGACCGCGCCGGCCTCCCCGTGCACGAACGCGCTGACCGGCTGCGGCAGCGGCGGCAGGGCCGCGACGGCGTCGACGAGGGCCAGGCCGGAGACGCCGAAGCCCTGGTGGACCCAGTGCACGTGCACGCCGGCGGGTGCGGTCAGCGGGATCTCGTCCTCGGGTCCGTGGACCTCGATGACGGCGTGGCCGACGGCATCGGGCGCGAGTCGCTCGAGCGCGACGGCGATCGCGGGCAGGGCGCTCGCGTCGCCGGCGAACAGGTGGGAGGCCGCCGTCGGCTCCGGCGACCACGCGCCGCCCGGGCCGACGAGCAGGACCTCGTCGCCGACCGCGGCACCCGCGGCCCACGGTCCGGCCAGGCCCTCGTCGCCGTGCACGACGAAGTCGAGCGTGAGCTCACCGTCCGCATAGCCGCGGACCGTGTACGAGCGCTGCCGAGGCTGGCTGTCGGGCGGGAGCGTCGCGCGGACGGCGTCGAGGTCGAGACGCCCGTCGTCGCGCAGCGGCCGGGGCGTCCCGTCCGGCAGGAACACGACCTTGACGTAGGAGTCCGCGTGCGGGGACGGCTCGAACGCGGCCAGGCCCGGTCCGCCGACGACCACCCGGACCATCGTCGCCGAGAGGCGCTCCGTGCGGACCACCTCGGCGACGAGCGGGGCGGGGCGGGACTTGGCCTTCTGAGCCGGGGCGTCGGTCATCGGTGTCCTTCGTCTGGGGGTGGCACAACGCTAACCCCCGCGCGCGGTCAGCCGCGTCCGCCATGGACGTCGAGGTCGTCGTTCAGGCGGGCGAGCGGTCGGTGGGCGAGCGGGTGCTTCGGTCGATGTGGAACCAGGACGCCGAGGCGCTGGAGGGTGCGCCCGAGGGGGCGCTCGGCGGGCTGGTCTGACGAGACGAACGACGGGGCGGTCCGAAGATCCGGACCGCCCCGTCGTCGTGGTGCGTCAGGCGTCGCGCTTCTTGAGCAGGACGGCCGCCGCGGTGAGGATCACGACGATCCACACGAGCAGAACGCCGTAGCCCTGCCACGCCGTCAGGTCGGCACCGATCGGCGAGCTCGCCGCGGCCTCCGCGAGCTGCGCGTCGGTCTGGGTGACCTGCTGACCGGCGACGCCGGGCAGGAACGGGAACATGTAGGTGAGCGGCTTCCACGGGATCGCACCGAACAGGATCGGGGCGACGAGCAGGAGGCCGAGCACCGTCGCGACCGCCGCGGCCGAGTGCCGCAGGAGCGCACCGAGCGCGAACGCGAACAGCGCGATCGTCGCGAGGTACAGCGCGGTGCCCCCGAGGGCCCGGAGCGTCTGGCCGTCCGACCAGTCGATGGAGAAGTCCTTGCTGTCGAAGAACAGCGCCTGCAGGACCGCCGAGACGGCCAGCGCGACGACCGCTGCGACGAGGACCGACACCATGAGCACGATGGCCTTGGACCACAGCACCGGGAGGCGCTTGGGCACGGCCGACAGGCTCGATCGGATCATGCCGGTGGTGTACTCGCTGGTGATGGTCAGGGCGCCGAGGACGGCGAGCGCCAGCTGGGCGAGCGTGACGGCCACCGCGAACGGTCCGAGCGCGTCCGCGGCCTGCGAGGCGGGCGGGCCGCCCTCGGCCTCGGAGGGAGCGTTGACGAACGCCAGGCTGATCAGGACGACCAGGCTGACCGTCGCGAACAGGAAGATCCCGAGCGTCCAGATGGTCGAGCGGACCGACCAGAACTTGATCCACTCGCTGCGCAGCAGGTGCGGGAACGAGAGCTTGCCCTTGGGCGTGGCGACCGCCGGGGTGGTCGTCGGGGTGGCGACTGCGGTGCTCATCGGGAGCCCTCCTGCGTGAGCTCGGCGGGAACCTCGGACGAGTGGTACTCGACCGAGTCCTGCGTCAGGGACATGTACGCCTCCTCGAGCGAGCCGGAGACCGGCGTGAGCTCGTGCAGGACGAAGCGGTTGGCGGCGGCGAGCTCGCCCACCTGGACGGTCGTGGCGCCGGTGACGGTCAGCACGCCGGCCTCGTCCGACGTCACGGTGACCTCCGGACCCTGCAGCAGGGCGGCGATGTCGGTGGCGTGCGGAGAGACGACGCGGACCGTCTCCTTGGTGGCCTGGGCGATCACGGTCGCCGTCGGTCCGTCGGCGATGATCTTGCCGCGGCCGATGACGAGCAGGTGGTCGGCGGTGAGGGCCATCTCGCTCATGAGGTGCGAGGACAGGAACACGGTCCGGCCCTCGGAGGCGAGGTAGCGGACCAGGTTGCGGACCCACAGGACGCCCTCGGGGTCGAGCCCGTTGACCGGCTCGTCCAGGATCAGCGTGCGCGGGTCGCCGACGAGGGCGGCCGCGATGCCGAGGCGCTGGCCCATGCCGAGCGAGAACCCGCCGACGCGGCGCTTGGCCACGGCGTCCAGGCCGGTCATCGCGATGACCTCGTTGACGCGCTTGTCCCCGATGCCGTGCGTCGCCGCGATGGCGCGCAGGTGGTTGCGGGCGCTGCGACCGGTGTGCACGGCCTTGGCCTCGAGCAGGGCGCCCACCTCGGTGAGGGGGGAGTGGTGCTGGGCGTACGGCTTGCCGTTGACGATCACGGAGCCGCCCGAGGGGCGGTCAAGGCCCATGATCATGCGCATCGTGGTGGACTTCCCGGCACCGTTCGGGCCCAGGAACCCGGTCACCCGGCCCGGCTGGACGGTGAACGTGATGCCGTCCACTGCGGTCTTCGGCCCGTACCTCTTGGTCAGGCCTTGTGCCTCGATCATTTCCAGATCCTCAACTGTCGGGAGCACTGCCGAGAACGACCCTAGGTGCCGGCGACGACACCGTGCATCGACCCATGGGAGGAGGACGGCACTCCGTTCGGAGGATGCGACGTGTCGCCTGGAACGATCCCCTGCCCCAAGGCGTTCGCTACGGTGACAGACTTGTACAAACGCGCCCGATCCGTCCAGGAGGACGCCATGGCCAACCCGATCTTCGACAACAGTCCCGTCTTCCAGGACCCTGTCCAGCGCAGGGGTCAGAAGGCACCCGCGCCGCAGGACGCTGTGACGTACGCGACCACGGCCACCGCCGCGACCGACGCGGCCTCGCTCGAGGCGCTCTACGGCTCACCGTCCGCCACGAGCCGCGACACGGCCCGCATGACGTACGACGACGTCATCATGAAGACGGCCGGACTGCTCGCCGTCCTCGTGGTCGTCGGCGCCGCGACCTGGGTCCTCGCGCCGGGTCTGTGGATCCTGGGCGCGATCGTCGGCCTCGTGCTGGGCCTGGTCAACGCGTTCAAGAAGCAGCCCAGCCCGGTCCTGATCCTGCTGTACGCCGCGTTCGAGGGCATGTTCCTGGGCGGGCTGAGCAAGTTCTACGAGGAGCAGTGGGACGGGATCGTCGGGCAGGCCGTGCTGGCCACCATCTCGGTGTTCGCGGTCTCCCTGGTGCTCTTCCGCTCGGGCAAGATCCGCGTGACGCCGAAGTTCCAGCGCACCGTGATCATCGGCCTCGTCGGCTACCTGGTGTTCTCGCTGATCAACGTCGTCTTGATGCTCTTCGGGGTGAACGGCGGCCAGTTCGGTCCGCTGCGCTCGGGCTGGCTCGGCGTCGCGGTCGGCCTGATCGCCGTCGCCCTGGCGGCCGCGAGCCTGATCATCGACTTCGACTCGATCAAGCGCGGCGTCGAGAAGGGCGTCCCGGCCAAGCTCGCCTGGGTGGCCGCCTTCGGCCTCGTCGTGACGCTGATCTGGCTCTACCTCGAGCTGCTGCGCATCCTCGCGATCTTCCGAAACTAGCTCCGCCCGCATGGTCTGACGGCTGCCCGGGTGCGAAGATCGCACCCGGGCAGTCGTGCGTCCGCTGCCCGGTACCCGAGCGCGACGGAGCATCGTGAAGTACGCCAAGCACATCTCTGAGCTCGTCGGCGGCACCCCGCTCGTCCAGCTCACCACGGTCACCGAGGGCATCGCGGCCACGATCCTGGCCAAGGTCGAGTATCTGAACCCCGGTGGGTCCGTGAAGGACCGGATCGCGCTGAAGATGATCGAGGCGGCCGAGGCGTCGGGGGAGCTCCAGCCCGGCGGCACGATCGTGGAGCCGACGAGCGGCAACACCGGAGTGGGTCTCGCGCTGGTCGCCCAGCGCAAGGGGTACCGCTGCGTGTTCGTCTGCCCCGACAAGGTCAGCCAGGACAAGCGCGACGTGCTGCGGGCCTACGGCGCCGAGGTCGTCGTGACCCCGACGGCGGTCGCGCCGGACCATCCCGACTCCTACTACTCCGTCTCCGACCGGCTGGTTCGCGAGATCCCGGGGGCGTGGAAGCCGAACCAGTACGCCAACCAGAACGGGCCCGCGAGCCACTACGAGTCGACGGGCCCGGAGATCTGGGCGGACACCGACGGGCTGGTCACGCACGTCGTGGCGGGCGTGGGGACGGGCGGCACCATCACCGGGACCGGGCGGTACCTCAAGGAGGTGTCCGACGGTCGTGTCGTGGTGATCGGCGCGGACCCCGCCGGCTCGGTGTACTCGGGCGGCGACGGGCGGCCGTACCTCGTCGAGGGCGTCGGGGAGGACTTCTGGCCGACGGCCTACGACCCCAGCGTCCCCGACGAGATCATCGCCGTCTCCGACGCCGACTCGTTCGCCATGACCCGCCGCCTGGCGCGCGAGGAGGGCCTCCTCGTCGGCGGCTCGTGCGGGATGGCCGTGGTGGCCGCGCTGGAGTACGCGAAGGACCTGCCGGCCGACGCGGTCGTCGTCGTGATCCTGCCCGACGGCGGACGCGGCTACCTGTCCAAGATCTTCAACGACTCGTGGATGCGGTCGTACGGGTTCCTCGCGGCCGCCGAGGGGGCGACCGTGGCCGACGTGCTGCGGACCAAGACCGGCGCGTTGCCCGACCTCGTGCACACGCACCCCAACGAGACCGTGCGCGACGCGATCTCGATCCTGCACGAGTACGGCGTCTCGCAGATGCCCGTCGTCGGCGCGGAGCCGCCCGTGAAGATCGGTGAGGTCGCCGGGTCGGTCAGCGAGCGGGTGCTGCTGGACGCGGTGTTCTCGGGCGAGGCGCAGCTCGCCGACCGCGTCGACCGGCACATGTCGCCCGCGATGCCGTTGATCGGATCCGGTGAAGGCGTCGCGTCCGCTCGCGAAGCGCTGCAGAAGGCGGATGCCCTGATGGTGGTCGACGACGGGTCGCCGGTCGGGGTCCTCACACGACACGACCTGTTGGGGTTCCTGGCGCGGTGAGCCCCGGTGGGGTCACACGCGCAGTCGTGTGAGGCCGCCGACCAGCCCGTCGACGAGGAACGAGAAGCTCGCGTCGACGTCCTCGGGCATCCCGAACCCGCCGCCCAGCTCCAGCACGACGAACCCGTGCACCGCGGCCCGGACGGCGCGGACGGCGTCGATCCGGTTCTCGGGCGGCACGCCGAGCTGTTCGACGCCCCGCGTGAGGTCCTCGACCACCGCAGCGCTCGCGTCGCGGACGTCCTGGGCGGCCGGGTCGTGGATCCAGGCGGTGCCCTGGACGGCGTCGTAGCGGCCCGGGGTGGCACGCGCGTAGTCGCGCGTCGCGTGGCCCATCTCCGAGAGGGTGTCGAGGTCGCGCATGATCCCGGCGAGCTGCTGGACGCACACGAGCGCGACGTCGCGCCGCAGGCCTGGGAGGCCGTCGACGTGCTTGTAGAGGCTCGGCACCGCGACGCCGGCCCTGGCCGCGACCGCGGCCAGCGTGAGGTCGGCGTAGCCCGAGGGGCCACCGTCGTCGACCACGGACAGTGCCAGGTCGACGACCGGGATGAGGGTGACCTCGGCGTCGACCGCGGAGCGTAGCCAGAGGGCCTCCGCCGCCGGGTCCTTGAAGTCGGGGTCGATGGCCCCGACGAACGCGAGGACCGGCGCGACGACCTCGCCGAGCCGCGCCTCGACCGGCGCGTGCGTGAGCTGGAGCGTCAGGTGCCGGAACGAGCGCAGGTGCCCGGGCCGCTTGAGCGACGCCTTGATGTCCGCGACGTGCTCGTCGAGCCACGGGCTCTGCGTGCCGCGCGAGAAGTAGGTGCGGTAGAGGCGGGCCCACAGGGCGGCACCCCACGGGCGTTCGAGCGCGACCCGGACCAGGCCGTGCATGGTGGCGGTCGTCGCGGCGGACGCCGGCGGGTCGCGCAGCAGCGGGCCGGTCAGCACGAGGCCCGCGACGAGGTCGGGTCGCTCGGCGGCGGCCCACGCGGCGGAGGCCGCGCCCATCGAGTTGCCGCCGACGACCGCGGGACCGCCGAGGTGCTCGACCAGGGCGATGATGTCCTGGCCGGTGACCACGTCGCCGTGCGT
Organism: Cellulomonas sp. P4_A2; assembly: GCF_056402515.1. NCBI lineage: Bacteria > Bacillati > Actinomycetota > Actinomycetes > Micrococcales > Cellulomonadaceae > Cellulomonas > Cellulomonas sp. P4_A2. Next base: position 134,562 of record NZ_JBFUHG010000012.1, read on the forward strand.
GGCGAACGTGGTGTCCGAGTCCCCGTGGCCGCGCAGGTCCATGCTGGCCACGCGGTACCCGGCGTCGGTCAGGGGGCCGACGACGTCCCGCCACGTGCTGCGCAGGTCTCCCATGCCGGGGACGAGAACGACGAGCGGTGCGTCGGCGGCACCGTCGAGGGTGTACGCGATGCGGCCTTCGGGGCGGTTGATGTACTGGCTCATGACTCAAAGCTAATGGCATTAGCTTTCGTCGTCAACCCCCGGATTCGGCGGCTGTCAGGGCTGGGCGGCAAGATGGGCGGGCACAGTCATCCAGCAAAGGAGTGGTCATGTCCGCAGCGCTGCCCGAGGTCTCGGGTTCCTTCGGCGAGAAGCCGACCCTGACGTTCCCGGCGGACTCGCCGTCCGGTGAGCTCGAGGTCTCGGTCCTCTCCCGCGGCGACGGCGCGCTCGTCGAGGCCGGCGACGACATCGAGGTGCACTACCTCGGTCAGTCCTGGAACGGCGGGGTCTTCGACAACTCGTACGACCGTCGCTCCTCGATCAGCTTCGGCATCGGCGTGGGCCAGGTCATCGCGGGCTGGGACGAGGGTCTCGTCGGCCAGCAGGTCGGTTCCCGCGTGCTGCTCTCGGTCCCGTCGCACCTGGGCTACGGCGACCGTGGCGTGCCGCAGGCCGGCATCAAGGGCGGCGACACGCTCGTGTTCGTCGTCGACATCGTCGGCACCAGCCACTGATCTCGTGACCGCCGGGCCCCCGCTGCGCTCGATCGGCGGGGGCCCGTCGTGTCCGAGCTGAGCATCGGGGAGTTCGCCCGACGCTCCGGGCTCTCGCTCAAGGCGTTGCGGCTCTACGACGCCCGCGGGCTCCTGCCGCCCGTCCGGGTGGATGCCGAGACCGGCTACCGGTTCTACGCGCCCGAGCAGCTCGAGCGTGCGCACACGATCGCGCTGATGCGGCGGCTCGACATGCCGCTGACGATGATCGCCGACGTGCTGGCGCAGCCGCCCAGCCAGGTCGGGGTCACCTTGCGGGGCTGGTGGGACGGGCGTCAGCGCGACCTGTCGGAGCACGGTCCGGCGGTCGACCTGGTGCTGACGTCGCTCGGCGTCCCGTCGTTCCCCAGCCCGCCCGGCCGGTTCGGGGTGGACGACGTCGTCGTCGCCGAGATGCCGGCACGCCTCGTCGCGACGATCCAGCAGCACGTGCTCCAGGAGGACCTCGTGCCGACGATCATGGGCGACGTGACCGAGCTGCACGCCTTCCTCGACGCCGGGGGAGCGCGCTACGGCGCCGAGTACTGGGTGGTGTTCCACGGCGCCGTCGGCTTCGACGGCGACGGTCCGATCGAGGTCTGCGTGCCCTACGAGGGTCTGGTCGCACCCGCGGGCCGGATCGGGTTGCGCGAGGAGCCCGCCCACACCGTCGCCTACGTGCCGGTGACCGCCGCGGAGTGCCGCTACCCGGAGATCATCGGCGCGTACGTGGCGCTGGAGACGTGGCTCGTCGGGCGGTCCGTGGTGGGCGCCGTGCGGGAGATCTACCCCGTCCCGTGGACCGACGACGGCGTGGTCGTGCACGTCGCCCAGCCCGTCTCTTGACCCTGCCCCTGGGGCAGACGCCAGGGTGGGGCACATGCCGAACCTCGACGCCTACGCCACGCACAGCGCCTACAGCGACCCGGGCCCGTACGCGGGCCTGCTCGACACCCTCCCGACCGACTCCGGGGCCCTCCACCAGGCAGCGTGCAACGCGGTCATCCACTACCGCGGTGCCGCCGAGTCGCTGTACGCGGGCCAGGACGCGGACGTCGACCTGCGCTGGCTCGCCGACATCCTGCGGGTGACTCAGGAGCGGTCCTCCGCCCCGCTCACCGAGCCGCGCGCGCCGCACGACCAGGTCGCCGGCTGCTGCCGCGACCACACTCTGGTCGCCGTCGCGGTGCTGCGTCAGCACGGCATCCCCGCGCGCAGCCGCGTCGGGTTCGCCGGCTACTTCCGGCCCGGGTTCCACCACGACCACGTGGTCGGCGAGCGGTGGGACGGCACGCGCTGGGTGCGGTTCGACCCGGAGCTGAACCACGAGGAGGACTGGTTCGACTTCGACTCGCACGACCTGCCGACGGGCTACGGCGCACCCTTCGAGACGGCCGCCGAGGTGTGGCTCGCCCATCGCGCGGGCCGGACCGACGCCTCCACCTACGGCGTCGACCCGTCGCTGCCGCACCTGTGCGGGCCCGAGTTCGTCCGCGGCTACGTGGTGACCGAGCTGGCCCACCGGCAGCGTGACGAGATGCTCCTGTGGGACGTGTGGGGAGACATCGACCCCGACACGACGACTCCTGCGGAGGAGCTCGACGCGCTCGCGGACGAGATCGCCGCGCTGCTGGTCGCCGCGGACGCGGGCGACGAGGCCGCCGAGCGCACCCTCGAGCAGCGGTACGCGTCCGACCCGCGGCTGCGGGCGGCCGGCGTCGTCACGCTCTCGCCGGTCGGACGGGTGGGGGACGCGGACCTGGATGCCCGGGTCACGAGCTGGCGTGCGCGGGACGCCGTCGTCTGACCGACGCGCTACGACAAAACGTGCCGCTCCAGGAAGGCGTTGCGGAAGACGCCCTCGGGGTCGGTCCGGGCGACCAGCGCACGGAAGTCGTCCCAGCGGGGGTAGAGGCGGGCGAGGGAGCGGTCCTCGTCGGCGAAGAGCTTCCCCCAGTGCGGGCGGGCGTCGAAGGGAGCCAGGGCGGCCTCGAGCGTGGGCAGGAGGGCGGCCACCTCGTTGTCCCGCGGGTGCCAGGTGAAGTGGATGCCGACGCGGTCGCCGCCGTGCGCGGTGGAGAGCCAGAGGTCGTCTCCGGCGATCGTGCGCACCTCGCTGACCTGCAGCAGCGGGGCGATCTGGTCGCAGAGGGCACGGATCGCCTGGAGCGCCTCGACCGCTCCGGACCGAGGCACCAGGTACTCCGTCTGCAGCTCGGCACCGTTGCTGGGCGTGAAGTCGAGGCGGAAGTGCGGCAGGCGCTCGTGCCACGGACCGGGCGACGCGAGCTGGGCGGTCGTGTGGACGGGGTCGATGTCGGGCAGAGGGTGGCGCTGGGTGGTGGCTGGGGTGGCGCCGTAGAACGAGTCCCGCGGCTCGAAGGAGGGGGACACCCGGGTCTTGCGCCAGACCTGCTGGATCCCGGACCCGCGCCAGTCCGTGAACAGGCTGACCGAGCCGGCGCTCGAGGTCACGTCGTCGAGGTTGGCCAGCGCCGCGTCCCACGGCAGGTCCTCGTGCACCTCCTGCACGACGTCGTAGGTGGGCTCGATGTCGAGCGTCACCTCGACGGCGATCCCGAGAGCGCCGAGCGCCACGACCGACCCCGCGAAGTCGTCGTCCCCCCGCACGACGGACCGCAGGGACCCGTCGGCGGACACGAGAACCAGGCCCGACACGGCGGCCGCCAGGTTCTGCGACCGGTCGCCCGAGCCGTGCGTGGCGGTGGCGACCGCACCGGCCACGGAGATGTGGGGAAGCGACGCCAGGTTGCCCAGCGCCCACCCGGCCGAGTGCAGCTCCTGGGCCAGCGTCCCGTACCGGGTCCCGGCCGAGACGGTGACCGTCCGGGCGTCGGGATCGATGCGCACCGACGAGGGCAGGCCGTCCAGGGCGACGAGCGTGCCGGGTCCGTCGGCGAGGTCGTTGAAGCAGTGCCGGGTGCCGAGCGCCCGCACCCGACGGGCCGACGCGACGATCTGCGACAGCTCCTCGACGCTGCGCGGGTGCTGCACGACGGAGGCGCGGTAGGCGTAGTTGCCTGCCCAGTTGGTGAGGGTCACGGACTCACCGTAGGCGCCGTCACGAAGATGTCGAACAGGGCCGGGTCGTGGGCGTGCACCAGCACCATGAACACGAAGAGGTCGAACAGCAGGTGCACGCAGACCACGTAGGTCAGGGACGTCGTCCGTCGGAAGATCCAGCCCTGGACCAGCGCGAACGGGACCGTCAGCAGCGGCCCCCACGACCGGTAGCCGAGCTCCCACAGGAACGAGACGAACACCAGCGTCTGCAGGACGTTCGCGAGCCAGAACGGGAAGTGGGTGCGCAGGAGCGCGAGCACGATGCAGATGAAGAACAGCTCGTCCCAGATCCCCACGGCGTTCACGCCGACGAACAGCCGGGCGACGTCGCCGGGGCCGTCGAGGGCCGGCCAGTTCTGCCAGACGCCGGACCGCAGGAAGTACGCGGGCAGGATCAGGTACGCGAAGACCGCGACGGCGACCAGGTACACGGCCTGCCAGCGGTCCCAGCGGCGGCCGGTGCGGACCGGGAAGTGGATCGCGTCGTCGTGGAAGACGCGGCGGGAGAGCAGCACGGGCACGACGACCGCGAGGCCGAGCGCCACGGTGAACCGCAGCATCCCCGCGTTCGACAGGTCGGCGTGCAGCGAGATCGAGCTGACGATCGCGATGCCGAGCCCGATCAGGCCGAGGTCGCGCCCGAGGCGGCGGTCGGCCAGCAGCCCCAGGGCGATGCCGACGACGAGCGGCAGGTAGCCGAGCGGGCGCACGTGCACGGCGAAGATCAGGATCGCGGACCCGCAGACGAGCGCGGCGGCGAGGACGCGGAGCAACCCGACCGAGGGTGCCTGGTCCGTGGACGTCGACGAGGCGGAGGTCGCGGTCATGGCGACAGTCTGGTGCCGGACACTGTCTCCATGACGGACGAGACGCCCCAGCAGCTGCCCCGGATCGCCATCACCTACTGCACGCAGTGCCGCTGGCTGCTGCGCGCGGCGTGGTTCGGCCAGGAGCTCCTGACCACCTTCCAGCGCGAGCTCGGCGAGGTCGCGCTGCGTCCGTCGACGGGCGGCGGCGGGGTCTTCCGCGTCGAGGTGGACGGTGTGCTGCTCTGGGACCGCAAGGAGCAGGGCGGGTTCCCGGAGATCACCGCGCTCAAGCGGCTGGTGCGCGACGTCGTCGCACCGGACAAGCCGCTGGGCCATTCCGACGTGTGAACACCCAGGTGGACCGGGGTCCAACGCCGCGTGGACACGCGTGGACCGACCGTCGGGGCTGTCGATACGTTCTCCACGGACCGGCAGGCGTCAGCGTCGACGCCCGTCGGCCCGAAGAGCCAGATCGAGGGCGGCCGGTCACCGGCCGCGGGGGACGCGTACCGGCCCCACCTCGGACGGACGGCCGACAAGCGGGGGCGAGTCGGCCGTCCGCCCGACGGCTCAGGCTCCGGTGGGACGCGGGCAGGTGGCGCCCGTCGCGTGCACCGGGCAGTAGCCGGCCGGGAACTTGTCGAGGTACTGCTGGTGGTAGCCCTCGGCGTAGTAGAACGGGCCGGCCTCGTCGGCGGAGCGGATCTCCGTCGTGATCGTGCCGAAGCCCCGCTCGGTCAGGCGCGGCTGGAAGTCCGCGAGCGTGCTGCGCGCGGCCAGCTCCTGCTCGGGCGTCGTCGTGTAGATCGCTGAGCGGTACTGGGTGCCGGCGTCGTTGCCCTGCCGGTAGCCCTGCGTCGGGTCGTGGTTCTCCCAGAACGTGCGGATGACGTCACCGGCCGACACGACGGCCGGGTCGTAGGCCACCAGGACGATCTCGGTGTGCCCGGTCATGCCGGTGCACGTCTCTTCGTAGGTGGGGAAGGGGGTGAAGCCGCCCTGGTAGCCGACGGCGGTCGTCACGACGCCGGGCAGGTTCCAGAAGGTCTTCTCTGCACCCCAGAAACAGCCCAGCGCCAGGTAGATGACCTCGGTGCCCTCGGGCCAGGGGCCCTGCAGAGGAGTGCCGAGGACGGTGTGGGTCGTGGGGATCTTGTACGCGTACGCGTCACGGCCCGCCAGAGCCCGCTCCGGGGTCACCATCGTGGTCTTGAGGGCGGATCCGAACAGCCAGTTCATGGTCTTGATCCTCTCCGGGAGCCCGGTGGTCACCTGGTCGCTCCCGGCGTGTGCAACGGTGCGGGTGGTGCCCGTGTTCCCGCGTGGGAAGCCCCGTCGAGCGGGACCGCCTAGCCTGGGGATCGTGACGGACGACGCGCAGCTCCACGAGGACGACTGGTCCAAGGCAGGTTTCTCGACGAGGGCCATCCATGCAGGTCAGGACCCGGATCCGACGACGGGTGCGGTGGTGCCGCCGATCTACGCCACCTCGACGTACAAGCAGGACGGCGTCGGCGGCCTGCGCGGCGGCTACGAGTACTCGCGGTCGGCGAACCCGACCCGGACGGCACTCGAGTCGGCGCTCGCGGCGGCCGAGGGCGGCGCCGCCGGCTTCGCGTTCGCGTCGGGCCTCGCCGCGGAGGACACCCTGCTGCGCGCGACGCTGCGGCCCGGCGACCACGTCGTCGTCCCGAACGACGCCTACGGCGGCACGTACCGCCTGATCGCGCGCGTGTTCGGGCCCTGGGGGATCGACCACACCGCGGTCGACCTCTCCGACCCGGACGCGGTCCTGGACGCCATCCAGCCCGGTCGAACGAAGGTCGTCTGGGTCGAGACGCCCACCAACCCGCTGCTCGGCATCGCCGACATCGCCACGCTCGCCGCGCACGCGCGCTCGGTCGGCGCGCTGCTCGTCGTCGACAACACGTTCGCGACGCCGTACCTGCAGCAGCCGCTCGCGCTCGGCGCCGACGTCGTCGTGCACTCGACGACGAAGTACATCGGCGGCCACTCGGACGTCGTCGGCGGGGCCCTCGTGGTCGCGGAGGGCGCGATGCTGCCGGTCGGGCTCGACGGGCCGCTGGTCGACGCGGTGCGGTTCCACCAGAACGCGTCGGGTGCGGTCGCGGGTCCGTTCGACGCCTGGCTCACGCTGCGCGGGCTCAAGACGTTGGCCGTGCGGATGGACCGGCACACGGCCAACGCGACGGCGATCGCGGCGTTCCTGGAGGGGCACGAGGCGGTGACCGAGGTGATCTACCCGGGGCTCGCGTCCCACCCCGGGCACGACGTCGCGACGAAGCAGATGAGCGGGTTCGGCGGGATGATCTCGTTCCGCACGGGATCGCAGGAGTCGGCGCTGGCGGTCTGCGCCGCGACCCGGGTGTTCACGCTCGCGGAGTCGCTCGGTGGCGTGGAGTCGCTGATCGAGCACCCGCACAAGATGACGCACGGGTCGGTCGCGGGCACGGTGCTCGAGGTTCCCGACGACCTCGTACGCCTCTCCGTCGGCATCGAGGACCTCGACGACCTCACGGCGGACCTGGCCGCCGCGCTCGCCGCCGGGCGCCCCGCATGACCGACGCGCCCACCACCAAGGGCCAACCGGTCCCGCCGTCGGTCCAGGCCGCAGCCAGCTGGTCGTGGCGGCTGCTGCTCATCGGCGCCGCGCTCGCGGTCCTGCTCTGGCTGCTCAGCGAGCTCAAGGTCGTCGTCGTGCCGATCGCGGTCGCGCTGCTGCTGACCGTGCTGCTCGCGCCGTTCGTGAACTGGCTCGACCGGACCACCAGGCTGCCCCGGGCCGCCGCGGTCGGGATCGCCGTCGTCGGCATGATCCTGGTGGTCGTCGGCCTGGTGTTCGTCGCCACCCGCTCGATCGTCAAGGGCATCGGCGAGCTGTGGGACCAGGCCGCCCAGGGCATCGACAAGCTCACCGAGTGGCTCGAGACCGGTCCGCTGCAGCTGAGCACCGACGACATCACGAAGTACGTCGACCAGATCCAGAAGTCGGCCAGCGGCGGCAGCTCCGAGCTCGTCTCGGGCGCGCTGCACGCGACGACCACGGTGGGCCACGTCGCCGCCGGCGCGCTGATCGCGCTGTTCTGCCTGTTCTTCTTCCTGCTCGACGGCCGCACCATCTGGTCCTGGGTGGTCGGTCTGCTGCCGCGCGGCTCCCGCGAGCACGTGCACCAGGCCGGTCGGCGCGGCCTGGTGACCCTGGGCGCCTACACGCGCACCCAGATCCTGGTCGCCGCGGTCGACGCGCTCGGCATCGGCCTCGGCGCCGCGCTGCTGGGCGTGCCGCTCGCGGCGCCGCTGGCGGTCATCGTCTTCCTCGGCTCGTTCGTGCCGATCGTCGGCGCCATCGTCACCGGCTCGGTCGCCGTGCTCGTCGCGCTCGTCGCCAACGGACCGGTCAACGCCCTGCTCATGCTCGCCGTCGTGCTCCTGGTGCAGCAGATCGAGGGCCACGGCCTGCAGCCGTTCCTCATGGGGCACGCGGTGTCGCTGCACCCGGTGGCCGTGCTGCTCTCGGTCGCGGCGGGTTCGTTCGTCGCGGGCATCGTCGGCGCCCTGTTCGCCGTGCCCATCGTCGCGACGCTCAACACGGTGATCCTCTACCTGCACGGGCACGACAAGTTCCCCCAGCTCGGCCGCGACGACCACGTCCCGGTCCGCGGTCGAGGACACCCCGTGCTCGACCGCGCCATCGCGCAGGTGGCCGAGGCCGAGATGGAGCAGGAGGCGACGCTCGCCGCCGACGAGGAGAGCGGAGAGCTCCCGCCCGTCACCGACGTGGACGACACGCCGGGGCACGAGGCCGACGGGACGCCGCGATGACCGGTCTGGCCGACGTCCGCGCGGCCGCCGAGCTGCTGCAGGGCGTCACCGACACCACGCCGGTCCAGCGCAGCCGGGCGCTGTCGCACCTCGTCGGCACCGAGGTCTGGCTCAAGTGCGAGAACCTGCAGCGCACGGGCTCGTTCAAGCTGCGCGGGGCGTACGTGCGGATGGCCCGGCTCTCTTCGCAGGAGCAGTCCCGGGGCGTCGTCGCCGCGAGCGCCGGGAACCACGCGCAGGGGGTGGCGCTGGCCGCCCGGATGCTCGGCATCGAGTCGGTCGTCTTCATGCCCGTCGACGCCGCGCTGCCCAAGATCGCGGCCACCCGCGAGTACGGCGCGCGCGTCGAGCCCGTCGGGACCAGCGTCGACGAGGCGCTGCAGCACGCCCGCGAGTACGCCGACCGCACGGGCGCCGTCCTCATCCACCCGTTCGACCACGAGGACGTCGTGGCCGGGCAGGGCACGATCGCCCTCGAGATCGCCGAGCAGGTGCCCGACGTGGCGACCGTGCTGGTGCCGATCGGGGGAGGCGGACTCGCGGCGGGTGTCGTCGCGGCGCTGTCCGAGCTGCGTCCGTCGGTCCAGGTGATCGGCGTGCAGGCGGAGCGCGCGGCGTCCTACCCGGCGTCCCTCGCCGCCGGGTATCCCATCCCTGCGCCCGAGCTGCGCACCATGGCCGACGGCATCGCGGTCGGCGTCCCCGGGACCGTGCCGTTCGGCATCCTGTCCGAGCACCGGATCCCGGTCCGGACCGTGTCGGAGGAGGACCTGTCGCGGGCGCTGCTGCTCGTGGCGGAGCGCGCGAAGATGCTCGTCGAACCGTCCGGGGCCGCGGCGGTCGCCTCGCTGATGGCGTCGCCGGGCGGGCTGCAGGGGCCGGTCGTCGCGATCCTGTCCGGCGGCAACATCGACCCGCTCGTCCTCATGCGCGTGGTCCGCCACGGGCTCGCGTCGGCGGGACGGTTCCTGCAGCTGCGCGTCCGCCTCGACGACACCCCCGGCGCCCTCGCGTCGCTGCTGCACGACCTGGCCGCGACCGGAGCGAACGTCATGCACGTCTCGCACGCCCGCACGGGCGCCGCGCTCGCCTTCGACGAGGTCGCCATCGAGGTCCAGGTCGAGACCAAGGGCCCGGACCACTGCACCCACGTCGTCGAGGCCCTCACGGCCGCCGGCTACCGCCTCACGGACGCCTGACCCGCAACGTCCGCACTCGTGTGTCCCATAGCCCCCACGAGCGCGGACGCTGGTGGGCAGGCACGACAGAGGCGCCGCACCCCAGCAGGGAGGCGGCGCCTCGGCGCAGAGCGGGTCAGCCCGTGAAGGGCTTGGCGTCGGTGATCGAGACCGCGATCTCGCGACCGTTCGGCGCGAGGTAGCTGGTCGAGTCGCCGATCTTGGTGCCGTTGATCGCGGCGCCCAGCGGGGAGGTCGGAGAGTAGACGTCGATGTCCGACGACCCGGCGATCTCGCGCGAGCCGAGCAGGAACACCATCTCGTCGCCGGCCACGACGGCCGTCACGACCATGCCGGGCTCGACGATCCCGTTGTCCGGCGGCGTGCCGATGTGCACGTTGCGCAGCTTCTCCTTGAGCTCGCGGATGCGGGCCTCCTGCTTGCCCTGCTCCTCACGCGCCGCGTGGTAGCCGCCGTTCTCCTTGAGGTCACCCTCGTCGCGGGCCGCCGAGATGCGCGCGACGACCTCGTCGCGACCGGGCCCCTCGAGGTGGGCGAGCTCTGCAGTGAGCCGGTCGTAGGCCTCCTGCGTCAGCCAGGTGGCTGCATTCGTTTCGGTCACGATCGCTCCTTTCACACAATGCGTTGGTCAGGCCCCGGGAGGGGGCCAGAGACACGAGAACCGCCCTGTCTCGGTCGCGTCGACGAACGACGACGCCAGACCCGGGGCGGCGTGGAAACGAACAGGATAGCAAGTCACCTCACCGGCAGCCCATCTCAGGGGGTGATGTCGCACCTGTCGACGGTGCCGCTGACGGCCAGCTCGGTGGTCTGCACGGTGGCCGTGACGCGCTGCGAGGCGTCGTCCGAGGGACCGACCACCACGGAGCGCACCCCGACCTCCGCATAGGACTCGGAGAGGGCCTTGACCTGGCAGGTCACGGTCGCGTCCTTCGGCTTGGTGACCTCGAACGTGACGTCGGTGGCCTGCGGACCCTGCACGTGGAACCCGACGTCCTTCCACGACACGGGCTGGCCGGCGACGTTCAGGCCGATCCAGACCGTCACGGCGAGCCCGACGACCGCGAACCCCCAGATCCAGAGGCGGCGGCGCGACGGGGAGGTCGGCGCAGGACCGTAGCGGCCGGGAGGCGGCTGCAGGACGGTCACGACGTTCCTCCGGGGGTCGGGCGGGTGGCGCGACAGGACCGCCGCGTGAGCGATCATTGTCTCTCGTCCAACCACCCGCTCACGCCGAGGACCGGCGGGCGGACCGAGGAGGCCTGAGGTGACCGGAGAGCGGCTGCGCCTGATGGCGGTGCACGCCCACCCCGACGACGAGTCGAGCAAGGGCGCGGCGACCACGGCGAAGTATGCGGCCGAGGGTGTCGACGTCCTGGTCGTGTCCTGCACGGGCGGGGAGCGCGGCGACGTGCTGAACCCCGGCTATGGCGAGGTCCCGGGCGGGATCGAGGGCATGCAGGCCCTGCGGCGCGACGAGATGGCCGCGGCCGCCGCGGCGCTCGGCGTGCAGCACCGCTGGCTGGGCTTCGTCGACTCGGGCCTGCCCGAGGGGGATCCGCTCCCGCCGCTGCCGGAGGGCTGCTTCGCGCTGGTCCCGCTGGAGGAGGCCGCCGCCCCGCTGGTCGAGCTCGTCCGCAGCTTCAAGCCGCACGTGATCACCACGTACGACGAGAACGGCGGCTACCCGCACCCCGACCACATCATGTGCCACAAGGTGTCGGTCGAGGCCTTCGAGGCCGCCGGCGACCCCGAGCGCTACGTCGGCCGGGGCGAGCCGTGGACGCCGTCGAAGCTCTACTACAACGGCGGCTTCTCGCTGGCGCGCATGCGCGCGATCCACGAGGCGCTGCTGGAGGCGGGCCGCGAGTCCCCGTTCGGGGAGTGGATCGAGTCGCGCGAGGCCCGCGAGACGCCCGAGCGCGAGATCACCACCCGGATCGACGCCAGCGAGTACTTCGAGCAGCGGGACGCGGCGCTGCGGGCGCACGCCACGCAGATCGACCCGGACGGCTTCTTCTTCGCGATGCCGCGCGAGATCGAGCTGGCCAAGTGGCCGACCGAGGAGTACGAGCTCGCGCAGTCCCGGGTGCCGACGAACCTCCCGGAGGACGACCTGTTCGCCGGGCTGCGGGACGGCGCTTCGTGATCCGTCTGCTGGTCGAGCCGAGCCCGTCGCCGAGCGTCGCCATCGACCCGACCCAGGGCGGCTCGCCGGGCTTCCTCGGGTTCGTCTTCACGTTCCTCGTCGCGATCGCGGCCGTCTTCCTGTTCCTCTCGCTGACCAAGCAGATGCGCCGGGTCGACCGCCGCGCGAAGCAGCTGGGTCTCGACGAGGAGAAGGGCGACCCGTTCGCCGACGACGACGACAACGACCGGCCGCACCTGGACGTCGGCGTGATCGACGCGGGCGCCGGGGGACCGGACTCCGAGGTCGACGCGGACGTCCCCGTGGTGTGGGACGCGCGGGACGACGACGAGCCGGGCCGGTCGCGGTGAGCAAGCCCCCGGAGCGGCCCGCCGTCCGCGTGACGATCGGTCAGCTGGAGGTCACGGCGGGCCACGGGACCAACCGCGAGATCATCAGGGACGCGTTCAAGATCGCCGCGGGGCGCCGCTCGGACCTCCTGGTCCTGCCCGAGTACGCGTCGGGGTTCAATCCGCGCGGCGTCGGGCCGGAGCACGCGGAACCGCTCGGCGGGCCGTTCGTCGCGATGCTGCGCGAGCGTGCCGCCCGGACCAAGGTCGCGGTGCTCGCCGGCACCACGCTGCCCGGCCCGGACCCCGAGCACGGCGTGAACGCGATCGTCGCGGTGGACGCGACCGGCACGCTCGTCGGGCTGTACCGCAAGGTGCACCTCTACGACGCCTTCGGCCAGCGCGAGTCCGACCGGCTCGCGGCCGGCCCGGCCGACGCCGCGCCCCTGGTGATCGAGGTCGGTGGCCTGTCGTTCGGCGTGATGACCTGCTACGACCTGCGGTTCCCGGAGTCGGCGCGCCGCCTGGTCGACGCGGGCGCGCAGGTGATCGTGGTGCCGGCGGCGTGGGCCGACGGGGAGAACAAGGCGATGCACTGGCGCGCACTGGCGGTGGCCCGGGCGATCGAGAACACCGCGACCGTGCTCGGCGTCGGGCAGGCCGGGCGCGGGGTCGTCGGGCGGTCGATCGTCGTCGGGCCCGACGGTGTGGTGGGCATGGAGTTCGACGCGGACCCGAGCATCCGCACGGTCGACATCGACGGGGACGCCATGCTCGAGGTCCGCCTGCAGAACCCGTCGCTGGCGAACCGTCGCTACACCGTGGTGCCGCTCAGCTAGAGGCGTAGGACGCCATCGACACCGCGATGTAGTGGCAGCCGAAGCCGACCACCGTCAGCGCGTGGAACACCTCGTGGAACCCGAACCACCGGGGGCTCGGGTTGGGCCGCTTGGTGCCGTAGACCACCGCGCCGAGCGTGTAGGCGAGCCCGCCGAGCGCGATCCAGAACACGATCCACGGGCCGCCCGCGCGGTAGAACGACGGGAAGAACCAGACGGCCACCCAGCCGAGCGCGACGTAGACCGGCACGTAGACCCAGCGCGGGGCGCCGAGCCAGAAGACGCGCGCCAGCAGCCCGATGAGCGCGCCGGCCCAGACGACGATGAGCAGGACGCGGGCTGTGTCCGAGGGCAGCAGCAGGATCGACAGCGGCGTGTAGGTGCCCGCGATGATCAGGAAGATGTTGGTGTGGTCGAGCCGGCGCAGGACCGCGGAGGTCGTCGGCGACCAGTGCCCCCGGTGGTACAGCGCGCTGGTGCCGAAGAGCATGATCGCCGTCACCCCGAAGACGGCGCAGGACCACTTGGCGGTGGCCGTCGGGGAGAGCACGACGAGCACGATCGACGCGACGACGACGAACGGGGTGACACCGAGGTGGATCCAGCCGCGCAGGTGGGGCTTGACCGCTTCGGCGACCTTGTCGACGACCTCGGGGAGGCCGCTGGCGTCCGACGAACCCGATGCGGGGGACGTGCTCATGAAGCGGATCTCGTTTCGTCGCGACCTAACTTACGATTGCGTAGGTTACGACACCGTAGGTAGCGATGTCGACCGACCTCGATCATGCCCCGAACCGCCCGGGACGACGACGTTCCGAGCGAGTAGCGTGTGCGGGTCCGGCCACCACACGAGGAGGAGCGCGCGTGCGCCTGCCCCACCCGCTCTACGGGTTGTACGAGCGACGGCTGGCGACCTCGATCCCCCGGGAGGGCATCCCGCGCCACGTCGGCGTCATCCTCGACGGGAACCGCCGGTGGGCCCGCAGCGTCGGCGGGTCCACGGCGCACGGCCACCGGGCGGGCGGTGACAAGATCGCCGACCTGCTCGAGTGGAGCGAGGACATCGGCGTCGAGGTGGTCACGCTGTGGCTCCTCTCGACGGACAACCTGGAGCGCTCGCCCGACGAGCTCGAGCCGCTGCTGGCGATCATCGAGGACGTCGTCGGCGAGCTGGCGGCCAGCGGACGGTGGCGGGTGCAGGCGGTCGGGGCGCTCGACATGCTCCCCGACCACACGGCCAAGGCGCTCGTCGCCGCCCAGGACGCGACCACGGGGATCGTCGGCCTGCACGTGAACGTCGCGGTGGGCTACGGGGGTCGTCGCGAGATCGCCGACGCCGTCAAGGCGTTCCTGCGCGAGCACGCGGAGGCCGGGTCGAGCCTGGACGAGCTGGCCGAGGACTTCGACATGGGTCACATCGCCGACCGGCTCTACACCAAGGGCCAGCCGGACCCCGAGCTGGTCATCCGCACCTCCGGGGAGCAGCGGCTCGGCGGGTTCCTGCTCTGGCAGAGCGCGCACTCCGAGTTCTACTTCTGCGAGGCGTACTGGCCGGATTTCCGTCGCGTCGACTTCCTGCGGGCCGTCCGTGCGTACGCGGCTCGGGAGCGCCGGCTCGGCCGCTAGGGCGAACTGTTCAGGTGAACACGGTGTGACGTTGTCGCGTGTCGGGCTGGACAGCGGCGTTCGCGAGGTAGTTTCCGCCGTAGAGGACAGCGACCGTTGTCCCCGGGAGGCCAGCCCATGGAGCACTCGCTCCGGGAGGAGGGCCGGATCCGGCCCACCCTCTTCGGAGGGGCCGACCGCCCCCGTCCCGTCGCCGAACATCGGTGCGTGAACCTGCCCTGGGACGTGTCCCTGCAGCAGGTGGCCGGTCTTCGGTGCTCGTCTCGGCGCACGTAGCGCCAGAGGGAGCCTGCCGTGGTGAACAAGGCGCAGAACACCCCGAAGTCCGTCGAGGAGACGGACGGCCGCAGGATGCACGTGCTCGACACCTCCGTCCTCCTCTCGGACCCGCGGGCGATCCTGCGGTTCGCCGAGCACGACGTGGTCCTCCCCGTCGTCGTCATCACGGAGCTGGAGGCCAAGCGCCACCACGCGGAGCTCGGCTACTTCGCCCGTTCGGCCCTGCGGATGCTGGACGACCTGCGCGTGCAGCACGGTCGCCTCGACGTCCCGCTCCCGATCGGCGACGAGGGCGGCACGCTCACGGTCGAGCTGAACCACACGGACCTCACGGTCCTGCCGGCAGGGTTCCGGCTGGGCGACAACGACACCCGGATCCTCGCGGTCGCGGCCAACCTGGCCGCCGAGGGCAACGACGTCACCGTCGTCTCCAAGGACCTCCCGATGCGCGTGAAGGCGTCCGCGTGCGGCCTGCGCGCCGAGGAGTACCGCGGCGAGCAGGTGGTCGACTCCGGCTGGACCGGGATGGACTCCCTCGACCTCGCCGAGAACCAGATGTCGGCCCTGTGGGAGCACGAGTCGATCGCGCTCGCGGACGTCGCCACGGGCTTCGCGCCGACGTCGATGGCGTCGACGAACCCGAACGACCTGCCCTGCCACACGGGTCTCGTGCTGCACAGCCCGCGCGGGTCGGCGCTCGGTCGCGTGACCGCCGACAAGCACGTGCAGCTGGTCCGCGGCGACCGGGACGTGTTCGGCCTGCACGGCCGGTCCGCCGAGCAGCGGATCGCGATCGACCTGCTCCTCGACGAGGAGATCGGCATCGTCTCGCTCGGCGGCAGCGCCGGCACCGGCAAGTCCGCGCTGGCCCTGTGCGCGGGTCTCGAGGCCGTCCTCGAGCGTCGTCAGCACCGCAAGGTCATGGTCTTCCGCCCGCTGTACGCAGTGGGCGGCCAGGACCTGGGCTACCTGCCCGGCGGGGCCGACGAGAAGATGAACCCCTGGGCGCAGGCGGTCTTCGACACCCTCGGCGCGCTGGTCAGCAAGGAGGTCGTCGAGGAGATCATGGACCGCGACATCCTCGAGGTCCTGCCGCTGACCCACATCCGCGGGCGCTCGCTGCACGACGCGTTCGTGATCGTCGACGAGGCGCAGTCGCTGGAGCGCAACGTGCTCCTGACGGTCCTGTCCCGCATCGGGCAGAGCTCGCGCGTCGTGATGACCCACGACGTCGCGCAGCGCGACAACCTGCGGGTCGGCCGGCACGACGGGGTCGCGGCCGTGATCGAGGCGCTCAAGGGCCACCCCCTCTTCGCGCACGTCACGCTGACGCGGTCCGAGCGGTCGCCCGTCGCCGCCCTGGTCACCGAGCTGCTGGAGGGCATCGAGGTCTGACGCCTCCCGTCAGGCGCCCGGGTCCTCCTCGTGGGGGCCCGGGCGTTCTGCGTGCAGGTCCGACAGCACCCTGCTCAGGGCGCCGAGCCCGACCGTGAGGGCGCGCCGCTCGTCGGGCGTGAGCCGTCCGAGCAGCTGCTGGTGGGTCGCGCGCAGCTCGGCGCCGACGCGGCTGGCGACCTGCGAGCCCTCGTCGGTCAGGCGCAGCCGGTACAGCCGCCGGTTCTCGTCGTCGCGCACCCGCGACAGCCAGCCGCGGCCCTCCATGCCGGCCGCCAACCGGCTGACGGTGCTCTTCTCGAGGCCGAGACGGGTGGCCAGCTCCTGCTGCGACATCTCGCCGGCCTCGGACAGCTCGCCCAGCGCGATCGACTCCGAGATCGACACGCCGCCGTGCATCGACGCCGCGTGCGACGGCTCGAGCAGCCCGCCATGACGGACGAGCTGCTGGAGGAACCGGCGAAGATCGTCGTCGGGAAAGGTTGTGCCATACAACTGTTGGACCTACGCTCTCCGGAAGAGTTGTGTCGTACAACTATAGAGGAGAACCCCATGGCCACCACGCACGGCGCGCACGCCACGATGTTCGGGCTCGCGCGTCACCCGGGGCAGTACGAGCGGTTCGCCCTGCGGGTCGCGGCGCCCATGTACGCCCGCGTCGTCCGCGACGTGGTCGCCCTGGGCCTGCCGCCCGGCGCACGCGTCCTCGACGTCGGGACCGGGCCGGGCGTGGTGCCGCGGCTGCTCGGCGAGGCGTGCCCCGACCTCGAGCTCGACGCGGTCGACCTCTCGCCCGAGATGATCGCCCGCGCACAGGAGGGGTCCGGGGCGGCCCGGGTGACGTTCGCCGTCGCCGACGTCTGTGCGCTGCCGTTCCCGGACGCGAGCTTCGACCTCGTCGTCTCCACGATCAGCCAGCACCACTGGGACGACCCGGCGGCCGGCCTGCGCGAGGTCCGGCGCGTGGTGCGACCGGGCGGTCGGGCCTGGATCTACGACGTGCGTCCGGCCGTCCGGCGGGCGCAGAAGGCCGCGGACGGGCTGCGGGCGACCTCGCGGGTGCGTCGGGAGCGTCCGCCGTCCCTGCTGAACCCGATCGCGCGGCTGGTCGTCGAACCGGCGTGACATTCGAGCCCTCCCGTGGTTATATTCCGGTTGGAATAGTCAGACGGGAGGATGTGGCATGGCGATCGGAGAGCTCTCGGCCGTGGCCGTGCTGATCCTCGCGCTCCTGCACGAGCAGCCGATGCACCCGTACCAGGTGCACCAGACCCTGGTGGAGCGCGGCGACACCCGGCTCGTGCGCGTCAACGCCGGAGCCGTCTACCACGGTGTCGAGCGGCTCGAGAAGGAGGGCCTCGTCGAGGCCGCCGGGACCGAGCGTTCGGGCAACCGCCCGGAGCGGACGCTGTACCGGATCACCGACGCGGGCCGGGCCGCCTGCGTCGATCGGCTCGCGTCGTTCCTCGGCGACGACCACCGCGCCTACCCGCTGTTCCCCGTCGGCCTGGCGGAGGCGCACGAGGTGCCGGCGGACGTCGTCGTCGAGCAGCTCGCGCGTCGTCGCGACCGCCAGTCCGAGCGCATGGCCCTGCTCTGGACGGCGCAGGACCGGCTCGGCGCGGTCGGTCTGCCGCGCAGATATCGGCTGGACGTCGAGCACGAGATCGCCATGCTGGGAGCGGACATCGCGTTCCTCGACCGGACGATCGAGGAGCTCCGCACCGACGCCCTCGGCTGGGGCGAACCGATCCCGCCCGAGTACGCCGAGGCCCGCCACGAGCTCAAGGCCTGTCAGACCCCCACGGCATAGTCGATCCAGCCGCTTCCGGATCGTCTCTCCAGCAACAACCCTCGATCAAGGACACCCCCATGACCACTGAGTCGCCTCGGGCACTCGTCGACCTCCACGGCCGCTCGCCGTGGAGCATCCTGCCCGCGCTCTGCCTGGGCTTCTTCATGATCATGGTCGACACCACGATCGTGAACATCGCCATCCCGTCGCTCATCACGGCGTTCGACGCCGACCTGACGGCCGTCGGCTGGGTGAACAGCGCCTACCTGCTCACCTTCGCCACCCTGCTCCTGGTGACTGGACGCCTGGGCGACCGGTTCGGACCGCGCCCCGTCTTCATCCTCGGCCTCGTGATCTTCACCACGGCCTCGCTGTGGTGCGGCCTGTCCGGCTCGATCGGCATGCTCATCGCCGCCCGCGCCGTCCAGGGCATCGGTGCCGCGCTCATGACGCCGCAGACCATGTCGATGATCACGCGCGTCTTCCCGCCGCAGAAGCGCGGTGCGGCCCTGGGCATCTGGGGCGCCGTCGCGGGTGTCGCGACGATCGCCGGCCCCGTCCTCGGCGGCATCCTGGTCGAGTCGGCCGGCTGGGAGTGGATCTTCTACATCAACATCCCGGTCGCGGTCGTGGCCCTCTGGTTCGCCATCACGCGCCTGCCCACCCTGCCGACGGCCAACCGGACGTTCGACGGACTCGGCGTGCTCCTGTCCGTCGGCGGCATGTTCCTGCTCGTCTTCGGCATCCAGGAGGGTGCCACCTACGACTGGGGCACCATCGCCGGACCGATCACGGTCTGGAGCGTCATCGGCGCGGGCGTCGTGGTCCTGACCGCGTTCGTGCTCTGGCAGCGCCACCTCAAGGCCGACGCGCTCCTGCCGCTGTCCCTGTTCCACAGCCGCAACTTCTCCCTGTCCAACGTGGCCGGCGCCGCGGTGACCTTCGGGCTCACCGGCATCTTCTTCCCGCTCACGCTGTTCCTGCAGGAGGTCCTCGGCCTGAGCCCGCTCAACGCGGCCCTGATCGGTCTGCCGGGGTCCCTGCTGTCCGGCATCGTCGCGCCGTTCGCGGGTCGGCTCTCCGACCGGATCGCCGCCAAGTGGGTCGTCGCCACCGGCTTCCTGCTGGTCTCGATCTCGGTGTTCCTCCTGGCCATCGCCATCGAGCCCGATGCTCCGCTGTGGCAGCTGATCCTGCCCATGTCGCTCTTCGGCGTCGGCACCGGTGCGCTGTTCTCGCCGCTGGCGTCGCTGGCCACCTCCGGCCTCGACCAGCGGACCGCGGGAGCGGGCGCCGGCGCGTTCAACACGACCCGGCAGATCGGTGGCGTCATCGGCTCGGCCGTCATCGTCGCGCTGCTCACGGCGCGCCTCGCCGTCACCATCCCGGCCGCGGCGCGCGACCAGGCGGCCAACCTGCCGCCGGACGCCCGACAGGGCTTCATCGACGGGTTCGCCAACGCCGGGGGCGCGTTCGCCAACGGGTCCGCGGGCGGCATCCAGGTTCCGGACGGCGTGCCGGCCGACGTGGCGGCGCAGATCCAGGCCGCCGCGACCGCAGCCGTGCACTCCGGCTTCGCGACCGCCGTCACGCAGACGATCCTGTTCACGGTCGTCGTGCTCATGCTCGGGTTCGTCGCGAGCGTGGCCATGAAGGGCGGCCGGACGCACCATGCCGAGGCGCCCGTCGGGGCTGTTCCCGTCCCCGCCGAGGTCTGACGTACAACAGAAGGCCCGGTCCTCGTACATCGAGGACGTCGATGACGGCCTGCCGCACGGTGATGCCCTGCTTGACGGCGTGCTTGGCGATCTTCGCGGCCGCCTCGTAGCCGATCACCCGGTTGAGCGGGGTGACGATCGACGGGGACGACTCGGCCAGCGCGCGGGCACGGTCGACGTTGGCGACCAGGCCGGCGACCGTCTTGTCGGCCAGCAGCCGGGACGCGTTGGTCAGCAGCCGGATCGACTCGAGCACGCCGGCCGCGATCACGGGGATCTGCACGTTGAGCTCGAACGAGCCGCTCGCACCGGCCCACGCGACGGTGGCGTCGTTGCCGATCACGCGCGCGGCGACCATGAGCACCGCCTCCGGGATCACCGGGTTGACCTTGCCGGGCATGATCGACGAGCCCGGCTGCAGGTCCGGGATCGCGATCTCGCCCAGGCCGGTGTTCGGGCCGGAGCCCATCCAGCGCAGGTCGTTGCAGATCTTGGTGAGGCTGACCGCGATCGTCCGCAGCGCGCCCGACAGCTCGACGAGGCCGTCGCGACCGCTCTGGGCCTCGAAGTGGTCGCGCGCCTCGGTCAGGGGCAGGCCGGTGTCCTCGCGCAGCAGCTCGATGACGCGCTGCGGGAACCCGGCCGGGGTGTTGATCCCCGTGCCGACCGCGGTCCCACCGAGGGGGACCTCAGCGACGCGGGGGAGGGCCGACTCGAGCCGCTCGATGCCGTACCGGACCGCAGCGGCGTACCCGCCGAACTCCTGGCCGAGCGTGACCGGCGTGGCGTCCATGAGGTGCGTGCGGCCGGACTTGACCACCTGCGCCCACTCGACGGACTTGGCCTCCAGCGCCTCGGCCAGGTGCGCGAGCGCGGGGACGAGGTCGCGGACCACGCCGGCCGTCGCGGCGACGTGCACCGAGGTCGGGAACACGTCGTTCGAGGACTGCGACGCGTTCACGTGGTCGTTCGGGTGGACGTCGCTCCCGAGGCGTCGGGTCGCCAGCGTGGCGAGCACCTCGTTGGTGTTCATGTTCGAGCTCGTGCCCGAGCCGGTCTGGTAGATGTCGATCGGGAAGTCGCCGTCGTAGGTGCCGGCGGCGACGTCGTCGGCGGCTCCCACGATGGCCTCGGCGATCTCGGGCGACAGCACGCCCAGCTCGGCGTTGGCGCGGGCGGCGGCCTTCTTGATGCGGGCCAGCGCCTCGATGTGGCCACGCTCGAGGCGGTTGCCGGAGATCGGGAAGTTCTCGACGGCGCGCTGCGTCTGCGCCCGGTAGAGGGCGTCGACCGGGACCCGGACCTCACCCATGGTGTCGTGCTCGATGCGGAACTCAGCAGTCATGACGACCATCCTGCCGCACCCACGGGGAGCGTTCCGCCGGGTGTGACGAAGCGCGAACGGGCACGATCGAGACATGGACGACGAGTGCCGCGCGCAGCGATTCCTCGACCACGGCAGGTTGGTCCGCACCCCGCGACGCCACGCCGACCGGGACCTGGTGCTCGAGCACCTCGTCGCCCGGGTGCTCGCACCGGGGGAGTGGCTGACGGAGGCCGAGGTCACGGAGCGGATCGCCGCGTTGACGGACGACCCGGTGCGCCTGCGCCGGGACCTGGTCGAGGCCGGGCTGCTGGGTCGTCGCGCGGACGGCTCGACCTACTGGCGCGAGCGCCAGACGCCGCACGACGACGAGGCGGGCGCGCTGCCGCGGCCGGACGACGTGTGGTGGCCGTAGCCGGACCTCAGACCGCCCCGACGGCCTCGGAGAGGTGGACCGTGCCGTCCGCGAGCGTGTACTCCAGGCCCACGATCGCGACGCGTCCTTCGTCGACCGACTCCGCGAGCGAGCGCGAGTAGCCCTGCAGCATCCGCACGGTGTGCTTGACGTGCTCGTGGCCGAGCACCGCGGGGTCGAGCGAGGACAGGGCGGCGCCGGAGCCCCCGCCGGCGAGGTTGACGATGCTCGGGATCACGCGGTCGACGATGGCCCGCACGAACCCGGTCGGCAGCTCGCCGGTGGTCAGCGCGGTCGTCGCGGCGGCGACGGCCCCGCAGCTGTCGTGCCCGAGCACCACGACGAGCGAGGCACCCAGCACGTCGACGCCGTACTCGATCGAGCCGATGACGGTCGTGTCGAGCACGTGACCGGCCGTCCGGACGACGAACACGTCGCCGAGGCCCTGGTCGAAGATGATCTCCGCGGCGACCCGTGAGTCCGAGCACCCGAAGATCACCGCGAAGGGGTGCTGCGCCGCGCTGAGCTCTGCACGATGGTCCACACCTTGCGACGGGTGGAGCATCTCGCCGCGCACGAAGCGCTCGTTGCCCTCGCGTAGTGCGGTCCACGCTTCTGCCGGGGTGGTGGGTCGAGTCACGGCGCCATCGTCGCAGGTCCCGGTGACGTCGTGCCAAACGAATCGGACATCTGGGGTGGCGGTCGCGGGCTCACAGGAGTACCCAAGGTTATGAGGCGACGACGCCTCAGTTCGGAGGACTCTCGTGCGACGACGTTCACGGGCACTCGCCCTCGTCGTGGGTCTGGCGGTCGCCACCCCGCTCGCTGCGTGCGCGAGCGAGGGATCGGGTCCGCCGAAGCTCACGTGGTACATCAACCCCGACAACGGCGGCCAGACCGAGATCGCCAAGCAGTGCACCGAGTCCGCCAACGGTGCCTACACGATCGAGACCTCGCTCCTGCCCCGTGACGCGAGCGCCCAGCGCGAGCAGCTGGCCCGGCGCCTGGCGGCCAAGGACTCGTCGATCGACATCATGAGCCTGGACCCGCCGTTCATCCCCGAGCTGGCCGAGCCCGGCTTCCTCGCCCCGGTGCCGGACGACGTCGAGCAGAAGGTCACGCAGAACGTGGTGGCCGGTGCCCTCGCCGGTGCCAAGTGGAAGGACAAGCTGGTCACCGTCCCCTTCTGGGCCAACACGCAGCTGCTCTGGTACCGCAAGTCCGTGGCGAAGGCGGCGGGCCTCGACCCGGCGACCGCGCCCGTGACGTGGGACCAGATCATGAAGGCGGCCAAGGACCAGGACAAGTACCTGTCCGTGCAGGGCACGAAGGCCGAGTCGCTCACTGTGTGGATCAACGCACTCGTGGCCTCCGCCGGTGGGAAGATCATCGAGAACCCGGACGCACCCGCCGACGAGATCAAGCTGGGCCTCGAGTCGCCGGCCGGTGAGGCCGCCGCGACGATCATGGGCACGATCGGCAAGGAAGGGCTCGGCGGTCCCGCGCTCCCCACGGAGGACGAAGGCGTCTCGCTGACCATCTTCCAGGGGGACAAGGGCTCCTTCATGGTGAACTGGCCGTTCGTCTGGTCGGCCACCAACGCGGGCGTCACGGACGGCACGCTGCCGCAGTCGCTCGTCGACGACATCGGCTGGGCTCTCTACCCGCAGGTCAGCGCCGACCAGCCGACCGCCCCTCCCTACGGCGGCATCAACCTCGGCATCGGCGCCTTCAGCAACCACGTCGACCTGGCGTACGAGGCGGCGCAGTGCATCGTGACGCCTGAGCACCAGGCGCAGTACTTCGCGACGAACGGCAACCCGCCGTCCAACACCGAGGCCTACGACGACCCCGCGGTGAAGGAGGCCTTCCCGATGGCCGACGTCATCGAGCAGTCGCTCGAGCAGGCCGTACCGCGACCGCAGACGCCCTACTACAACGAGGTGTCCACCGGTCTGCAGCAGACCTGGCACCCGCCGAGCGCCGTCAACCCGAAGACGACGCCCAAGGAGTCCACGGACCTGATCACTGCCGTGCTTCGAGGGGAGCAGCTGCTATGACCGCTCAGGTCACCACGCCGCCGGACCTGCGTGACGCTGCGGCCAAGGCCGGCCGCAGCGACCGCGCCAAGGCCGAGGCGCGGCTCGGTTGGTTGCTCGCCGGACCGGCGTTCGTCGTGATGCTCGCCGTCACGCTGTACCCGATCCTGCAGGCCGTCTACGACTCGCTGTTCCACTTCCGCCTGACCGCGCCGAACGACAAGAGCTTCGCGGGCCTGAGCAACTACGTGGTCGTGCTCACCGACCCGATCTTCTGGCAGGCGCTCGGCGTGACGGTCTTCATCACGGTCGTCACGGTGATCGTCGAGCTGATCATCGGTTTCGCGCTCGCGCTGGTCATGCACCGCGCCATCAAGTCGCTGCGCGGTCTGCTGCGCACGGCGATCCTCGTGCCCTACGGCATCATCACGGTGGTCTCGGCGTTCGCGTGGTTCTACGCGTTCGACATCAGCTCCGGGTACATCAACAACTGGTTCGACTGGGTGCCGGGCATCAACCCCGACCTCAACTGGTTCGCGCAGCGCGGCACGTCGCTGTTCGTCATCATCGCCTCCGAGATCTGGAAGACGACCCCGTTCATCTCGCTGCTCCTCCTGGCCGGCCTGTCGCAGGTGCCGACCGAGCTGGAGGAGGCCGCCGAGGTCGACGGGGCGACCTGGTGGCAGCGGCTGACGCGCGTGGTCCTCCCGAACATGAAGGCCGCGATCATGGTCGCCGTCCTGTTCCGGGCCCTGGACGCGTTCCGCATCTTCGACAACGTCTTCATCATGACCAACGGCGCGAACGGCACCGAGGTTCTGTCGCTGCTCGCTTATCGAACATCCATCGGACGCCTCGAGATAGGCCTCGGCTCGGCCATCTCGGTCCTGCTGTTCGGCTGCGTGCTCCTCATCTGCTGGGTCGCCGTCAAGCTGTTCAAGGTCGATCTCGCGGGCTCGAGGGGTGGTCGGTGATGAAGCAGCTCTCGACACGGGCCAAGTGGGCCTGGGGCGTCATCTCGATCGTCGTCATCGTCTACGCGCTGTTCCCGGTGCTCTCGATCTTCGCGACGTCCTTCAAGCTGCCGAGCCAGCTGAACGCGGGGACGCTCTTCCCCCAGACGTGGTCCTGGACCAACTACCAGCAGATCCTGACCGACGGCGGACCTGCGCAGGAGCTGTTCCTGTCCGCGCTGCGCAACTCGATCGGCATCTGCCTCATCGCGACCGGCATCGCCGTCGTCCTGGCGACCCTGGCCGCCTACGCCATCGCCCGGCTCGACTTCCCCGGCAAGCGGCTGGTCCTGCTCACCGCGCTCGGTGTCTCGATCTTCCCGGTCATCTCGATCGTCACGCCGCTGTTCAACCTCTGGCGCGAGATCGGCCTGTACGACACCTGGCTCGGCCTGATCATCCCGTACCTGTCGCTGACCCTGCCGATCTCCATCTGGACCCTGGCGGCGTTCTTCCGGCAGATCCCGTGGGAGCTCGAGCAGGCCGCGCAGGTCGACGGGGCGACGACGTGGCAGGCCTTCCGCAAGGCGATCATCCCGCTGGCCGCCCCCGGCGTCTTCACCACCGCGCTGATCGCGTTCTTCATCGCCTGGAACGACTTCGTCTACGGCATCTCGCTCACGTCGACGAGCGCCGCACGGCCCGTGCCCGCGGCACTCGCCTTCTTCACCGGCGCCTCGCAGTTCGAGGAGCCCACGGGCGCCATCTCGGCCGCGGCCGTCGTGGTGACCATCCCTGTCGTGATCCTCGTCCTGCTGTTCCAGCGCCAGATCGTGTCCGGCCTCACCCAGGGTGCCGTCAAGGGCTGATGCCCCGCCCAGCTAGTCCTACGAAGGAGTCCCGATGGCCGCCATCACCCTGAACAACATCGTCAAGCAGTACGGCGACGGCTACCTGGCCGTGAAGGGCGTCAGCCTGGACATCGCCGACGGCGAGTTCGTCATTCTCGTCGGACCGTCGGGATGCGGGAAGTCGACGCTCCTGCGGATGATCGTCGGCCTGGAGGACATCACCTCCGGCGACCTGACGATCGACGGCAAGCGGGTCAACGACCGCGCCCCGCGCGACCGGCACCTGGCGATGGTGTTCCAGAACTACGCCCTGTACCCGCACCTGACCGTCTTCGAGAACATCGCGTTCCCGCTGCGGCTGCAGAAGGGCAGGTTCACCGAGGCGCAGATCAAGGAGAAGGTCGAGTTCGCGGCCAAGACCCTCGAGCTGCAGGACCACCTCGACCGCAAGCCCGCCAACCTGTCCGGTGGTCAGCGGCAGCGCGTCGCGATGGGCCGCGCGATCGTGCGCGAGGCGCAGGCGTTCCTCTTCGACGAGCCGCTGTCCAACCTCGACGCCAAGCTGCGCGGCCAGATGCGCACCGAGATCGCGCGCATGCAGCGCCGGTTGGGCACCACGACCGTCTACGTCACGCACGACCAGACCGAGGCCATGACGCTGGGCGACCGCGTCGCCGTCCTGCGCAAGGGCGAGCTCCAGCAGGTCGCCAGCCCACGCGGCCTGTACGAGCAGCCGAAGAACCTCTTCGTCGCCGGCTTCATCGGCTCGCCGCCCATGAACTTCCTGCCCGGCGAGGTGGTCGACGGACGCGTGCTGCGGCTGCCGTTCGCGGACATCCCGCTGACCCCCGAGCTGTCTAGGACGCTCGCCGGCAAGAACCTGGTGATCGTCGGACTGCGACCCGAGCACTTCGAGGACGCGGCGCTACTCGAGACGGCCAAGCGCAGCCAGGGGGTGGAGTTCAACGCGCCCGTCGACGTCACCGAGTGGCTGGGGTCGGAGCTCTACGCCTACATCCCGTTCGACACGAACCCCGACGTGGCGGGCAAGCTGGAGGAGCTCGACCGCGACCTCGACGGTGAAGGCCTGCGCACGCAGCTCATCGTCGCGCTCGACTCCGAGAGCAAGATCCGCGACGGCGACCAGGCGCCCCTGTGGTTCGACCCGGCGCGGGCGATGATCTTCGACCCCGAGTCCGGCGAGAACCTCACCTGGAACTCCGACGAGGCACGCCGGATCGACGAGGAGAACGAGGCCGACCGCAAGGCCTCACTGGAGCGCGCCCACGCCCGCGAGGCAGCCAGCGCGTAGCCCGGCGGGGTGCCGCCCGACGCAGCGGGCGGCACCTGCGGCTTACGCCAGCTCGTCCGTGGTGGGCGGGTTGGCGCCCACGCGGGAGACCGTGATCGCGGCGATCTGCGCGCAGCGCTCGAGCACGCCCTGCAGCACCGCGGTGTCGGCGTCAGCCAGCGCCTGCCGGTTCGCGGCGCCGAGCAGACCGGCGGACCACAGGCCGTCGATCAGGCC
Organism: Cellulomonas sp. P4_A2; assembly: GCF_056402515.1. Lineage (NCBI taxonomy): Bacteria > Bacillati > Actinomycetota > Actinomycetes > Micrococcales > Cellulomonadaceae > Cellulomonas > Cellulomonas sp. P4_A2. Next base: position 161,474 of record NZ_JBFUHG010000012.1, read on the forward strand.
GCCCATGAAGGAGTCGCCGGCGCCCACGGTGTCCGCGACCTGCACCTTCGGGGCCACGACCTGCAGGCGTGCGCCCGCGGACGTGCTGGCGAACGCGCCCTCGCCGCCGTGCGTGACGACGACGAGCGACGGCCCGGACCGGCTCCACTCCTCGGCGATCTCGGCCGGCGCGACGCCCGGGTGCAGCCAGGCGAGGTCCTCGTCGCTGACCTTGACCACGTCGGCCAGGCGCACGAGCGCGTCGACGACCGGCAGAGCGTGCGCGGGGGAGCCCATGAGCACGGGGCGCAGGTTCGGGTCGTAGGTGATCGTCGACGTCGCCTGGCTGCGTGCGATCAGCCGCTCGACCGCCGTGCCGCCCGGCTGCAGGACCGTGGCGATCGAGCCCGTGTGCACGACGAGCGGGTCGCCCTCGGCCTCGTCCCACGAGCTCGGCAGGTCCCACTCGAGGTCGAACTGGTAGCTCGCCACGCCGGCGGCGTCGATGTTCGCGGTCGCCACGGGCGTCCGCGTGGCGCAGCGGTCGCCGGTCAGCACGTGCACGTGCGAGCTGTTGAGGTGGCGACGGACCAGGTCGCCGTCCGCGTCCTCGCCGAGCCAGGTGAGCAGGTCCACCGTGCGACCGAGCCGGCCCAGGCCGAGGGCGACGTTGGCCGGGCTGCCGCCGGGGTGCCGCTCACGGCTCCCGTCGGGGCGGGCGACCTCGTCGATGAGGGCCTCCCCGACGACAAGTGCGCGGTCCTGTGCTGCGGCGGTCATCCCTGCTCCTCGATGTCGTCGGGTGTGATCTCGTCGTCGATGTCGGGCTCCGCCTCGGGTGCGGCCTTCTCGCGGACGGCGCTGAGCCGCTGCCGTGCCCCGTCGAGCCACTCCTGGCAGCGGGCGGCGAGCGCCTCGCCGCGCTCCCACAGGGCGAGCGACTCCTCGAGGGTCTGGGCGCCGGCCTCGAGCCGGGCGACGACGGAGACGAGCTCGTCGCGGGCCTGCTCGTAGCCGAGCCCGCTCACGTCGGCATGGGGGGTGGGGTTGGACGCCTTCGGCACGGGAGACAGTCAACCAGCCGCGGCCCACACCACCGCACCTCGTCGCACCACGCGAGACACCCGTCCCGACGAACCCCTGCCGACCACCGAGCAACGTCCGCACTCGTAGGTGCCATAGGCCACACGAGGGCGGACGTCCGCGGCTCCAGCTCTGCAACGTCCGCACTGGTGGTTGCCATAGGCCACACGAGGGCGGACGTCCGCGGCTCCAGCTCTGGAACGTCCGCACTGGTGGTTGCCATAGGCCACACGAGGGCGGACGTCGCGGCGTCTTTACTGCGGCAGGTACTTCTCGACGGCTGCGAGGTAGGCCTCGCCGTCGAACGTCGGCACGATCGAGGCCTGGACGACGTAGCCCTGGACGGCCGCGATGAACAAGGGCACCTGCTCGGCGGCGAGCACGTCGGCCTCGTCGGCTGGGGTGCCGTGCGCTCGCTGGATCCACAGCGAGATGTAGGTGATCAACGTCGCGCGCAGCCGCTCGATGACGCCCGACGCGAGCATCCCGACCTCCGGGTCGGTCATCCCCTCGCCCCACAGCTGGACCATGATCCGGGGGCTGCCCATGGCCCCGAGCATGCCGGCGATGAGCACCCGGGGGAGCTGCGGCGGTGGGGGCATCGGCGTCAGGTCGGACAGGTGCTCGATGTCGTGGATGCGGGTGTCGATCACGCGGCTCGCGACGTCCACCACGATCGCGCTCTTGCTCGGGTAGTGGCCGTAGATCGCGCCGGCCGACAACCCCGATTCGGCGATGATCTCGGCCATCGAGGTGGCCTGGAATCCCTTGCGCCGGAACGCGCGCAGGGCGGCGTCGGCGATCTCGTCTCGACGAGCGACGCGGTACTCCTCGGTGACCTTGGGCACACCCGACTATAAAAACGAACGATCGTTCTTGACAAGTCGTCGCGCCGAGGTCGACTCTGTAAAAGAACGAACATTCGGTTTAGAGAGGAAGCTCTGACATGTCGACTCCCGCACTGCGGCCGCACACCCCGTGGCGCCGCCTGATCGGTGTCGGCGCGGGTCTCGCCGTCGTCGTCACCGTGATCACCCTCGCCTTCCTGTGGCCCTCCGTCACCTCCGACGCCCACGACCTCCCGGTCGCCGTCGCCGGCCCCGCCGCCGCGACCGCACCCGTCGAGCAGGGCCTGTCCCAGCGGGCACCCGGTGTCTTCGACGTCGTGCAGGCGCCCGACCGCGCCGCTGCCGTCGACCTCGTCGAGACCCGCGAGGTCTACGGCGCGATCGTCCTGGGCGACTCGCCTGAGATCCTCACCTCGACCGCCGGCAGCGCGGTCGTCGCGCAGCAGCTCGCCGCGTTCTCGCCGGTACTCGCCGAGCAGGTCGGGGTGCCCGTCCCCGTCACCGACGTGGTCCCGCTGGGCACCGGTGACCCGCGCGGCGCGGTCCTCGGTGTGGTCACCCTCCCGCTCGTCATCGGCGGGATGATCGGCGGCATCCTCGTCTCGATCCTCGTGGTCGGCGTCTGGCGCCGGGTCACCGCGGTCGCCGCGTACTCCATCTTCGGTGGGCTCGCGGTCGCCGGGGTGCTCCAGGGCTGGTTCGGCGCCATCGAGGGCAGCTACTGGGTCAACGCCGGGATCATCGGCCTGGCGATCTTCGGGATCGCCGCCACCATCGTCGGCTTCGTCTCCGTCGTCGGCCGGCCCGGCATCGCCATCGGGCCGGTGCTCTTCCTCCTGATCGCCAACCCGCTCGCCGCCGCCGCCCAGCCGTGGCAGATGCTCCCCGCGCCGTTCGGGGCGATCGGCCAGTGGATGCCGCCGGGCGCCGCCGCCGCGCTGCTTCGCGACGAGTCCTACTTCCCCCGCGCCGACACCACGCAGCTCTGGCTCGCGCTCGCGTCGTGGGCCGCCCTCGGGCTCGTCCTGTCGGTCGTCGGGCACTTCAAGAACACCGGCGCCGCCTCGCATGCCGCCATCGAGGAGGCCGAGGAGGCCGCCGAGCACGAGTACGCCGAGCACCACCCGCAGCAGGTCGCGGTCAACGCCTGACGTTCCGCACGCACGACGGGCCCGGGTGCCCCGAGGGCGCCCGGGCCTGCGGTTCAGGGGGAGGTGACGTTCGCCGTCAGCTCGCCGCGGGCGACGCGGACCCGCAGGTCGTCGCCCGCCGACACCTCGGCGGGGTCCCGGACGACGTGGCCGTCGGCCGCCTGCACGACGGCGTACCCGCGGTCGAGCGTGGCGGCGGGGGACAGGGCCCGGACCTGGGCGGCGAGGCCCGCGACCTCCGCGAACCCATGCACCAGGCTGGTGTGCAGCGCGCGACGACCGCTCTGGCGCAGGGCGTCGACGCGGTGCTCGTGCTGGTCGACGAGGGTCGTCGGAGACTTCAGCACCGGCCGGCTGCGCAGCTGCTCGAGGCCCGACTGCTCCCGCTGCACGCGCTGCGTCAGGGCCGCGCGCGCCCGCAGGCGGGCCTGCATGATCCGGGCGCGCTCCTCGCCGACGTCGGGCACGATCCGCTTCGCGGCGTCCGTGGGAGTCGAGGCACGGAAGTCGGCGACCAGGTCGAGCAGGGGCGTGTCCAGGTGGTGCCCGATCGCGCTCACCAGCGGCGTCCGGCAGGCCGCGGCCACGCGCACGAGCGCCTCGTTGCTGAACGGCAGCAGGTCCTCGAACGACCCGCCGCCGCGCGCGACGACGATCACGTCGACGCGGGGGTCGGCGTCGAGCTCGGTGATGGCGGCGCTCACCTCCGGCACCGCCCGCGGACCCTGCACGGTGACGCGCCGGATCTCGAAGTCCACGGCCGCCCAGCGGGCGCGCGCGTTCGACACGACGTCGTGCTCGGCGTCCCCCTGCTGCGCGACGATCAGCCCGACGGTGCGCGGCAGGAACGGCAGGGGTCGCTTGCGGTTCGGCTCGAACAGGCCCTCGGCGCCGAGGATCCCCTTGAGGTGCTCGATGCGGGCCAGCAGCTCGCCGAGGCCGACCAGCCGCACGTCGTCGGCCGCGAACGTCAGCGTGCCCTTCTTGGCGTGGAACTGCGGGCGCGCATGGACCACGAGGTGCGCACCGTCGGAGATCTTGTCGGCCAGCGGGCGCATCGACGCCGCGGGCACCGTGACCGACAGCGACATGTCGAGGTCGGTGTCCCGCAGCGTGAGGAAGTAGAGGGTGTTCCAGTGCTTGAGGTTGAGCACCTGCCCCTCCACCCAGACCGGCGGCATCTTGGCGATGTAGTCGGCGATCTTGGGCGCGAGGTGCCGGACCGGCCAGGGGCGGTCGGGCGTGGTGTCGGCGGCCTTCAGCGGCCGCGGGCCCGAGCTCACGGGTGCGCTGATGATCGGCTCGCTGCTCACGCCCCCAGCCTGCCTCATCGGACCCACACGGGGGCCCGCCCCACGGCTCGGCGTGGACGTGCGATGGACGTCACGTGCCGATCCGCGCCCTGGCCGGTCCTGGCCGGGGGTGTGCAGCGGTCGCCGAACTAGACTCGCCCGGTGACCACCTCGACATCCGCCACCGGCAAGCGTGTACTTCTGGCTGCGCCGCGTGGGTACTGCGCCGGCGTCGACCGCGCGGTCATCGCCGTCGAGAAGGCGCTCGAGCACTACGGCGCCCCCGTGTACGTGCGCAAGGAGATCGTGCACAACAAGTACGTGGTCGAGACCCTGGCGGCGCGCGGGGCGATCTTCGTGGACGACACCGACGAGGTGCCCGAGGGCGCCCGCGTCGTGTTCTCCGCGCACGGGGTCTCTCCTGCCGTGCACGCGGCCGCGGCGGCGCGGTCGCTGCAGACGATCGACGCGACCTGCCCCCTGGTCACCAAGGTGCACAAGGAGGCCGTCCGGTTCGCCGCCGAGGACTACGACATCCTGCTGATCGGCCACGAGGGACACGAGGAGGTCGAGGGGACGTACGGCGAGGCGCCCGACCACATCCAGGTCGTCGACTCGCCCGACGCCGTGGCCGCGCTCGAGGTGCGCGACCCCGACCGTCTCATCTGGATCTCCCAGACGACGTTGTCCGTCGACGAGACCATGGAGACGGTCCGCCGGCTGCGCGAGAAGTTCCCCAACCTGCAGGACCCGCCCAGCGACGACATCTGCTACGCCACGCAGAACCGCCAGGTGGCCGTCAAGAAGCTGGCTCCCGAGTGCGACGTCGTGATCACGGTCGGCTCGGCCAACTCCTCCAACTCCGTGCGCCTGGTCGAGGTCGCGCTCGACGCGGGCGCCCGCACCTCCTACCGGGTCGACACCGCCGCCGAGATCGACACGGCCTGGCTCGACGGCGCGACGACCGTCGGCGTCACCTCCGGCGCGTCCGTGCCGGAGATCCTGGTCCGCGACGTGCTGGCCCTGCTGGCCGAGCACGGCTTCGGGGACGTCGAGGAGGTCCGCACGGCGACCGAGGACCTCATGTTCTCGCTGCCGCGCGAGCTGCGCGCCGACCTCAAGGCCGCCGGCTCCGAGCCGGCCCGCCCGCGCCGCGACGGTCGCCGCGACCTGAAAGTCCAGCCCGCCTGACCTCGCGCAGCAGCGGCACCGCACCCATCCGGGCGCCGCCGGACAGAACCAAGCGCCGCCCGACAGGACGTGGCTGACGGCTCACGCGGTCGAGGCGTCGACCGATCCGGCAGTGTCGCCGTCGGCCCGTTCGGCACGCAGCGCGCGGTCGTCGCGTTCGGCGCGCCCGTCGAACAGGACCACGTGCTCGTCGGCGGAGGCCACCAGCTCCGGCGCGCTCACGCTCGACAGGCGCGGGTTGGACGGCTCGGGCATCGGCAGGTCGCCGTCCACGACGTTCAGGTCCGCGAACCGCCGGGCGCTGACCAGGACCCGGGTCTCCAGCGACGACACCGTCTGGTTGTACGCCCCGGCGGCGGAGTCGATCGCGCGTCCGAGCCGGGCGAGGTGTGCCCCCATCGTCGCGAGCCGGCCGTGCAGCTCCTTGCCCAGCGTGAGCACGGCCTGCGCGTTGTCGGCGAGGGCGTCCTGGCGCCAGGCGTAGGCGATGGTGCGCAGCAGGGCGAGCAGGGTCATGGGCGTGGCGATGACGACGTTCCGCTCGAACGCGTACTCCATGAGCAGCGGGTCGAGCTCGGCCGCGGCGCCGAGGAACGACTCGGCCGGCACGAACATGACGACGAACTCCGGTGCCGGGGCGAACTGGTCCCAGTAGCGCTTGCCCGCCAGGTCGTCGACGTGCGACCGCACGTGCCGGGCGTGCGCGGCGAGCCGGTCGGCGCGCACGGACTCGTCGGTCGCCTGCGCGGCGTCGAGGAACCCGAGGAACGCCACCTTGGCGTCGACCACGATGCTCTTGCCGCCTGCCAGCCGCACGACCATGTCCGGCCGCAGCAGCCCGTCGTCGGTGCGGACCTGCGCCTGCTCGACGAAGTCCACGTGCGGCAGCATGCCGGCGGCCTCGACGACCCGGCGCAGCTGGACCTCGCCCCAGCGCCCGCGCACCTGCGAGGACCGCAGCGCCGTGACCAGCCGCGACGTCTCGTCGCGAAGGTGCTCCGACGCCGCGTGCATCGCCCGGACCTGCTCTCCGAGCGCCGCGTGACCGGCCGCGCGGGCCTGTTCGGCCGTGGACAGCTGCACGCGGACGGCGTCGAGCGTGCTCGACAGCGGCTCGACCATCGCGCGGACGGCCGCCTCGCGCTGCGCGAGCTCGCCCGCGGCCGTCTGGTGGTCGGCCGCGAACTGCTGGTGCGCGAGCGCGAGGAACTGGTCGGTGCTCGTCGCGAGAGCCTCCGCCGCCAGCGCCCGGAACTGGTCCGCCTGCCGGTCCACATCCGCGAGGCGCTCCGCGGCGATCCTGCGCTCCGCCTCCAGCGACGCGCGGGCCCGCGCGCCGGCGACCGAGCCGCGCCACGAGGCCAGCACGGCACCGAGAACGGCTCCGACCAGCAGCCCGAGCAGCAGTGAGGTGTCCATGCGGGGACCCTCCCAGCAGCCACTGACATCCACCCGACGGCGGAGGGACGTGCCGACACGCGAACCGTAGGGTGGAGCGATGCCGACCGACCCCGTACCCGCGCTGGAGCTGCGCGGGCTGTGGCGCCGTTTCGGCCAGAAGATCGCGGTCGCCGGCATCGATCTCGTCGTCCCCGCAGGGTCGTTCTACGGCCTCGTCGGACCGAACGGCGCCGGCAAGACGACCTCCCTGTCGATGGCGACCGGCCTGCTCAAGCCCGACTTCGGCACGGTACTGGTGCACGGGCAGGACCTGTGGGCGAACCCGCTGGAGGTCAAGCAGATGCTCGGCGTCCTGCCCGACGGGGTGCGCCTGTTCGACCGGCTCACCGGCGAGCAGCTCATCACCTACGCGGGCCTGCTGCACGGCCTGGACCGCGACACCGTGGCGGCCCGCGCGCGAGACCTGCTCGTCGCGTTCGACCTGGCCAAGGACGCCCGGACGCTCGTCGTGGAGTACTCCGCGGGCATGACGAAGAAGGTCGCTCTCGCCTGCGCGATGGTGCACGCGCCGAGGCTGCTGGTCCTGGACGAGCCGTTCGAGGCCGTCGACCCCGTCTCCGCGGCGAACATCCGCGACATCCTCGCGTCTTACGTCGCGTCCGGCGGGAGCGTGATCGTCTCGTCGCACGTCATGGACCTGGTGCAGCGCATGTGCGACCACGTCGCGGTGATCGCGGCCGGTCACGTGCTGGCCGCAGGGACCGTGGACGAGGTGCGCGGCGACCAGAGCCTCGAGGACAGGTTCGTGCAGCTGGTCGGCGGCCGGGGGACCGGTGAAGGGCTCGCATGGTTGCGCACCTCGTCCGGCTGAAGCTCTCGCTGCTGCGCAATGGTCTGCGACGAAGCCCGTGGCAGGTGGTCGGGCTCGCCGTCGCCGCGCTGTACGGCCTGGGAGCGATCGTCGTCCTGGTGGCCTCGATGGCGGCGGTCAGCGTGCAGGACCCGGACATCCGCGGGCTCGTCACCGCCCTGCTGGGCTCGGTGCTGGTGCTCGGCTGGTGGGTGGTCCCGCTGATCTCGTTCGGCGTGGACGCGACGGTCGACCCGGCGCGGTTCGTCACCTTCACCATCCCGCGCCGCAGCATGCTCGTCGGGCTGGGGATCGGGGCCGTGATCGGCATCCCCGGGGTCGTCACCGCGGTCGCCGCGCTGTCCATGGCCGGCGTCTGGTGGCGCACGCCCGTCGCCATGCTCGCCGGGATGGTGTGCGTCCCGCTCGCGATCGCGACGTGCATCGTCGGGGGCCGCGCGACGACCTCGGCGTCCTCGCACCTGATGGGCAAGCGGCGGGTGCGCGAGCTCATGGCCGCGGCCGCACTGATCCCGCTGCTCCTCGTCGGGCCCCTCATCAGCCGGGTCTCGATGTCGAGCGGCAGCATCACCCGGGAAGGACTGACGAAGATCGCCGACGTCCTGGGCTGGACGCCGCTCGGCGCGGTCTGGGCCGTGCCGTGGTCGGTCGCGGACGGCCGGTGGGCGACGGCGGCAGCGCGGTTCGGCATCGCCGTCGGGACGCTCGTGGTCCTCGCGGTCGTCTGGGACCGCTCGCTCGCGCATGCGCTGGTCAACCCGGTGCACGAGTCGGTGTCGACGAGGTCGCGTGGGCTCGGCTGGTTCGGCCGGCTGCCCGCGACGCCGCTGGGCGCGGTGACCGCCCGGAGCCTGACCTACTGGGTCCGCGACCCGCGGTACGCGCTGGCCATCGCGATCGTGCCGCTGCTGCCCGTGCTCATGTGGATCTTCAGCCCGGGCGGCAGCGCGCTGCTGTTCCTCGGCCCGACTGCCGCGTTCCTGCTGGGGTGGGGCATCTCGGCCGACGTCGCCTACGACGGCTCGGCGTTCTGGACCCACCTCGCCGCGCCCGTCACGGGCCTCACGGACCGGCTGGGCCGCGTGCTGGGGGCGTCGGCCATCGCGTTGCCGGTCGTCGTGGTGTACGTCGTCGGCTCGGCGCTGCTGACCGACCGGCCCGGCGCGATCCCCGCCCTGCTCGGCGTCTCGACCGGGGTGCTCTGCACGGCGTTCGGCGGCGCGAGCATCGTGTCCGCGCTCGTCGTCTACCCGGTCCAGCAGCCGGGGGACAACCCGTTCCAGACCCGTCAGGGTGCCTCGATGGTCGCGGTGACCTCGCAGCTCGTCGGCTGGTCCGCGGTCCTCGCGCTCAGCCTGCCCGAGGCGGTACTGGCGTTCCTCGCGGTGTCGCAGTCGGACGCCTCGCTGGGCTGGGCGACTCTCGTCGTCGGGGTGCTGCTCGGTGGCCTCCTGCTCGTCGTGGGGCTGCGCGTGGGCGGCCGGACGCTGGAGCGCAACGGCGCCGACCTGCTGCGCCGGATCATGGCGTTCGCCTGAGCGTCTCGTCGGCCCCGTAGACTCGTCCGACGTGGCACTCACCATCGGCATCGTCGGCCTGCCCAACGTCGGCAAGTCCACCCTGTTCAACGCGCTGACCCGTGCGTCGGTCCTCGCGGCGAACTACCCCTTCGCGACGATCGAGCCGAACGTCGGCGTGGTCCCGCTCCCGGACCCTCGGCTGGAGACCCTCGCCGAGCTGTTCGGTTCCGAGCGGATCCTGCCCGCGACCGTGTCCTTCGTGGACATCGCCGGCATCGTGAAGGGCGCGAGCGAGGGCGAGGGCCTGGGCAACAAGTTCCTCGCCAACATCCGCGAGGCCGACGCGATCTGCCAGGTCACCCGAGCCTTCGCCGACCCGGACGTGGTGCACGTCTCGGGCGAGGTGAACCCCAAGGACGACATCGAGATCATCAACACCGAGTTGATCCTCGCCGACCTGCAGACCCTCGAGAAGGCGATCCCGCGTCTCGAGAAGGAGGTTCGCGCCAAGAAGGCCGACCCCGGTCTGCTCGCCGCCGCGCAGGAGGCGTTCGCCATCCTCGAGACCGGCACGACCCTGGCACGCAGCGGCAAGACGATCGAGCACCTCGACGAGCTGCAGCTCATGACGAGCAAGCCGTTCATCTACGTCTTCAACACCGACGACGCGGGCCTGGCCGACACCGCGTTCCAGGACGAGCTGCGCGCGCTGGTCGCCCCCGCCGACGCCATCTTCCTCGACGCCAAGTTCGAGTCCGAGCTCGTCGAGCTCGAGCCCGACGAGGCCAAGGAGATGCTCGCCGACAACGGGCAGGAGGAGGCCGGCCTCGACCAGCTGGCCCGCGTCGGCTTCCACACCCTCGGCCTGCAGTCCTACCTGACCGCCGGCCCCAAGGAGTCCCGCGCCTGGACCATCCACCAGGGCTGGACCGCCCCGCAGGCGGCCGGTGTGATCCACACCGACTTCCAGAAGGGTTTCATCAAGGCCGAGGTCATCTCGTTCGACGACCTCGTCGCCGCCGGCTCCGTCGCCGCCGCCCGCGCGGCCGGCAAGGCTCGCATCGAGGGCAAGGACTACGTGATGGCCGACGGCGACGTGGTGGAGTTCCGCTTCAACGTGTGAGCGTGGCCGGCGATCGCGGGTCCCGGCCGTGACGACCGGGACCCGGCGCGGGGTCAGTTGGTGATCGAGCGGCGGCCGCCGACGCGGATCCAGATCAGCAGCACGATGATCGCGCCGATGATCGACCCGATGAGGCCGGCGGGCTGCAGGAAGCCGTCGTCGGCGTCCTTGTGGAACAGCAGGTAGCCCAGGAACCCGCCGACGAACGACCCGATGATCCCGATGACGATCGTCATGGCGATGGACAGGTTCTGCTTGCCGGGGACGATGAGGCG